>NZ_DASUFR010000228.1:0-25875 GCF_036274455.1 Nocardioides sp. | reverse complement strand
CGGGTGGTTGCGCCGGGTGCCTTCGTTGCGGAGGCTTCGAGGCTCGGCCGTGACCGGCCTCGCACCTCAGCCACCGTGGTTGCCCGGGCGGCGTCGCATCTCGTCCGTCGTGGGGTGAAACCCGCAGGCGGCCGGTCGCGGGCCGTCGTTACGATCAACGGGTCCAGCAGTCCGCCCGAAAGGCAGTCCCGTGTCCGATCTGAAGATCGCCCTCGTCCACGCCGGTGCGCGTGAGGAGCGGCAGGTCACGACGGGTACCAAGGCGTGGGAGCTGTTCAAGGACGACGACCGGGTGATCGCCGCGCGGGTCAACGCCGCCGACGGGCCGAGCCTGAAGGACCTCTCCTACGAGCTCCAGGACGGCGACGAGGTCGAGGGCGTGGAGATCGACAGCGGCGACGGCCACGACATCCTGCGGCACTCGACCGCGCACGTGATGGCGCAGGCGGTCCAGGACCTCTATCCGGACGCCAAGCTCGGGATCGGGCCGCCGATCCGCGACGGCTTCTACTACGACTTCGACGTCGAGACCCCGTTCCACCCCGAGGACCTCGAGAAGATCGAGACCCGGATGCGCAAGATCATCAAGGAGGGTCAGCGGTTCTCCCGGCGGGTGACCACCGACGCCGATGCGCTCGACGAGCTCAAGGACGAGCCCTACAAGGTCGAGCTGATCGGGCTCAAGGGCTCAGGGGCCGCGACCGGGTCGACCAGCGAGGCGATCGAGGGCGCCGCGGCGGAGGTGGGCGAGGGCGAGCTCACCATCTACGACAACATCCGCCGCGACGGCGAGGTGGCGTGGAGCGACCTGTGCCGCGGCCCGCACCTGCCGACCACCAAGCGGATCCCGGCGTTCAAGCTGATGCGCACCGCGGCGGCCTACTGGCGCGGCAACGAGAAGAACAAGCAGCTCCAGCGCATCTACGGCACCGCCTGGGAGTCCAAGGAGGCCCTCGAGGCGCACCTGCACCAGATCGAGGAGGCCGAGCGGCGCGACCACCGCAAGCTCGGCCGGGAGCTCGACCTCTACTCCTTCCCCGACGAGCTCGGCTCCGGGCTCGCGGTCTTCCATCCCAAGGGCGGGGTGATCAAGCGGGAGATGGAGGAGTACGTCAAGAAGCGCCACATCGAAGAGGGCTTCGAGTACGTCGGCACCCCCCACATCAGCAAGGAGGGGCTGTTCCACACCTCGGGGCACCTGCCCTACTACGCCGACGGGATGTTCCCGCCCATGGAGCTCGAGGGCGCGAACTACTACCTCAAGGCCATGAACTGCCCGATGCACAACCTGATCTACCGGTCGCGTGGGCGGTCCTACCGTGAGCTGCCGCTGCGGCTCTTCGAGCTCGGCAGCGTCTACCGGTTCGAGAAGTCCGGCGTCGTGCACGGCCTCACCCGGGTCCGCGGGCTGACCATGGACGACTCGCACTCCTACGTGGCCGCCGAGCAGGCGCCGGACGAGATCAAGCACCTGCTGAACTTCTGCCTCGGGCTGTTCCGCGACTTCGGCATCGACGACTTCTACCTCGAGCTGTCGACCCGCGACGAGGCCAACCTCGACAAGTTCGTCGGGGACGACGAGGAGTGGGCGGTGGCCACCCAGGTCCTCGCCGACGCCGCGGCGGAGTCCGGGCTCGAGCTGGTGCCCGACCCGGGCGGCGCGGCCTACTACGGCCCCAAGATCTCCGTCCAGGCCCGCGACGCCATCGGCCGGACCTGGCAGATGTCGACGATCCAGTACGACTTCAACCAGCCCCGCGGCTTCGAGCTGGAGTACCAGGCGGCCGACGGCTCGCGGCAGCGGCCGGTGATGATCCACTCGGCGAAGTTCGGCTCGATCGAGCGGTTCCTCGGCGTCCTCGTCGAGCACTACGCCGGCGCCTTCCCGCCGTGGCTGGCGCCGGTCCAGGTGCAGGGCATCCCGATCGCCGAGCGGCACAACGACTACCTCTACGACGTGGCGCGCCAGCTCAAGAAGGCGGGCGTCCGCGTCGAGGTCGACGACTCCGACGACCGGATGCAGAAGAAGATCCGCAACGCCCAGCTCCAGAAGGTGCCGTTCATGATGATCGCGGGCGACGACGACATGGCCGCCGGTGCGGTGTCGTTCCGCTACCGCGACGGGCACCAGGACAACGGCGTCTCGGTCGAGGAAGCCATCGCTCGGGTCGTCGCCGCCGTGGAGTCGCGCGAGCAGGTCTGATGACCGACCCGGTCGACTACTTCGGGGCGCCCGTCGCGGCGTCGTACGACGACGACAGCGACCTCCGGTTCAGCGAGGAGCACCTGGCGCTCGAGTCCGGCTTCCTCGCCGAGCTGGCCGGAGAACGTGGCCGGGCGCTCGAGCTCGCCATCGGCACCGGCCGGGTCGCGTTGCCGCTGGCCGCGCGCGGGGTCTCGGTGCACGGGATCGACCTGTCCGAGGCGATGGTGGCCCGGCTGCGGGCCAAGCCCGGCGGCGCGGAGATCCCGGTCGAGATCGGCGACTTCAGCACGGCGCTGGCCGGTGTCGGGCTGGAGGGCGAGTTCGACCTCGTCTACCTGGTCTTCAACACCATCGGCAACGTCGCCAGCCAGGACGGCCAGGTCGCGACGTTCGCGAACGCCGCGCGACACCTGCGGCCCGGGGGCTGCTTCGTCGTCGAGACCGGCGTGCCCGGGGTGCTGTGGGCGCAGCCGGACCACCGATACCGCGTCTTCAGCCACACCGACGCGCACCACGGCATCGACGAGTACGACCCGGTCACCCAGCTGATGTGGTCGCACCACTACACCCGCGGCGAGGACGGCAGCTACGGCCGCAACTCGGTGCCGTTCCGCTACGCCTGGCCGGCAGAGCTGGACCTGATGGCTCGGCTGGCCGGGATGCGGCTGCGCGAGCGCTGGGAGTGGTGGGACCGGACGCCGTTCACCGCCGACAGCGAGTCACACGTCTCGGTGTGGGAGAAGGAGTGATCCGAGCCGCGGGGACGCTGGCCGCAGCCGTCCTCGCGTGCGCGGCCTGCTCGTCGCCGGACACCTCGTCCTCGTCCGCCCGCGAACCGGCCGGGCCGACGTCCGCTGCCTCGGCACCGACCGCGACCGCGAGCGGCGGCCTCGACCCGGGGCTGGCCTCCGCCGCGCAGTCGCTGGCCGCCTCGGCCCAGGCGGAGGCCAGCGGCATGGGCCAGCCGATCGCGCCCCGCGAGCCGGGCGTGGTCGGCGGCGACGTCTCGTGGCCGCAGTGCCCGGCCGGGATGGGCATCCCGCACAAGGTCTCGAAGGGCGCGCCGATGCCGACCGACGACGCTGCGTACGTCGTCATCGGCCTCACCAACGGGCCCGGCTTCCACGCCAACCCGTGCCTGGCCGACCAGGTCGCGTGGGTCAAGGAGCGCCGGCTGCTCGTGGCGGCGTACTCGGTGATCAGCTGGCCCGACGACGCCACCCAGCAGCAGTACGGCGGGCTGCGCGAGGCCGGCTACGCGCAGGCGCAGTTCAACCTCGCGTCGATGGCCGCCGCCGGGCTCGAGTCGCCGATCATCTGGCTCGACGTCGAGCCGGTGCCGTTCTACGACTGGAGCCCGGACCCGGAGGCCAACGCCGAGGTCGTGCTGGGCGCGGCGCGGGGGTACGCCGACGCCGGCTACCGGGTCGGCGTCTACTCGACCCCGCACCTGTGGGAGACGGTGGTCGGCGACCTCAGCCTCGGCGTGCCGGAGTGGCGGGCGGCCGGCAAGACGTCGAAGGCCGAGGCGCTGTCCCGGTGCGGGAGTGACTGGATGATCCAGGGCGGTATCGGTGTGCTGGCGCAGTGGGTCGAGGCTGGTCGCGACGTCGACGTCACCTGCCCCGGCACCGAGACGACGCTGGGTGACTACTTCGCGCAGACGTGAGCGGCGGGGCGGCAAGCATCCCTGGCGCGGATACCCTGACCGCATGGCGGGCAGGACCGACGGTCGACAGCTTCGCTGGGCCGGGCCGGGAACCTCGGAGACCGCTCTCGACAGGACCGCCGGGTGAGCGAGGACGAGATGGTCCAGGACGGCATCGGCCGGCCCGACGACCTCGACCGCTTGTGGACGCCGCACCGGATGGCCTACATCCGCGGCGAGAACAAGCCCTCCGACGAGACGTCGGGGGAGTGCCCGTTCTGCCGGGTGCCGTCGCTGCCCGACGAGGAGGGGCTGGTCGTGCACCGCGGCGAGACGTCGTACGCCGTGCTCAACCTCTACCCCTACGCGCCCGGCCACCTGATGGTCTGCCCCTACCGGCACATCGCCGACTACACCGAGACCACCGACGACGAGGCGGCCGAGATCGCGGCGCTGACCAAGCGCGCGATGGCCGTGATCCGGTCGGTGTCGAACGCCGGCGGCTTCAACATCGGCATGAACCAGGGCCACATCGCCGGGGCCGGCATCGCCGCCCACCTGCACCAGCACGTGGTGCCGCGGTGGCCGGGCGACCAGAACTTCATGCCGATCATCGGCCGGACCAAGACGCTCCCCGAGCTGCTGTCGGACACCCGCGACCTCCTCGCCAAGGCCTGGCTCGGCTAGACCCACCCGCACACCATTCGGGCGGGCTGGCCCAACCGGGTCATTGTGGTGGTCACCGCCGAGGGGTTGGCTCGGGAGAGAGCGGCGGTGCCGCGTCGGTGCTGCCCGAGCCGGGAGGCGGCCCATGTACGCACGCTCCACCACGATCGTCGGGAAGCCGGGCGAGGTCGATGCCGGCATCGCCTACGTCCGCAACGAGGTCATGCCCGCCATGTCCACCCTGGACGGCTGTGCCGGCCTGTCGATGGTGGTCGACCGGCTCAGGGGACGCGCGATCGTCACCTCGTCCTGGGAGACGATGGAGGCGATGGGCGCCTCGATCGCCACCGCCGCCCCGCTGCGGTCCCGCGCGGCCGAGCTGTTCGGCGGCGAGCCGGTCGTCGACAAGTGGGAGATCGTGATGATGCACCGCGAGCACGAGGCACCCGGCGCCGCGTGCTGCCGGATCAGCTGGGGCGAGGCCGCGAGCGTCGACGCCACCGTCGAGCGGTTCAAGCGCGACGTCATGCCGCTGGTCGAGCGCGCCGAGGGCTTCTGCAGCGCCAGCATGTTCGTCAACCGCCTGTCCCGCCGGCTGTGCGGCACGGTGACCTTCGACTCCAGGGAGACCATGGCGGCCACCCGCGAGCTCGGCGTCGAGCGGCGGCAGACGATCACCGAGATGACCGGGATGTACTTCACCGACGTCGGGGAGTTCGACGTGGTCCTCGCCCACCTCAGGGTGCCGGACCTCGTCTGACTCGCTTCCCTCCCGACGGGCGGACGTGGAGGCAGGGCCGGATACCCTGCCTCCACCATGCTCGACCGGTTCAAGGCCTTCTGGCAGGGCGTCGCCCTCGCGCCGTTCATCAACCTGTTCATCAAGCTCGGCATCAGCCCGGACGTGATCACGCTGGTCGGCACACTCGGCGTCTCGGCCGCTGCGCTGGTCTTCTTCCCTCAGGGGTTGTTGTGGCAGGGCGTGCTGGTCGTGACGTGCTTCGTCTTCAGCGACCTCATCGACGGCGCGATGGCCCGCAAGGTCGGCCGCACCGACACCTTCGGCGCCTTCCTCGACTCGACCCTCGACCGGATCGCCGACGCCGCGCTGTTCGGCGGGATGGCGCTCTACTTCGCCTGGCAGGCCGAGGACCGGCTCTATCTCGCGCTGTCGCTGGTCTGCCTGGCGATGGGCTCGGTGACGTCGTACGCGCGGAGCAAGGGCGAGCAGCTCGGCTTCAACGCCAAGACCGGGCTGGCCGAGCGGCCGGACCGGCTGGTGGGGCTGCTGGTGCCGACGTTCTTCGGTGACCTGTTCGACGCGCCCTGGCTCTACGAGATCGCGCTGTGGCTGATCGCGGCGCTGAGCACGATCACGGTGGTCCAGCGGATCCTGCTCGTCCGCCGCCAGGCGCTGGCCGCGGCGCGCACCACCCAGGCACCCGCCGCGGACCAGCAGCCCTGACCTCGACTCACCCCACGGGCGCCCCGAGGATCGCGCCGACGCTGGCGGGGGAGAAGTAGTCCGCCGGTGACACCGTGCCCGAGACCACACCGGCGAAGCCGTCCATCGCCGCCTGGTTGCCGGCGGCCGCCCCGACGAGCGCCTGCATCTCCGGCGGCGGCGGCTCCAGCGAGGCGAGCTCGGCGGTGAGCTCGTAGAGGGGCATCCGGGACTCCTTGTCGGCCAGCCACGGAGCCATCGCGGCGTCCAGGTCCAGCGCACCGCTCAGGTGCTCGTCGAGCCCGGCGGCGACCAGGTCGGCGTCGGCGAAGGCGTTGCTCATGCCCTGGGCGGTGATCGGGTCCTTGCTGCACCCGGCGTCGCCGACGAGGACCCAGCCCGCGCCGTACGGCGTGCGCACGTAGGCCGGCAGCGAGCCGCCGAGGAACGGCGCGACCCGCCGCGCCCGGTGCACGCGGTCGGCGAGACCCGGCGCCGACTCCAGGGTGGCCAGGAAGTTGCGCTCCACATCGGCCTTGTAGTCGGCCGCCTCGGCGTGCCGCCAGCCCGCGACGACCATCGTCTGCCCGTCGTTGGTGCGGGCGGCCGCGAAGCCGCGGTGCGGGCGGATGAAGACCTCGAAGCCGTCGACCGGCAGCTCTTCGAAGTAGGTGTAGTAGCTGTACTGGAGCTGCGGCTTCTCGTGCGAGCTCGCCGCGCCGACCGCCCGGGCGACGTGGCTGTTGCGTCCGTCGGCGCCGACCACGACGCGGGCGGTGATCGTCCCGCCGGACGCGCGGACGCCGACGACGCGGCCGTCCGCGACCAGCACCTCGTCGACGTTGACTCCCTCCCGGACCTCCGCGCCCGCCCGGCGGGCCGCATCGACGAGCAGCTGGTCGAGCACGAACCGTCGCGGCGCGTAGGAGGCCGAGTGGCCGTCGACGGGCGGCGGGGTGCCGCGCAGCGACATGGGACCGAAGTCGAAGCTCCACGTCTCGATGGGCGGGCAGCCCGTGCCGCGCACCTCGTCGAGCAGCCCCCACCGGTCGAGGGCGGCGACTCCGACCGGAGTGATGACGTGCGTGGAAAGGGTGTCACTGGGGAACGTGGCCCGGTCGAGGACCAGCACGCGGTGGCCGCGCCGGGCGAGCAGCATCGCGGTGGGTGAGCCGGCGCACCTGGCGCCGACGACGATGATGTCGTAGTCGGTGTCGTGGTCGGTGTCGAAGTCGGTGGTCATGGCGCAACGGTGGCGGCACCGCCCCGCCGGGGCATCGGGGAATCCCCCTAATCGGCACCCGCGACCTTGGCCCCTGGGTTGCGCACGGCGTACGCCGCGGCCTCGCTGCGGTTGCGCAGGCCGAGCTTGGCCAGGATCCGGCTGACGTGGTGCTCCACGGTCTTGGCGCTCAGCACCAGTCGCTCGGCGATCTGGCGGTTGCTGAGCCCGAGACCGAGCAGCTCCAGGACCTCGGCCTCCCGCGCGGTCAGCAGCTCCGGCGACCGCGCACCCGGCGTGCGCACGCCGAGGGAGCGGAGCAGCGCCGTCGCCTCGTCGGCGTACCGCGTGGCCTGCAGCTCGCGGAAGACCTGCAGGGCGCGACGGGCCTCCTCGACGGCAAGGGCCGGACGTTCCGCAGCGCAGGCGCGGGCCAGCTCCATCCGCACCCGGGCCGACTCCAGCGGCAGCTGCGCGCGGGCGAACTCCTCCAGGGCATCCCGCAGGTGCGAGGCGGCGCCGGGCTCCCCGCTCGCCGCGGCGATCTGGCCACGGGCGAGCGCGGCCACCGCGGCGGCGTACGGCGTCCGGCCGGCGGTATCGGCGCCCAGCCGCCCCATGGCGTCCCGGGCCTGCTCGACGTGGCCGGCCGCCAGGTGGACCTCGACCAGCTGCGAGAGCAGCGGCACCGCGGCCAGCCCGTCCTCCTCCACCTGGCCGAGCGCGCGTTCGAGGACCTCCCGGGCCCGGCCCTCGTCGCCGGCCGCGAGCGCCAGGGCCGCCCGGGGCCGGGCGCTGTCGACGTCCTCGTTGAGCTCTGCCAGCAGCGCCTCGGCCTCCTCGAACCGGCCCTGCCGCACGCGCAGGTCGGCGAGCCGGGCCGCGGAGGCGGCGCCCAGCGAGCGCCTGCTCAGGTTCCAGAGCCGGATGCCCTCGAGCAGGGACCGCTCGGCCTCGCTCCAGCGGCCGGCGGCGGTCATCACGCCGCCGAAGTGGGTGTGGCAGTAGGCCGACACGGCGGGCAGCTCGACCCGAGCCGCGAGCGCGGTGCCGACGCGGAGCCACTGGTCGGCCCGGTCGACGTCGTAGGCGACCTCGCAGGCCGAGAACAGCTGGCAGAAGATCTCCTCGACGCCCACCGGGTCGGCCACCTCCCCGGCCGAGACCGCGGCGAGTGCCTCGTCGAGGAGCTGCATCCCGTCGGCCACCTGGTCACCGTGGACCAGGCTCGCGCCGTAGTAGGACATGGTGATCAGCTGCAGCGGGCCGTCGCCGGCCTCGCCGGCCGCGGCCATCGCCTCCCGGTAGAGCTCGTCCTTGCGTCGCCGGTCGAGTTCGAACATGCCGGTGGTCAGCGCCACCCAGCCCCGCTCGCGCGGACCGGCCCCGTCGCCGAGCCGCCTGGCCCTGGCCAGCCACCCGCCTGCGACCGCCCAGTCGCCCCGGAAGACACCGTGCAGCGAGGCGATGTCGCGGGCCAGCCGGACCGCACCCGCGTCGTCGCCGGCCGCGCGGTGGCCGGCGTACGCCCTCTCCCAGAGGTCGATGACGGCGTCGTAGTCGTGGCGCACGTAGGCCGCACGCCCCTGGCGCTCGAGCTCCTCGGGCCCGGCCGCGACGCCGCCGTCCACGTCCGCATCGTGTCACGGCGGGCGCCGTCCGTTACGGCGTCCGGCGGGGGCCGTCCGAGGGCGGTTATCGATTCAGGTCCGCGGCCCCGGCGACCCTAGGATGGGGCCATGGCAGAGCAGCACCCCGAGTCGTCGGCAGTCTCGTCCCACGAGGACACCGCTGAGGCCCTCGTCACCGGCACCACGCGTGTGAAGCGCGGCATGGCAGAGATGCTCAAGGGCGGCGTGATCATGGACGTCGTCACCCCCGAGCAGGCCAAGATCGCCGAGGACGCCGGCGCGGTCGCGGTGATGGCGCTCGAGCGGGTGCCCGCCGACATCCGCGCCCAGGGCGGGGTCTCCCGGATGAGCGACCCGGACATGATCGACGGGATCATCGAGGCCGTCTCGATCCCGGTGATGGCCAAGGCCCGGATCGGTCACTTCGCCGAGGCGCAGGTGCTGCAGAGCCTCGGCGTCGACTACGTCGACGAGTCCGAGGTGCTCACCCCGGCCGACTACGAGAACCACATCGACAAGTGGGCGTTCACGGTGCCGTTCGTCTGCGGCGCCACCAACCTCGGCGAGGCGCTGCGCCGGATCACCGAGGGCGCCGCCATGATCCGCTCCAAGGGCGAGGCCGGCACCGGTGACGTCTCCAATGCGGTGACCCACATGCGGACCATCCGCCGCGAGATCCGCCGGCTCGGGGCGCTCGAGGACGACGAGCTCTACGTCGCCGCGAAGGAGCTGCAGGCGCCGTACGACCTGGTCAAGGAGGTCGCGCGCCGCGGCAAGCTGCCGGTCGTGCTGTTCACCGCCGGTGGCATCGCCACCCCGGCCGACGCCGCGATGATGATGCAGCTCGGCGCCGAGGGCGTCTTCGTCGGCTCGGGCATCTTCAAGTCCGGCAACCCCGCCGTGCGGGCCGAGGCCATCGTCAAGGCCACCACCTTCCACGACGACCCCGACGTGGTCGCCAAGGTCTCCCGCGGTCTCGGCGAGGCGATGGTCGGCATCAACGTCGAGGAGCTCCCGCAGCCGCACCGGCTGGCCGAGCGCGGCTGGTAGCCCGCCCCCGCCGGGACAGTCACGGACGTTCTGGCCCCAGAACCGGTCTCGCTTCAAGAGCCGTCGACGCCCCCGGCGACCTGACCGATGGCCGGTAACAGGACGAGGCCTCATCCCTAGGGATGAGGCCTTTGTTCGTCACCCCTGTGGGCCACCCCGGGATGGCCCGTTCGGGCCATGGGGTACGTCGGCTGGGCACTCACGTGAACGCCCGATCCAAGGCACGGTAACAACGGATTTCGTGGCCCTATCGCCCCCATACGGTCCTTCTCGTTCGATCAGGAACATCAACCGACCCGGGCTCCGGGTGACTAAGTGGGAGGAATCGGTCATGCCGGACAAGGCGATCGAGAAGAACAAGAACACCAAGCGCGGCCTGAAGGTCGCGGCGCTGGCCGGGGGGCTTGTGCTGGTCGGCGGCGTGGCCTTCGCGTACTGGACCCAGGGCGGCACCGGCACCGGCTCGGCGACGACCGGCGGCACCAGCGCGATCACCGTCAACCAGACGAGCACCATCGCCGGGCTGGCCCCGGGCGTGGGCGCCCAGACGCTCAGCGGCGACTTCGACAACCCGAACGGCGGTCCGGTCTACGTCACCTCGGTTACCGCGAGCATCTCGTCCGTCGTCAAGGCCGCCGGCGCCCCGGCGGGCACCTGCGACGCGTCCGACTACACCCTCAGCGGCGCCGTCATGGCTGTCGGCACCGAGGTCCCCGCCGGCACGGCGCAGGGCTCGTGGGGCGGCGCGACGCTGGCGTTCAACAACAAGGCGGGCACCAACCAGGACGCCTGCAAGGGCGCGACGGTCAACCTGGCCTACTCCGCCAGCTGACGCAGCTTCGTCGAGCCGGTCCCGCGGTGCATGGGGGTCGCGGGCCCGGCTCGACGTGATCGATCTCGCAAGGACTTCTGAGGGGGAGCTGGGATGGCAGGCAAGCGTCTGCGGAGCGCGGCGATCGGGCTGTTCGTCCTGGTGCCGTCGCTGGCGCTGGCCGCGTGGCCGGCCCTGGGGCAGTGGGCGGACGGCGTACGCCGGACCAGCGCCACGTCGCCGGTGCTGAAGCACCACGCCCACGACGCCGTGTGGACCGGTGGGATCAGGATCACCGGCACCGTGCAGGTGCCGTTGACCCCCGGCATCTCCTCACCGGTCAGCATCCGGATCAACAACCCCAACCCCAAGACCGTGGCGATGCAGCGTGTGCGGGTCAAGATCGCGAGCATCTCGGCACCCCACGCCGACGCCACCCACCGCTGCACCCGGTCGGACTTCGTGATCCGCCAGATGCCGCGGCTCGCGCTGCGCGTCCCGGCCGGCCGGGTCGTCGACCTCACCGCGCTCGGCGTCCCCTACGCCAGCTGGCCGACGCTCGGGATGCGCAACCTGCCCCAGAACCAGGACGGCTGCAAGGGAGCGACACTCACCCTGCGCTTCCGTGCGGCGCGGCTGGGCGGACAACCGCGATGACGACCAACGCAGCTCGCCGGCGCATCCCGGTCGTCGTCGTCGTGACCACCCTGCTGGTCGTGGTGGCCGGGACGGCCTTCGCCTTCTGGACCGCCCTGGGCTCCGGCTCGGGCGCTGCCACCACCGACGGCACCGAGGCACTGATCCTGAGTCCGGCCACCCCCACGGCCGGTCTCTACCCGGGCGGCCAGGCGGCCGTCACCACCACCGTCGACAACCCCAACGATGCGGTCGTGCGCATCGGCTCCCTCGCGCTCGACCCGTCGCAGGGGACCGGCGGCTTCGCGGTGGACGCCGCGCACTCCGGGTGCGCGGTGTCCACCCTCGGGTTCACCATCCAGACCAACGCCGGCGCGGGCTGGACCGTCCCGGCCCACGGCTCGCTGCCGCTCACGCTCCCGGGCGCCGTCTCCATGTCCCCGTCGGCGGCCAACGCCTGCCAGGGCGCGAGGTTCACCGTCTACCTGAAGGTGGCCTCATGAGGCGCTACCTGTCGATGCTCGGCGCCGCCGTCGTCCTCACGCTCGTGGCGGGCACCGCCTGGGCGTACTGGACCGCCGGCTCGGTCGCCGGCAGCGCCGGTGCCGCCGGCGCCGGCGCCGTCAACCAGGGCGCCAGCCCCTCGGCCGGCGCTACCGGCTCGACCGTCACGGTCAGCTGGTCCGCCAGCACCCTGGCCAACGGCCAGCCGGTCGACGGCTACCTCGTGAGGCGGTACGACGCCGCCACATCGGCCGCTCAGACCATCACGTCCGCCTGCATGGGCACGGTCACCGCCACCTCGTGCGTGGAGAGCAACGTCCCCGACGGCTCCTGGCGCTACACCGTCACGCCGGTGTTCGCCACCAACTGGCAAGGCGCCGAGAGCGCCAAGAGCGCCGCCGTCTCCATCGACACCACCGCACCCGCCGCGCCGGTGCTCGTCGGGATCAGCTCCGACACGGGCGCCTCCGCGACGGACCTGATCACCAGCGCCGCGTCGCAGACCCTGACCGGCACCGCGGAGGCCGGAAGCACCGTGACCGTGCGCCGCGGAGCCAGCTTGCTCGGCACGGCCACCACCGACGCCTTCGGCGTCTTCGCCGTGGGACCGGTCACGCTCACCGCAGACGCCAACACCTTCACCGCCACGGCCACCGACGCCGCCGGCAACACCTCGGTCGCGTCCGCCGGCTTCGTCGTCGTCCTCGACGACATCGAGCCGTTCTCGGTCGTGATCAGCCCCAGCAGCAGTGCCTGGCACAACACCGGCACCTGGTCGATCACCGCCGACGACGCACTGAGCGGGATCCACCACGTGTCGTACAAGGTCGACGGTGCCGGCTACGCCGACCTGGCCGCGGCCAACGGCGTGGCGGTCTCGCTGCCCGTGCTGGCCGACGGGGTGCACACCGTGTACGCCTACGCCACCGACGTGGCCGGCAAGAGCACCGCCGCCGTCCCGGTCAACGCCACCATCCGCGTCGACACCGTCAAGCCGACCGCGAGCGTCGTGCTCCAGGCGCCGAACGCCGGCGGCTGGCGGACGTCCGGCCAGGTCACCGTCACCGGCACCGACGCGACCAGCGGCGTTGACCACGTCGAGTACAAGATCGACGGTGCGGCGACGTACACCTCCATGGCCAGCGGAGCCAGCTTCGTGCTGGCCGACGGCACCCACTCGGTGACCTACCGGGCCGTCGACGTCGCCGGCAACGCCGGTGACGACGTCACCGTCAGCAACGTCAAGGTCGACTCGGCCAAGCCGCAGAGCCTCGTGTCCCCGGTCAGCTCCACCACGTGGCGGAACTCGGGCACGGTCACGCTGTCGGCCACCGACGTCACGAGTGGCGTGGCGTCCATCGGCTACAAGCTCGACGGCGCAGCGACGTACACGACGTACGCCGCACCGATCACCCTCTCCGACGGCGCGCACACCCTCGTGTTCCGGGCCGTGGACGCGGCCGGCAACATCGAGGCGGACAACGTCGCGACGATCAAGGTCGACACCCAGCTGCCGACCGCCGGCATCTCCCAGGTCGGCTCGGGGCAGCCCACCATCACCGGCACCGACCAGGCCGCACTCAGCGGGGTTGCCTCGGTGAGCTACCGGATCGGCGGCTCGGGTGCCTACACCACCGTCCCGGGCAGCTCGACCACGCTGGCCCTGGCGACCGGCACCTACACGGTCTGGCGGTACGCGACGGACAACGCCGGCAACTCGAGCGTTGCCGTCAGCTCCTCGGTGACCGTCGACGGGTCGGCTCCGACCCTGGCCAACCCGGTGCCCGCCAACAACAGCGCCAGCACGGCCTGGGCGAACATCGACTGCCAGTCGGGCTCGTTCTCCAACCGCCTCTGCGTGGACGTGAGCGACACCGGAAGCGGAGTCAACGCTAGCACCGTGACGTTCAAGCTGGTGCGCACCAGCAGCAACCAGTGCTGGAACGGCAGCGCGTGGGTCGCCGGCACCGGCTGTGCCGCGCAGCCGATGACCCTGGTCAGCGGTGCCCAGTACCGCAGCGGCGGGAGCGCCCTCTCGGGCATGACGGACGGCACCTACTCGGTCACGTTCGCCGCGTCGGACAACGCCGGCAACGCTTCCTCCCTGGCCACCACGTTCACCGTCGAGAACTCGGCGCCGACGGGCACGATCATCAACCCGTCGACGAGCGGCTACACCGTTGGCGGATGTGGCACCGCGAGCGTCTGGGACGTCTGCGGCACTGCGGCCGACGCCGGCAGCGGCGTGGACCGGGTGGAGATCAAGCTGCAGCACAACGGCCTGCTCTTCGCCAGCGACCGGTGCCTCACCTCCTCGGGGACGTGGACCGCGGCCTGCAACACCACGCTGACGGCCACAGTCGACGGGAGCGGGAGCTGGAGCTACGTCACCGGCGCGCTCCCGGGCGACGGGTTCCTCCAGTGGTACGGCTACACGCTGACGGTGTACGTCTACGACCGGGCCGGGAACCTCACCACCCTGACCCGGGACTTCGACACTCCCTAGTAGCCCGTTCGGGTGGTGTCGGCTCCGAGCGGGCCGACACCACCCGCCGAACGGCGGAGTGAGGCTCGGTTCCCGGAACCGGCCGGCCGCCGATCCGGTCCAATTGGTGCAGGTGCTCGCATGGGGGAGCACCTCTAGCAGGAGGCAACGGGGAATGGCCGGCACGAAGCGGACCGTCACGGCATGGCTGCTGGTCGTCGGCGGCCTTGCCGTCACGACGGCGTACCTCGTGAGCGACGACACCGGGGCGCGCCTCGAGCTGGCGCCGCTGTTCTTCGGCGTCGCCATGGTGGTGGTCGTGGTCCGGACCTACCGGTCCCGCTCCCGGCGTGGGCGCAAGCGGCTCCTAGACTCTGGCAGTGTCCTCGCCGCCGATCGGAGTCCTTGCCCTCCAGGGCGACGTCCGTGAGCACCTGCGGCTCCTGACCTCGCTGGGCGTGGAGGCGGTCGCCGTACGCCGCCCGAGCGAGCTGGACGCCGTGGCCGGGCTGGTGATCCCCGGCGGGGAGTCGACCACGATGATCCGGCTGGCGCGGATCTTCGACCTCATCGAGCCGCTCCGGGCCCGGATCAAGGAGGGGATGCCGGCGTTCGGCACCTGCGCCGGGATGATCCTGCTGGCCGACCGGGTGCTCGACGGGATCGAGGGGCAGGAGACGCTCGGCGGCCTCGACATCACCGTCCGGCGCAACGCGTTCGGGCGCCAGGTCGACTCCTTCGAGGAGGACATCCACCTCGCCGGGCTCGACGAGCCGGTGCACGCGGTCTTCATCCGGGCACCGTGGGTGGAGTCGGCGGGCGAGGACGTCGAGGTGCTCGCGACCGTGGAGGAGGGGCCGGCCGCGGGTAGGATCGTCGCGGTCCGTCAGGGCCCGCTGATGGCGACGTCGTTCCACCCCGAGGTGGGTGGCGGCTCGAGGATCCACCGGATGTTCGTCGACCTCGTCGCCCAGCACACGAGCACGTAGGAAGAGGTAGAGCCATGTCGGGCCACTCCAAGTGGGCGACCACGAAGCACAAGAAGGCGGTCATCGACGCCCGCCGCGGCAAGATGTTCGCCAAGCTGATCAAGAACATCGAGGTCGCCGCGCGGATGGGCGGGGGCGACCCGGCCGGCAACCCGACCCTCTACGACGCGATCCAGAAGGCCAAGAAGTCCTCGGTCCCCAACGACAACATCGACCGCGCGGTCAAGCGCGGGTCGGGCGCGGAGACCGGCGGCGCGGAGTACCAGACGATTATGTACGAGGGCTACGGCCCGTCCGGCGTGGCGATGCTCATCGAGTGCCTCACCGACAACCGCAACCGGGCCGCCATGGAGGTCCGCACCGCGATGACCCGCAACGGCGGCTCGCTGGCCGACCCGGGCTCGGTGTCGTTCCTGTTCAACCGCAAGGGCGTGGTCATCGTCCCGACCGACCAGGACGGCCGGACCGTCAGCGAGGACGACATCCTCGAGGCGACGCTGGACGCGGGAGCCGACGACGTCAACGACCTCGGCGACTCCTTCGAGGTGGTCTCCGAGCCCAACGACCTGGTCGCGGTCCGCACCGCCCTGCAGGCCGCCGGGATCGACTACGACTCCGCGGAGGCGTCGTTCGTGCCCGACAACGAGGTCCAGCTCGACGAGGCCGGCGCGGCCAAGGTCTTCCGCCTGATCGAGGCCCTCGAGGACCTCGACGACGTGCAGAACGTCTTCGCCAACTACGACGTCGCCGACGACGTCATGGAGAAGCTCGACGCCTGAGGGCGTCCATGTGGGGAGTTTCGTCGGCTGGCCGACGGAGCTCTCGCCGGGACGACGAACCTTCGTCGTCCTCCCGACAGTTTCGTCGGCCAGCCGACGAAACTCCCACCCTCAGGCGGACCGCGACAGCACCCCACCGCGCCGACGCGCGGGGAAGGTCCAGGTCGCCGTCGGACCGTCCAGCTCGCGGCGGGCGTCGGGCGCGGCGTGGGCGACCATCCGCGCGACCGCGCGGTTGTTGCTGATGCTGAAGACCTCGATGTCCTCGACGCCGTGCGCCACGAGCTCGTCGACCAGCGCGGCGGCCAGCGCCGTACCGATCCCGCGGCGCTGGTGCCGGTCGGCGACGACGAGCGCGATCTCGGCCACCGAGGGGTCGGTGGTCCGGACCCAGAGGCCGTGCCCGGCCAGCTCGCCGTCCACGAACCCGAGCAGCGCCCCACCTGCGGGTGCCTCGGGCAGCAGCGCCCTCAGCAGCTTGCCCGACGGCGGCCCGGAGACGCCGGTCAGGAAGCGCGAGTACGCCGAAGCGGGGGAGAGCTGTGCGATGAGCTCGCCCAGGAGCTCGCGATCCGCGGGACCGGCCGGCCGGACATGGGGCTCGACGACGGTGGCCAGCGGCCGGGCCGGACGGTGGGTCTGCTGGATCATGGGGGCTCCTCCGCATCATTGCGGTAAAATTAATACGAACGATCGTACGATTAGTTCCCCGAACCAGCGCAAGTGAGTTTTCGAAGAGGTGCGTCACATGTCCGACCCCGCCGCCGTCGCCACCGACGGCCGGATCCGTCGCGGTGACGAGACCCGGCGCGCCGTCCTGCGGCGGGCGGTGGACCTCGCCTCGGTGGAGGGGCTCGACGGCGTGACGATCGGCCGGCTCGCGACGGAGCTGTCGATCAGCAAGAGCGGGCTGTTCGCCCACTTCGGTTCCAAGGAGGAGCTGCAGCTGGCCACGATCCGGGCCGCCCGCGCGATCTTCTCCCACGCCGTCGTGGTCCCGGCGATGGAGAAGCCCGCCGGCATCGTCCGGCTGCGCGCGCTGCTGGACGGGTGGCTGGCCTACTCGAGCGGCCGGGCGTTCCCCGGAGGCTGCTTCTTCTCACGGGCGACGCACGAGTACGCCGCGCGGCCGGGCACGGTGCAGGAGGCGCTGCGCGACGTCGACCAGGAGTGGCTGGCCCTGGTGTCCGCCACCATCGACGAGGCGCGCGAGCTGGGCGAGGTGCGCGCCGACGTAGACGCCCGGCAGCTCGCCTACGAGCTCGACGCCTACCTCGACTCTGCGAACATGCGCTCGCTGCTCAACGGCGACCTCGCGGTCTACGACAACGCCCGGGCCGCCGTCGACGCCCGGCTCGCCGCGGTCGCCTCCTAGAAGGTATGGGCGGCTGCTCAGTTGGCTGAGTGGTTGCGGGCCGGGGCCTCGCTCACAAGATTCGTGGGTTGCCGGGCAGGGGCTGCCTGCTCGGCCTATCCGACAATTGTGGGAGGCCCCGGTTGTTTACCGAGCGTACGAGTGTGGGGCTCGATGTGCACGCCGTCTCGGTCGTGGCGGCAGCGATCGACGGTGTCACGGGCGAGCTGTTCCAGCAGCGTCTGACCCCGTCCTATGACCACATCACTGGCTGGCTGCGGGAGCGGCCGGGGCCGGTGGCGGTGGCCTACGAGGCTGGCCCGACGGGGTTCGGGCTCTACCGGCACCTGGCCGCCGCGGGGATCCGTTGTGAGGTCGCTGCGCCGAGCAAGATCGAGAAGCCGGCAGGTGATCGGGTCAAGACCGACGCCAAGGACGCGCTGCATCTGGCTCGGTTGCTGCGGATGGGCGAGATCACCTCGGTCGTGGTGCCGACGGTGGCCCAGGAGGCCGCCCGGGATCTGGTCCGCGCGCGTGAGGACTGCCGAGGTGACCTGATGCGGGCCCGGCACCGGCTGTCCAAGCTGCTGTTGCGGCACGGGATCGTCTACTACGACGGCAGGGCCTGGACCGGGAAGCACGACCAGTGGCTGGGCCGGCAGAGGTTCACCAGCGCGCTGACCCAGTCGACCTTCGAGTCCTACTACGACACGGTGCTGGCTACTACCGCGCGACGCGATCGGCTCGACGAGCAGATCCTCACGGCGGCCGCGGACTCCGAGTTCACCGCCGTGGTGCGCCGGTTGGGCTGCTTGCGCGGGGTCGCGACCTTGACCGGGTTCGCGCTTGCGGTCGAGATCGGCGACTGGAGCCGGTTCACCGGCAACTCCATCGGCTCCTTCGTCGGGCTGGTGCCCAGCGAGCACTCCTCGGGCAACTCACGAGTGCTGGGACCGATCACCAAGACCGGCAACGGTCACGTCCGACGGCTGCTGATCGAGGCCGCCTGGCACCACCGGTCCCGGTATCGACCCGGCAAGACCATGCGCGACCGGTGGGACCTGGCGACACCGGCGGCCCGGGCCCGCGGCGACGAAGGCAACCGCCGCCTGCATGCCCGCTGGGTCAGGTTCATCGATCGCAAGAAGAACAACACCATCGCCAACACCGCCATCGCACGTGAGCTGGCCGGCTGGTGTTGGTCCCTGGCCGTGCTCGAGGAGTAGCCAGCCCACCACAGACCTTCGTTGACCGACACCGGATCTGACGGCAGCGCGAGGAGCGACCCGCGAAGACTCCTATGAGCAGCCGAGGCCACACCCCGGCGACGCTCGTCCCTAGACAGCGACCCGCTCCTGCCGAAAGCCCTTACTGCGGTAGCCAACCCGCGAATATCAGACTGACCGCGCGTCGAAAGACACGCCCCCAGGACCCACGTCGACCAACGAAGACTAGGCGCCCGCCGCACCCAGCGACGGGCGCCTCACCCTGCCCTTGACACAGGCTCACGCCATATCAGGAGACTGCTGAACAATCGCGCGGCGCCTGCGCCCTTGTTCAGCAGACTCCTAGCGACGCACGGGCACGGTGAGGACCGAGGGGAAGTCGTCCGAGCCGTGGATGGTCAGCGGCGCGATCTGTGGGAGGCCGGTCAGCGGTGGCAGCAGGTGGGGCACGTCGAAGGCCTGGATGCTCACCCGCAGCCGGTGGCCGGGCAGGATCGCCGCCCCGGTCGGGAACACCTCGACGTCGACCGGCACGACCGCGCCGACGGGGACCGGCTGCTGCGACGCCCGGGTGAACGGGTGGAACGGCTGGATCAGCCGGCCGTCGAGGTAGCGCGACCGCGACCCGTCGAGCGCGCGCTGCGAGACGACCTGCCAGCCCCCGGTGAGCCGGCTGACCGAGCCGTCGGGCGCGACGTCCTCGACCGCGACCGAGTACATGCCGTCCCCGGTCGGCGTAGAGGTGTAGAGCCGGGCGTTGATCGGCCCCTGGATCCGCAGCGCTCGCCGCTGCGGCTGGGTCTGGAACGTGAGCCCCCCGAGGTCGTTGAGCGAGTTGTCCCTCAGGCACGGGTTGTCCGGGAAGGCGGTGTTGAGGATCCCCGCGGTCCACTGGTTGGCCGAGCGGGTGCACAGCCCGGTGACCGGCACCGGCGGCACCGCGGACGTGCCGGGTCGGGCCCCGCGCCGGACGAGGTCGCCGGCGGCACCGCCGGCCGTGGCGACGCCGGAGAGGCGGAAGGACCTCGCCCGCAGGTCGCGGTCGACGTAGCGCCTGGTGGTGACCCACCTCCCGGTGCCCTGCTCGTAGTAGGTGAACGGCTTGATGTCGCGGAGCAGCCTCGGGTCCTTCCGGCCCTTCACGTAGTGGTCGAACCAGCGCAGCCACAGCTCCTGCAGCGGGCCGTACCCGGCCCGGCCGACCTCCGCGCCGGAGGAGCCCTGCAGGTGGTCCCACGGACCGGTGATCATCCGGACCGGGACGCCCTGGCGCTGCAGCTGCTCGAAGAGCAGCGGAGTGCCGCGCTGGAACAGGTCGTACTCACCGCTCACCAGGAAGGTCGGCACCCGGACCCGCCGGATCACGTTGATCGGCGACCGGTCGGCGTAGAACTCGCCGTCGTAGGCGGGGTCGCCACCCAGCACCGCGCTGGTCAGCAGCGGGCCGGTGAACGTGGTCGCGGTGGTGAGCCGGTCGAGCAGCGCGCGGACCGCGGACGCAGGGTCGTCCGCGGCGTACGCCGGCGGCATCAGCCCCGTGCCGGTCACCAGGCCCATCCAGAGCGGGATGAAGCTGACGTCGATCTGGCCTCCCGAGGCCACGATGTCGCGGTAGACGTCCGCGCCCGGCACCTGGGGGAAGATCGCCCTCAGCCCCGGCGGCCGCGCAGCTGCGGCAAAGATCTGGCTGATGCCCATGTAGGACGGCCCGGTCATGCCGGAGCGGCCGTTGCTCCACGGCTGCACGTGCGCCCAGGCCACGACCTCGCCGTAGTCGCGGGTCTCGCGGGGCCCGAACGCCTCCCACACCCCTTCCGAGGAGCCGGTGCCGCGCGCGTCGACCGTCAGCTGGGCGTAGCCGCGCTTGACCAGGTAGTCCGAGCCCGGGCCGCCCAGCCCACCGGCGTCGGAGAGGACCGACTTGTTGTACGCCGTGATCGTGACGATCACCGGCAGCGGCCTGGCCACCACCGACCCGTCCGCTCGGACCGGGCGCACCAGGTCGCCGCGCAGCACCACGCCGTCGTCCATCGGGATCGCCAGGTCGGTCGTGGTGACCGTCCGCGGGTACTGCTCAGGTCGCGGGTGCCAGTGCCGGGTGCGCGCGGGCGCATGGCGCGCGGCCGGCGCCCGGTGCAGCGCCGGTTGGGCTGCGTGTGCGCCGGGCTCCTGATCGAGCAGGGGCAGCCCTGCGGCGATCGCGAGGGCAGCGGCGGTCGAGACGGCGGCGCGCGGCTTCACGCCGAGTGCAACGAGTGGCCTGTTCCACCGTCACGTCGTCCGGGTCAGGTGTCCACGAGCCGGACGGTTCCTGTCAGAGCTGGGGTGGAGGCTGCTCGCCGCCACCGCCGCCACCGCCGCCGCTGCCACCGCCGACCTGGTCGAGCACGGTGAACGTCGCCGTCCCGGTGCGCGACGGGTCGGCACCGACGACCTTCACCTTGTGCTGGCCCTTCTTCTTGCCGACGTTGAAGACATAGGTGAACTTCCCGTTCGCGTCGGCCGCTCCGGTCGTCAGCTTCTTGCCGAGGTAGAACACGGTGACCGTCTCGCCGGCAGCCAGCCCGGTGACGGTGACGGTCTGGTCGGCGGTCTTGTTGGTCTCGGCGTCGGCCACCCTGACGTCCAGCTGCTTGGCCTTGATCACGTTCAGGATCGCGGTGCCGAGCCGTCCGGGGTTGCTGCCGGTGATGGTGAGCGGCAGCGGGCCCTCGGGCAGCGTCTTGGCGAGCACCAGCGTCCGCGCCACGTCGCCCTTGCCGTTCGCCTTGCCGGTGAGGACCGGCTTGCCGTCGAGGCGGATCGTGTACTCCTCGGCCTTGGCCAGACCATCGGCGGTGATGGTGACCTCGGACCCGACCATCGTCAGCTCGTCGGTCACGACGAGCTCGAGGGTCTTCGCCTTCCGCGCGGCCATGACGGTCACGGTCGCGGTCTTGCTGCCGGCGGCGTTCTGCACGGTCAGCTTGAAGACGTGCTTGCCGCGCTCGCTGATCCGCACTGCCTTCGAGCCCTTGGGCTTCTGGGCGCCGCTCCAGTCGCCGGAGGCGGTCAGCGAGTCGGCGTTCTTGCTGCGCCAGCGCAGGACGACCTTGTCCCCCACCGAGGCCTTGGTCGTGGAGGCGGCCAGCTTGACCTCGGGCGCCTTGACCGGCGGGGCCGGCGGCGCGGCCACCGTCTGGGTGAGGTCGCCGTAGGAGTAGTTGTTGGAGGCGTCGCCGTTGTAGGTGGCGGTGATGACGTGGCTGCCGACGCCGAGCGAGCTCACGACGAGCGTCGCCACCCCGGAGGTGAGGTCCGCGACACCGAGGGTGGTCCCCGGCTCCCCGAACACGACCTGGCCGGTCGGCGAGTCACCGGTCACGGTGGCGGTCAGGGTGACGGCCTGACCCGCCAGGGACGGGTTCGCGCTCGACGTGAGCGTCGTGGTCGTGTCGCTGGCCGCCGTTGCTGGTGGCACCACCAGCAGCGCGCCCACGACCGTCGCCGCAAGCACGCCCAGGACCCGGGTCTGCCTCATGCACTCACGGTAGGAGCAGGGGTCGGCCCGTGTTCGCGGTTTGCCGGAACTCTCCCGCCGAACTCCGTCTCATTGCGAGGAGGTGTGCGGCGACACCCCCAGCGCTCAGCCGGTCAGCTGGGCCGCCCAGCGGCGGTCAGTGCTCGACGTGGCGGACCACGTCGGGCTCGAAGCCGTGCTTGATCCCCCAGAGGACCGCCTGGGCCCGCCGCTCGACGCCCATCTTGCGGTAGGCGGTGCGGATGTAGGTCTTCACCGAGTTGATGCTCAGGTAGCTCCGCTCGGCGATCTCGCGGTTGGAGAGCCCCTGGGTGATCAGCGCGATGATCTCCGACTCCCGGACGGTCAGCCCCTGGTCCTTGCCGGGGTAGGCCGCGTCGGTCTTCGGCGTGACCGAGCCGCCGCCGGACGGGACGAGCCGCTCGCCCGCGTGGATGCGCTCGAGCGCCTCGACGAGCTCATCGGCGTCCAGCCCCTTGGAGATGTAGCCGTCCGCGCCGGCGTCGAGCGACTCCTGGACCAGCTCGTGGTGGAGGTTCCAGCTGTAGACGGCGACCTTGGCGTTACCACCGTCGCGCAGGGCGATCACGTTGATGCTTCTGCCCTGGACCTGCCCGAAGGTGTCATAGAGGACGACGTCGACGTCACGCAGGACCGGGAGGTTCGCGTCGAGCTCGACGACCTCGACCCGGTCGCGGTAGGGCTGCAGCAGGGCGGCCACGCCCACGACCACCAGCTCGTAGTCGTTGACGATCGCCACCCGCACGGGGCCCCCTGACGTGCTCATCACTGACAGCGTAGGGGTGCCGAGTGCCGCCCGACACGCGCGGGCACCTCCCCCGATCCGGACGTCGCAGCCGTTACAAAGGAGGTGGCCCCGCTGCGTATGAGGCTGCGGGGCCTAAATCTGCCCTGCCGAGGGCTGGATCTGACCCGCCACGTAGGCGTCGATCTCGTCCAGCACCCGCTCCCGGACGTCATCAGGTGCGAACGACGCACGCACGCCGGTCCGGGCGAGCTCGGCGAGCCCCGCCTCATCGAGGTCGAGCAGGTGGGCGGCGATCGCGTACTCGCGGTTGAGCGTGGTCCCGAACATCGGCGGGTCGTCGGAGTTGACGGTCACGGTGACGCCCGCGGCCCGGAAGGCCCGGATCGGGTGCTCCTCCAGCGTCGCCACCGCACGGGTGGCGATGTTGGACGAGGGGCACACCTCGAGCGGCACCCCGGTCTCGGCCAGGTGCCGGAGCAGCGCCGGGTCCTGGGCCGACGACGTGCCGTGGCCGATCCGCTCGGCCCGCAGGAGGGTGAGCGAGTCCCAGACCGTCTGCGGCCCGGTGGTCTCCCCCGCGTGCGGGACGCTGTGCAGCCCCGCCTCCCGCGCGGCGGTGAACACCGGCTCGAACTGCGCACGGCTCACGCCGATCTCGGGACCACCCAGCCCGAAGGCGACCAGCCCCTCCGGCCGGTGCTTCGTGGCGTACTCGAGCGTCCACTCGGCCGAGTCGACCCCGAACTCCCCCGGGATGTCGTAGATCCAGCGCAGCACCAGCCCGAAGTCGCGCTCGGCCTCGACGCGGGCCGACTCGATCGCCTCGGTGTAGCCCTCGATCGGCATCCCGAGGTCCGGCTGGTCCGGGCGGACCGACGTGTACGGCGTGCAGGTCAGCTCGGCGTACCGCAGCCCCTGCTCGGTCGCCATCTCCCGGGCGATCTCGTAGGTCAGGTAGTGGATGTCCTCGGGCGTGCGGATCAGCGCCACGACCGCGAGGTAGACCTCGATGAAGTGCGCGAAGTCGCGGAACTCATAGAACTTCCTCAGCTCGTCGATATCGCTGGGCACGGTGCCCGGGTGCCGGGTCGCCAGCTCGCTGACGATCCGCGCCGAGGCCGAGCCGACGTGGTGGACGTGCAGCTCGGCCTTGGGCAGCCCGTCGATGAACTGTTCGATCTCCGGAGCGACGTACGCGCCGGTCGGCTCGGTTGTCATGGAGTCACTGAACCGCGTCGATGAGCTCCTTGGCCAAATCGGAGGCCGTCCCCTTGGTGGTGAACGGCCTGCCGTCGAGCACCACCGTGAGGGTCGAGTCCACGCCGAGAGCCTGGGCCTGCTTGGTCCCGTCGGCGACCTCCTGGGTGCCCTCGCCCGCCTCCATCGACGCCTTGAGCTCGACGGTGTCGGCGCCCGCCTGGCCGGCCAGTGGGTAGAGGTCGTCGCGGCTCGGGAACGGCCCCTTCTCGCTGGGCTGGTTGGCGTAGAGGAGGTCGTGGAACTTCTGGGCCACGGCGTCGCCGTCATGCTGGAGCACCAGCCACCACATCAGCGTCGCGCGCGCCGAGTACTCCCCGAGCTTCTGGAGGGTCACGAGGGGGCGGTACTCGACCTGGACCTTGCCCTGGCCGGCCAGCTGCTCGAGCTGCTCGTGCCCAGCCTTCTCGAACTCACCGCAGTCCTGGCACAGGAAGTCCTCGTAGACGACGACCTTGTGCGGCGCCGACGCCGGACCGAGGGTCACGCCGTAGTCGCTGCCCGGCGGCGGGATAGAGCCCGCTTCGGCTCCCGAGTCGTCGTCACGCGTCGATGCGTAGAGGAGGCTCGCCACCACGACCAGGGCGACGGCGGTCACCACGCCGACCACCGTGAGGACCCGGCGGCGGCGTTCGCGCCGCTCCCGCTCGCGGCGGGCCGCCGCGACGCGCTCGCGGTGGCGCCGCTGCTTCTCCTTGTTGCTGAGATTGGTGTTCACGTCCGTCAGACTCCTGGCTGCTGGTCGTCGACAACTCCTGGGTCGAACCCCGCCGACCCACTTCTCGACGGGCGTGATGTTAGGAACCGGCCCTGAGCCGAGGCTGAGAAGCCTCGGTCCGCTCGCGACCACGTCGCACTAGGGTGGGTCGGGTGAAGGAGCGACTGGTCTGGATCGACTGCGAGATGACCGGGCTCGACCTGTCGGCCGACGCCCTCATCGAGGTCGCCGCACTGGTCACCGACTTCGACCTCAACGTCCTGGGCGAGGGGATCGACCTCGTCATCAAGCCGCCGCCTGAGTCCCTCGACCAGATGGGCGACTTCGTGCGCTCCATGCACGAGCGGTCCGGGCTGCTCGCCGAGCTGGACGCCGGGCTCACGCTGGACCAGGCCGAGGAGCAGGTCCTCGCCTACGTCAAGGAGCACTGCCCCAACGGTTCGCGGCCGCCGCTGGCCGGCAACACGGTCGCCACCGACCGCTCGTTCCTCTCCCGCGACATGCCGACCCTCGAGGCGTTCCTGCACTACCGGATCGTCGACGTCTCCTCGATCAAGGAGCTGGCCCGGCGCTGGTTCCCCCGTGCCTACTTCCAGGCGCCGGCCAAGCGCGGCAACCACCGCGCGCTGGCCGACATCCAGGAGAGCATCGAGGAGCTCCGCTACTACCGCGAGGCGGTGTTCGTGGCCCCGCCCGGCCCCGACAGTGACGCGGTCAAGGAGCTGGCCGCCAAGCACGGCGGCGCGCTCACCGGCCTCACCGGCGACCGGGTGGCGACCCACGATTCCGAGGACGCCGCCGGATCCGTCTAGACTTCTCGCGGCCCGAGACCAGGGCCTCATGGTGGGTGTAGCTCAGCTGGTAGAGCGCCGCGTTGTGGTCGCGGATGTCGCGGGTTCAAGTCCCGTTACTCACCCCAGACCATCACGAGAGCCGGATCCCGAGGGATCCGGCTCTCGT
>NZ_DASUFR010000227.1:0-2931 GCF_036274455.1 Nocardioides sp. | reverse complement strand
GTCGCCTCGCTCGTGGGCCGCGGCGACGGGCTCACGCCGTACGGCGACGACGTGCTGTGCGGCTGGCTCGCCGTGACCCGCGCGGCGGGTGTGCCGACACCGGAGGTGGACGCCGAGGTGCGGGCGCTCGCCGGCACCACGACGCTGCTCTCCGCCACGCTGCTGGACTGCGCGATGCACGGCGAGGTGATCCCCGAGTTCGCGGCCTGGCTGGCCGGGACCGGGCCGGTCGAGGCGGTCGAGCGGATCGGGCACACCTCGGGCCGCGGACTCGTGGAGGGAGCGCGGCGGGCGCTCTCCGCACTTGAGAGGGTGGCAGCGTGACGACCCACGTGGAGCTGCGCAGAGGCGCCTACGCCGACTCGGTGACGCTGCTGCAGGTCAGCAGGACCGTCCAAGGCGTCGAGGGCGTCGCGGCCGCCCAGGTCGCGATGGCGACGGCCCTCAACATCGAGGTGCTGACCGAGATGGGCTTCGAGGTGCCGGCCGAAGCGACCCCCAACGACATGGTGGTCGCGGTGCGACTGGCCGAGGGCGGCACGCTCGACACGGCACTGGCCGGCGTCGAGCGGGCGCTGGCCGACGCGTCGCGTCGAGAGTCCGGCCCGAGCGAGGAAGCGCCGCCGCGGACCACGGCGTCCGCCTTCCGGCGTACGCCGGACGCCATCGCGCTCGTGTCGGTCCCCGGGGCCAACGCCTTCGTCGAGGCCACGGACGCCGTGGAGTCCGGTCACGACGTGATGGTGTTCAGCGACAACGTGCCCGTCGAGCAGGAGGTCGCGCTCAAGCGCGCGGCGGCCGGGCGGGGGCTGCTGGTGATGGGGCCGGACTGTGGTACGGCGGTGGTGGGCGGCCTCGGCCTGGGGTTCGCCAACGTCGTCCAGCCCGGCCCGGTCGGCCTGGTCGCCGCCTCCGGGACCGGCTGCCAGCAGGTGCTCGCGCTGCTCGACCACGCCGGGGTGGGCGTGACCCACGCGCTCGGAGTGGGCGGGCGCGACCTGTCCGCCGACGTGAGCGGCCTCGCCACCCGCGAGGCACTGCGCCGGCTCGACGCCGACGCGTCCGTGGAGCTGATCGTGCTGGTCTCCAAACCTCCCGCGCCTGAGGTGGAGGCCGAGATCGAGGAGTTCGCTGCCTCGCTCGGTACGCCCGTCGAGCTGGCGCTGCTCGGCGCCGGCCACCCCGACCTGACCGAGGCGACCGAGGCGGTCCTGCGGCGGCTGGGTCGCGACGTCCCGGCGTGGCCGGTCGTGGGCTCGGCCGCGACGCCGTCGGGCGGGCGGTTCCTGCGCGGGCTGTTCGTCGGCGGGACGATGGCCAGCGAGGCGAAGATCATCGCGACCGGGCTGCTGGGCTCCGACGGCCACACGTTCGTCGACTTCGGCGACGACCAGTACACCACCGGCCGGGCCCACCCGATGATCGACCCGACCCTCCGCCTGGAGCACGTGGCCCGGGCCGCCGCCGACCCGGAGACCGCGATGCTCCTGCTCGACGTCGTGCTCGGCCACGGCGCCGAGCCCGACCCGGCCGCGCTGCTGGCCCCGGCCCTGGCCGACGTACGCCGGCCGGTGGTGGTCGCGGTCGTGGGCACCGCTGCAGACCCCCAGGGCCTCGAGCGCCAGGTCCGCACCCTGGCGGACGCCGGGGCCGAGGTGCACCTGTCCAACGCGCGGGCGACCCGCCGCGCCGTCGAGCTGCTGAGCTCGCTCACCGGGGAGGCAGTGTCGTGACCACTCCAGCCGCCGTTGTCAACGTCGGTGCCGACCTGCTGGCCGATGCCGTCGCCGACCAGGCCGTCCCGGTCACCCGGGTCGACTGGCGGCCGCCGATGGAGGGCACCGACGCCGACCTGGCCACGGTGGCCGCCGACCCGCGACGCCCCGGGGCCAACGCCCGGGCGCTGGCGGCGGTGCTCGAGGTCAACGCCACCCTGGTCGACGTCGCGCCCGCCTCCGAGCTCCTCGGCCTCGAGCAGGGACAGTTCCTGCACGCAGGGCCGCCGATCACCTGGGACCGAGCGTCCGGGCCGCTCCGCGGCGCGCTCATGGGCGGTGCTGCCCTCGAGGGGCTGGTCGACGACCCCGAGGACGCGGTCGCGCTGTTCGAGGCCGGCACCTCGGTCTCGCTCGAGCCCTGCCACCACCGGTCCGCGGTCGGGCCCATGGCCGGCGTCATCACGCCGTCGATGTGGCTGTGGGCTCTCGAGGACCAGGCGTCCGGGCGGCGCACCTTCTGCTCGCTCAACGAGGGGCTGGGCAGGGTGCTGCGCTACGGCGCCTACTCCCCCGAGGTCCTCACCCGGCTCCGCTGGATGAGCGCGGTGCTCGGGCCGCTGCTTCAGTCCGCCGTACGCACCGTGCGCGACGCGGCCGCCCCTGTCGACGTGACCGGGATCCTCACCCAGATGCTGCAGATGGGCGACGAGGCCCACAACCGCAACCGGGCCGGCACCCTGATGCTCCTGCGCGACCTCTCCCCCGCGATGGTCACCAGCGGGTTCGAGACCGGCGACGTGTCGGAGGCGCTGAGGTTCATCGGCGGAAACGACCACTTCTTCCTCAACCTCGCGATGCCGGCCTGCAAGCTCGCCCTCGACGCGGCCCGTGGCATCGACGGCTCGACGATGGTGGTGGCGATGGCCCGCAACGGCACCGACTTCGGCATCCAGGTGGCCGGCACCGGCGACGAGTGGTTCACCGGCCCCGCCCAGCTCGCGGACGGCCTCTACCTCGGCGACTACGGCCCCGACGACGCCAACCCCGACATCGGCGACTCGGCGATCACCGAGACCGCGGGCATCGGCGGCTTCGCGATGGCCACCGCGCCGGCGATCGTGCGGTTCGTCGGCGGCTCGGTCCCGGACGCACTGGCCACCACCCGCCGGATGCACGAGATCACCCTGGGCGAGAACCCCCGCTGGTCGGTCCC
>NZ_DASUFR010000226.1:0-21936 GCF_036274455.1 Nocardioides sp. | reverse complement strand
ACCCAGAGGGCAGCCTTGCCCACGCCCTTCGCGACGCTCTGGGCAGTCATCGGCGCGCGCACCGTGGCGGCGTCGACGGCGTCGGCGGGGCCGCCGTACGGCACGTCGGGGACCGGCGGGTCGGTCGAGATGGGCGGACCGGTGGGCGGCGGCGGGTCTGCGGGCGGCGGGGCCGGCGTGCTCATGGGAGGAGTGTGCAGCACGGCGACGTCGCGGAGGTCTCGACAGGCTCGACCGTGAACGGCCTCGCACCTCAGCCACCGTGGCTGCGCTCCAGGCCTCAGCCGCCGTGCCGGTGACGAAATACGACGGTCGCTAGGGTCCACCCAACCATGGTGCGCACCGCCCTGACCGGGCTCCTCGGGCTGCTCGCGGCGGTGCTGCTGCCGCTGAGCCTGCTGTCGATCTGGGTCAACGGCGTGGTCAGCGACACCGACACCTACGTGGACACGGTGGCGCCGCTGGCCGACGACGAGGTGGTGCAGGCGGCCGCGGTCGACGAGATCGAGCGCGCGACCGTGCAGTTGATCGCGGGCAGCGGCACCGCGCCGCCCGGCGTCGGCATCCTGGTGCACGCGGTCGTGACGCGGGTGGTGGCCAGCCCGGCGTTCCGCACCGCCTGGGTGACGGCCAACCGCATCGCGCACGACCAGGTGATCGGGGTGCTCGAGGGCCGGCGCGAGGTGGCGCTCGACGACCAGGGCCGGGTCACCATCGAGCTTGGCGGTGTGTACGCCGCCGTGGCGGACGCGCTCGCCGCACAGGGGCTGCCCGGCGCGCGCCGGGTCGCGGCGCTGGATGCCTCGATCCCGGTCATGGACGCCGACGGGCTGGCCAGGGCGCGCCGCGGCTACCAGCTGCTGGACGCGTCCGGCTTCTGGCTGCCGTTCGGCTGGATGGTGGCGGTGCTGCTCACCCTCCTGCTCGCGCGCCGCCGGCTCGCCGCCTCGGCCGGCCTGGCGATCGGGTCCGTCCTTGCGCTCGGCGTGCTCGCGCTGGGGCTCTGGGTCGCCCGCGGCGTACTCACCCGGGACCTGCCGCAGCGGGGCGCGGCCCGCCAGGTGTGGGACGTGGTCACCGCGAGCCTGTGGCACCAGCTCGAGCTGGCCGCGGCACTGCTGGCGGTCGTCGCCCTGGTCGCGGCCCTGCTGGCCGCGGTGCGGGGCCGCGGCACGGCGTCCGGTGCCCCGGACAGCGGCTCGTTCTAGCCGGCCCGCGTCTGCAACGCCGGCTCGTCGACGACAGGCTCCTCGACCGGCTTCGGCGGCCGTACGACGTGGATGCGCGGTGGCGCCTCCTGAGGCGCCACCGTGCGATCCGCTGGAGCCGGCGCGGAAACCTCTCTGTGCCGCTTCCCCCCAAGCAACAAGGTCCCCACCCGGTCCTTCACGTCGAGCCCGAACCCCCACGATCCGCGCTCTGTGGTTGAAGCATGCATCGATGACCTTCGGTTGGCAAGCACCCCGACGAGTGAATCCGCAGGTCACGGCCACCGCGGCCGGATGATCTCCGCCGTTCCGGAGCGCTTCACCTACTGAGTCCGCAGGTCGGCCCGACCTCCTCCGGGGCGTCGTCGCAGACCGGCTCGGGGCGCGGCGTGAAGGTGCCGTCAAGGAGCTCGACCACAGCGTCAGCGAACCGTCAATAGCCCCTCTGACCAGCGCAAACGGGTCGTACGACGGATGCGTGACGGACCTGGTCCACGTGCTGGTCACGAGGGCTGCCTTCGCCGCCCTGCCCGACCTGGTCGGCGTGCTCGACCCAAGAGAGGGCCGAGGATGGGCGGCCTCCTGGCGCTCGTCGCGACGCTCCTGGTGGTCGCCCGGCACCTCGCGCATGTCTACACCAGTGACCGCGGCTGGCGGTGCCTCAGCAACCCGTCTCCACAGGGACGACGGTTGCTCTCCCACCGCCACCTGAACACCGCTAGGCCGCCACGCGCTCCTCCGCCGATGCCGGCTCGGCGAGCGCGGGCTCGGCGAGGCGGCGCTCCATGCGGCGTACGGACCGGGCCCGGCGCCATTCGGTGACCAGCGTCTTGAGGACGCGGAAGCCGTCGGAGATCGCGCGCAGGTTGGACTCGCCGAACATCCGCAGCTTCTCCACCGAGGGGACCTCGGTGATCGCGACCTGGGCCGCAGCGAAGCGGCAGTTGATGACGGTCTCGATCTCGAAGCCGTCGCCCCACATCATCTTGCGCCTGCCCCTGTCGGTGCCGGGCGCCGGGCTGCTGTGGTCGGGCAGGTCGAGGAGCGGGACCAGGTCGGTCCAGAAGGCGTTGTAGCCGTAGCAGAGGTCGGTGTACCTCGTGCGGAAGGCCAGGTTGAAGACCGTGTTGAGGAACCGGTTGCCGAGGCGCCGAACGGTGGTGATGTCGGCCGAACCCCCACCGGCCGAGAAGCGCGTCCCCTTGGCGAAGTCGGCGCCTGACTTCAGCGCCTCGACGAACCGGTCGATCTCGGCCGGATCGGCCGAGCCGTCTGCGTCGAACATGACCACGATGTCGCCGGTCGCCCGGGCGAACCCGCCGGCCAGCGCATTGCCCTTGCCCTTGCGACCCTGGAGCACCGTGATGATGTCGGGCAGCGCACGACGCGCTGCCATCACGGTGCCGTCCACAGAACCGCCGTCGACGAGGATGACCTCGTGCACGGGCGGCAGCTGCGGGAGCACCACCGACAGGTTCAGCGCCTCGTTGAGCGCCGGCACCACGATGCTGATCAGCGGGTCTTCGGTGTTCCGTTCAGGACTGCCGAAATAGACCGTCATGCTGTTGCGACCCCCATGTCGTAGCCGACCCCCCACGGCTCGGCGACGACTGGAACATATGCCTTCCCGGTGCCCCCGAAAATCTCCACAGCGCAGTAACAAACCGCCGTTTGCGCAGGTCAGCCACGGTTTTTGCAGGTTCCGAAGCCTGCCCAACTGTTGGCGATTCGTGTACCGGAATCGCGGCTGTCACCCCCCTTTTGGTCATATCTCGTAGTGCCCGTCACACCACCGCGCCCCCGATTCGGATGATGTCGGCCGGCCTTGAGAGGATCGGCGGCATGGTCGAGCTGAGCCCGCGAGAGCGCGCGATCCTCACCTTCGAGCGGGAGTGGTGGAAGCACGCCGAGGCCAAGGACTCCGCCGCCCGGGCCCGGCTCGGGCTCGCGCGGGAGGACTACTACCGCGCACTCAACGCGCTCATCGACCACCCCGGCGCGCTCGCCCACGACCCGCTGCTGGTTCGCCGGCTGCGCCGTCAGCGGCTGGCCCGCCAGCGGCAGCGCCAGGCCGAGCGGCTGGGCCGGCTGAGCGACCCCGCGGGCGGCTGATCCTCCGCACCCGGCCCGCCTGGGCCCCGTCGTCGTGACGACCTGAGGGGGTACGCCGTAGGTCAGACGGATGGTTGGCGTAGCCCGTTCGGGGCATCTTCGGACAGGAGGGCGTCGTCCCCTTTCCTGCCGCCGACACCTCGTCTAACGTTCGAGTCGTTGAACCGCTGGTGACCCGAGACTCCAGCGGTTCGACTCATTTTGGGCAGGTCGGCCGGGAGTGAGGAACGAGCTCCCGGCCGAAGCTGTCCAGGTTGAGCAAGCGGGCTGTCTGAGCCTGCGAAGACAGCCCAGCGCGTCGAAACCTCCGCAGCGGAGGCTCCCAGCCAGCGCGAGCGGTCGTGCTCACAGCGGCGTGAGCAGCTCCGCGGGCAGCCACTCCTCGACCACGAGCCAGCCGCCGTTCGCCTCGAAGGGCCGCAGCCGCGCGACATAGGTGACCCGGCCCTCCCACCGGCCGCGGACCTGGCGCCACTCCAGCAGCAGTCCGGGCCGCTTCACGCCCTCCGCGTCCACCGAGCCGGACACCCAGCAGTGGCGCGCCGGGCAGTCCGGGCCGACCGGCTCGTGCTGGGCTTGCTGTTGGGCCGGCTGGTCGGCACGCACCCGCTGGGCCAGGGGCACTCCGGTGCCGCGCTTGGCCCAACCGCCGCCCATGCCCCCTGCCATGCTGCATGGTGACACATCCTTCGAACAGATGTTCGATCACACCACGCTCGGAGCTACCCCCACACCTGAGGCGACGAGGCTCACGCCTCGTCGGTCGACAGCTCCTCGTCGTGGGTGCCGGGGCGTGGGGCCCAGGGCAGCTCCTTGGCCGGGCGTACGACGACCAGCCGGTCGCCGCGGGCGAGCTGGGTGACGACGGGGTCGAAGTAGCGGTAGACCTTCTCGTCGCGGACCACGGAGATCACCTGGTCGGGCAGCGACTGCGGCGGCTTGCCGACCTCGGAGACGAGCAGGTCGCGCTCGGCCACCTCGAGCCCCTCGCCGTAGGTGAGCAGGTCCTCCATGACCGTCCCGAGCGTGGGCGAGAGCGACGAGACGCCGAGCAGCCGGCCGACCGCGTCGGAGGAGGTGATGACCGAGTTGGCGCCGGACTGCTTCATCAGCGGCGCGTTCTCGTGCTCGCGGGCCGAGGAGACGATGTAGACGTCGGGGTTGAGCTGGCGCACGGTGAGGATCGCCAGCACGTTGGAGTCGTCGCGGTTGGTCGTGATGATCACCTGGTCGGCCTCCGCGACGCCGGCGCGGCGCAGCACTTCGCGGCGGGTGGCGTCGCCGGTGACCACGGCCAGCCCGTCGGAGTGCGCGTCCTGCATCGCGTTCGACCCCGGGTCGACAATCACGATCGACTCGCGGTCCTGGCCGTTGTTGACCAGCGTCTCGACGGCGCTGCGCCCCTTGGTGCCGTAGCCGATGACGACGACGTGGTGTCCCATGTGCTTCCTCCAGCGGGAGATGCGGAACAGCTCGCGCCCCTGCGAGGCGAGCACCTCGAGGGTGGTCCCGATCAGTAGGACCAGGAACGCGATGCGCGCCGGGGTGATGATGAAGGCGTTGATCAGCCGCGAGTGGTCCGCGACCGGCGCGATGTCGCCGTACCCGGTCGTGCTCAGCGTGACGGTGGTGTAGTAGATCGAGTCGCTCAGGGTGATCCCGTCGGCGGGCGCGTTGGCGTCGCGGTAGCCGTCGGCGTCGAAGTAGACCAGCAGCACCGTGCCGGCCAGGATCGCCAGCGCCAGGAGGAGCCGGCGGCTCAGCGCCCACCACGGCGAGTGGATGGGCTCCGGCAGGGAGATCCGGCCTCGGCCCTCCGGCCCGGTGGCCCAGAACTCGGGCCTGCTGTCCGACACGGCGCTCAAGTTATCGCTCCGCGGCGAAGATCTTGTCGAAGGAGGCGTTCACGGCCGCGCCGATCAGCACGGCGATGGCGACGATGTAGAGCCAGAGGAGTACGGCGATGGGTGCCGCGAGCGGGCCGTAGATCGAGCGTGAGTCGGCGGCGGTGATGGTGAGCACCCAGCGGAGCAGGTAGCTGCCCACGATCCACATCACCAGCGAGAAGACCGCGCCGGGCAGGTTGAACCGCCAGCGGCTCCGCACCGGCACGGACACGTGGTAGAGCGTGGCCAGGAAGCAGATGCAGATCACGCCGACCACTGGCCAGTAGAACCGCAGCACGAAGTCGAAGCTCGAGGGCAGCGCGTCGTCGACGAGCTTCGGGCCGGCCAGCATCAGCGGCACAGCGGCGATTCCGGTGACCAGGGCCAGCACGTAGAGCAGGAACGCCAGCGCCCGGGTCCGGATGATCCCGCGGTGGCCGCCCAGGCCGTGCATGACGGTGATCGTGTCGATGAAGACGTTGAGCGCCCGGCTACCCGACCACAGGGCCAGCACGAACCCGAGCGAGATGATGTCGAACCGGCCGCCCTCCAGGACGTCGTCCAGGGTCGGCGCGATGACCTTGTTGACCGCCCGGTCGGTCAGCAGCCGGCCCGAGAAGTCCAGGACGGCGTCGCGCATCTCGTCGACCTGGCTGGGGTCGAACTGGCTGGTGACGTAGCCGATGCCGCCCGCGAGGCCGAAGACCAGGGGCGGCACCGAGAGCACCGCGAAGAACGCAGCCTCGGCCGCCAGCCCGGTCACCCGGTAGCGCAGGCAGGAGCTGAACGTCGCGACGGTGAGCCGCCAGAGCAGGTCGAGGCTGCGGCGCCACCACGGCCGTGGCGCGGCTGTTGACTCCTCGTCCTGCGACCCGGACGCGGCGGCGCCCTGCTCGCCCCCTGTGGGCAGGGGCTCCGCCACCATGGGCTCTACCGTAGAGGCATGCCGACCCTCGACGACGCAGCCGGTGACCGGGCGTCGCGCCGTTCTCTGCGCACCGCCGCCAACCAGGTGCCGCCGCTCGTCGGGCACAACGTCGTCGCCGCCGACCTCGCGCTGAGCGAGGCCGTCGTGCGGCACGGCTCGGCCGAGGTGCTCGAGGGGCTGCTCCCGCTGGGGGCCGAGGCCGGCACCTCCGAGGCGCGCGAGCAGGGCCGGCTCGCCAACGAGCACCACCCGGAGCTCCGCGCGTACGACCGGTACGGCGACCGGATCGACGAGGTCGAGTTCCACCCTGCCTGGCACTGGCTGATGGAGCGCGCGGTCGGCCACGGCCTCGCCGCGGCGCCCTGGGAGCAGCAGGCCGACGGCGACCCCGACGCACACCTGCGCAGGGCGGCCGGCTTCATGGCCTGGGCGCACACCGAGCCGGGCCACGGCTGCCCGATCTCGATGACCTACGCCGCGATCCCCGCCCTCCGCGTCGACGAGGCGCTGGCCAAGGAGTGGACGCCGGTGCTGGCCTCCACGACGTACGACCCGGGGCTGCGCCCGGTCGCGGAGAAGCGCGGTGCGCTGTGCGGGATGGGGATGACCGAGAAGCAGGGCGGCTCGGACGTGCGCGCCAACCTCACCGAGGCGCGGCCCGCCGACGACGGCACCTACACCCTGCACGGCCACAAGTGGTTCACCTCGGCGCCGATGAACGACGTCTTCCTGGTGCTCGCGCAGGCCGCCGGCGGGCTGACCTGCTTCGTGGTGCCGCGGGTGCTGCCCGACGGCACCCGCAACCGGCTCGACGTCGTCCGGCTCAAGGACAAGCTGGGCAACCGGTCCAACGCCTCCTCCGAGCTCGAGTTCGACGGCACGGTCGCGATCCGGCTCGGCGACGAGGGGCGCGGCGTCCGCACGATCATCGAGATGGTGGCCGCAACCCGGCTCGACTGCGTCCTCGGCTCGGCCGCGCTCATGCGGCGCGCGGTCTCAGAGGCGTCGTGGCACGTCGCCCACCGGTCGGCCTTCGGGTCGCTGCTGGTCGACAAGCCCCTGATGCAGAACGTCGTCGCCGACCTGGCGGTGGAGTCCGAGGCGGCCACCGTGCTGGCGCTGCGGCTGGCGTCCGCCGTCGACGACCTGGCCCTCGACGGACAGGAGGGTGCCCACGAGGCGGCGTTGAGGCGGATCGCGCTGCCTCTGGCGAAGTTCTGGGTCTGCAAGCGGACCCCGGCGGTGACCGCCGAGGCGCTGGAGTGCCTGGGCGGCAACGGGTACGTCGAGGAGTCGCTGATGCCGCTCCTCTACCGCGAGGCCCCGCTCAACTCGGTCTGGGAGGGGTCGGGGAACGTCAACGCCCTCGACGTGCTCCGCGCGCTGGGCCGCGAGCCGGAGGCGCTCGAGGCCTGGATCACCGAGGTCGGGCTCGGGCGCGGCGGCGACGCGCGGCTGGACGCGGCGATCGACTCGACCCTGGCGATGCTGGGCGAGCTGATGGGCGACCCGTCCGCGCTGGAGGTCGGCGCCCGGCGGCTGGCCGGCCGGATGGCGGCGGTGCTGCAGGGGTCGCTGCTGGTCCGCTTCTCGCCGCCGGAGGTGGCCGACGTGTTCTGCGCCTCGCGGCTCGGCACGTCGTACGACGGGACCTTCGGCGCGCTCGCCGGTGGCGACCTGCGCGGGATCGTGGAGCGCGCGACGCCGACGGTGTGACCGGGGCGGGGGCGGTCAGCTGAGCGCGATCTCCTCCAGGGTCTGGCGGAACTGCGAGTAGCGCCTGACCCCGACCCGGTCGGCCCACCGCTGCTCGAGCCGGTCGAGCAGGTGGGCCAGCTCCTGGGTGACCTCGTCGCCTCGACGGGTACGCCGCACGATGCGGAGCCGGCGGTCCCGCGGGTCCTCCTCGGTGACCAGGTGGCCCGAGTCGACCAGCGCGGTCACGAACTGCCCGATCGCCTGCTTGGTCATCCCGACGCGGTCGGCCAGCTCGGTGATGGTGATGCCGCGGTTGTAGGGCACCATCGCGATCACCCGGAACTGCGAGGGGCGCAGGTGGTCCCTGGTCCGGCTCGCAACGATCAGGTCGCGGCACTGCTCCATGACCAGGCCGAGGTAGAGCAGGACGTGGCGCTCCTCGAACGGTGTGTCGTCGATGTCGGCGGCCCGGGAGGAAGTCATAAAGCAACTTTACTTTGCCGTCAGACGTAAAGTAGCTTTACTTTCACAAACCCTCGACGCGACGTGGACGTGAGGTGGAGGACATGGGAGCCCGCGACGCCCTCGGCGCCGCCGACGTCACCGACGCCGAGCTGGCCGCGATGGTCGCCGACCTGCTCCATGAGGACGAGGTCGAGCTGCTGGACTCTCGGGTCGAGCCCGTGGACTACGACCTCCCGGCGATCACCACCGGCGGCCGCTGGTGGGTCAGCGGCCACGCGGCCACGCCGTGCGCCCGGGCGCCGTTCCGGCTCTTCGTCAAGCAGGTGCAGTCGTGGTCGCGCTCGCCGCTGTTCGAGACGGTGCCCGAGGAGCTCCGGGAGTGGGCCGCGGCGACCGTGCCGTGGCGGACCGAGGCGGACGTCTACCGCTCCGACCTCGTCCGTCTGCTCCCCGACGGGCTGAGCGCACCGCGGGCGCTCGCCGTCCACGACCTCGACGAGCTCTCGTCGTCGATCTGGCTCGAGGAGGTCCCAATTCGGCCGGCGACGTGGGACCTCGCCAGGCACGAGCGAGCGGCGTACCTGCTCGGCCGCTTCTCCGCGAGCCCGGCCCTCGCCGGCCTCGGCGAGCTGCGGCACCTCGAGTGGAGCCTGAGCACCTACGCCACCGGGCGGCTGGCGACCCAGGTGGTGCCGATCCTGATGAGCGAGGAGGTGTGGCAGCACCCGCTGTGCGCCGACTTCGCCGGGCTCCGGGACCGGCTCCGCGCCTCCGCCGCAGACTCCCTGACCCTGGCGGAGGAGGCCGACACGCTCCCCGTCCTGCTCGGCCACGGGGACGCGTGCCCCAACAACCTGCTCGCGGGCGAGCGCCCCGACGACCTGGTGATGATCGACTTCGGGTTCCTCGGTGGCGCGCCGGTCGGGTTCGACCTCACCCAGCTGCTGGTGGGCGACGTGCAGATCGGCAGGCGGGGCGCGGAGGGGCTGGCCGAGCTCGACGAGGCGATCGTGACGGCGTACGTCGCGGGGCTGCGCGACGAGGGCTGCGAGATCCCGGAGGCGCAGGTCCGGCGCAGCCACGCGCTGTGCATGCTGATCATGACGGGCCTGTCGACACTGCCGTTCGACCTGTTCGAAGGGCCGGTCGACGAGAAAACCAGGCGCACCGCGGCCGCCCGCGCGGCGCTGGCGGAGTACGCCCTCGACCTCGTCGACCAGACGGCCGGGCTGCGGGGCTGACTCAGGGGCGGACGAACGCCCGGCCCAGGTGCGACGGCGCCAGGTCGACGTCGCGCTCCAGCCAGCGCTGCCGCGACCGGCGTGCCAGCTCGGGGTCGGCCTCGTAGGCGTAGGCCAGCTCCGGGTGCTGGAGCTGGACCGCGTGCACCAGCAGGTCGCCGGCGAGCAGCAGGCTGTCCTCGACCAGGACCGACTGGTGCCCGGGCGTGTGCCCGGGCGTCGCGACCAGGCGGAGTCCGGGGGCGAGGGCGACGTCGCCCTCCACCACCTCGAGCCGGTCCTGCGCGCGCAACGGCGCGACCAGCGGGTCGTCGTCCGGGCGGGCAACGGTCCAGGCGGCGACGTCGGCCCGCGGCACGACCACCCGGGCCTCGACGAACGGCGAGCCGCCCGGCACCGCCCACCCGAGGTGGTCGCTGTGCAGGTGGGTCAGCACGATCGCGGTCACGTCCGCCGGCCGGATGCCGGCCGCGGCCAGCTCGTCCGGGAGCCGGCCGGGCACCGGAGCCCAGTCCGACGCCGGTGCGCCGACGGGGCCGACGCCGGCGTCGACGAGGGTGACCGGGCCGTCCCCGCGGCGTACGGCGAAGCTCCGGAAGCGGAGCCACCACTCCCCCGCGGCGGTGCGCGCGGCCGGGTCGAACGCGTCCGCGTCGGCCCACTGCGCGGCCGTCGCGTCGGGGAAGGCCTCCTCACGCGAGGTCATGAACGGCCCGGCCGCGTCCTCCAGGGCGATCACCTCGAAGCCGCCGACGGTGCGGCGTTCCGGCCCGGTGTGGTCGGGCATCGCTCAGCCTGCATCCAGGGCGAGCCGGAAGAACCGGCTGAAGGGGCTCTCCGGGTAGTCACCGAACGGCCCGCACGGCTCGAAGCCGAACCTCCGGTAGAGCGCGTGCGCGGGGTCGAACGCCGGCCCCGAGCCGGTCTCGAGCAGCAGCTCGAGGTAGCCGCGCTCGCGGGCGGCGCCCACCACCTCGGCGAGGATCCTGGCGGCGACGCCGCGGCGGAGGTGGGCGGGTGCCGTGCGCATCGACTTCACCTCGCCGCGGGTCGGGCCGAGCTCCTTGAGGGCTCCGCAGCCGGCCAGCTCGATCCCGGCCCAGGCGGTCCAGAACGTGACGTCGGCCGCCGCCACTCCCGCCGCGTCCAGCGCATAAACCGCGCAGCGCGGGCTGTACTCGTGCATGGCGGCCAGATGGTCGGCGAGCAGGGCCGCGACCTCGGCCCGGGCCGGGTCGTCGACGACGACCCGGACATCAGCGGAGGTCACCCGAGGTTGAGCCCGGGGTAGAGCGGATGCTTGTCGAGCAGCTCGGCGGAGGCGTCCTTGACCTTGTCGGCCACGCCCTCGGCCAGCACGTAGGACGCCTTGGACGGCTTGCCGTCCTTGGTGGTGCCCGGCTGGGTGTTCTGCAGGACGTGGACGATCAGCTCGGCCACCGAGTCGAACTCGTCGTGGCCGAAGCCGCGGGTCGTGAGCGCCGGGGTACCGAGCCGGATGCCGGAGGTGTACCAGGCGCCGTTGGGGTCGGCGGGGATCGAGTTGCGGTTGGTGACCACGCCCGCGTCGAGCAGCGCGGACTCGGCCTGCCGCCCGGTGAGGCCGAACGTCGACACGTCGAGCAGCACGAGGTGGTTGTCGGTGCCGCCGGTGACCAGGCGCGCGCCCCGCGAGAGGAACCCCTCGGCGAGCGACTTGGCGTTGTCGGCGATCTTCTGGGCGTAGCCGCGGAAGGAGTCCTGCCGGGCCTCGGCCAGCGCGACCGCCTTGGCCGCCATGATGTGCGAGAGCGGGCCGCCCAGGACCATCGGGCAGCCGCGGTCGACCGACGGCGCGTACTCCTCGGTCGCGAGCACCAGCCCGCCGCGCGGTCCGCGCAGCGACTTGTGGGTCGTGGTCGTGGTGAGGTGCGCGTGCGGGACCGGGTCCTCGTCGCCGGTGAACACCTTCCCGGCGACCAGGCCGGCGAAGTGCGCCATGTCGACCATCAGCGTGGCGCCGACCTCGTCGGCGATCTCGCGCATGGTGGCGAAGTTGATCCGGCGCGGGTACGCCGAGTAGCCCGCCACGATCACCAGCGGCTTGAACTCCCGAGCCTTGGCGGCCACGACGTCGTAGTCGAGCAGCCCGGTCTCCGGGTCGGTGCCGTACTGCTGCTGGTGGAACATCTTGCCGCTGATGTTGGGCCGGAACCCGTGGGTCAGGTGGCCGCCGGCGTCGAGGCTCATGCCCAGCAGCCGCTGGTTGCCGAGCTCGTGGCGCAGCGCCTCCCAGTCGTCGTCGGTGAGATCGTAGACGTTCTTGGCGCCGTACTTCTCCAGCCACGGGCCCTCGACCCGGTGAGCGAGGATCGACCAGTAGGCCACGAGGTTGGCGTCGATTCCGGAGTGCGGCTGGGCATAGGCGTACGGCGCCCCGAACAGCTCGCGCGCGTGCTCGGCGGCTACGGACTCGACGGTGTCGACGTTCTGGCAGCCGGCGTAGAAGCGGTGGCCGATCGTGCCCTCGGCGTACTTGTCGCTGAGCCAGGTGCCCATGGTCAGCAGCACCGCGGGCGAGGCGTAGTTCTCGCTGGCGATCAGCTTCAGCGAGCCGCGCTGGTCGACGAGCTCCTGCCTGGTCGCATCGGCGATCCGCGGCTCGACCGAGGCGATCACCTCGAGGGCCTGGCGGTAGGCGGAGCTGGTCAGTTCGTCGAGGTGCTGGTCGGCCATGGGCACACCCTAGAAGGAGAAGGCGGGAGTTGGCGCCACCCCGATGGCGACGGCCGATCCGCTCGCTCGGTGCGGGCGGGACGGCGCGATCACGTGGCGCGGGTCACGCACCCAGGCTCGCCCGCCGCCGCATGTCTCGAATACTGGTCAATCGTCTCACATCACGAGATTCAGATTTGTGGGACGGCCGTCCACGGTCTGAGACTGGTTGACATGATCTCCGCTGCCACTCACGCGCACCTCGTGGTACGTCGCCACGTGGACTTCATGCGCACGCGCAGCTCGATCTGTCGCTGAACCGCCGCCGTCCTCAGCACATTCCCCAGCTCGCGCCCGTCGTCGCGCGCGGCACCTCAGCGAAGGACCTCCCTCCATGTCCGACCTTGCCCCTACGAATTGGCGCCGGAGCGCCAAGAAGGCCGAACGCACCGAGATCCCCCGCCCCAAGCGCGGGGAGGGCCAGTGGGCACTCGGTTACACCGAGCCACTGAACAAGAACGAGCAGTCGAAGAAGGACGACGACCCGCTCAACGTCCGTGAGCGGATCCTGCACGTCTACTCCAAGCGCGGCTTCCACTCGATCGACCCGGCCGACCTGCGGGGACGGTTCCGATGGATGGGGCTCTACACCCAGCGCGCGCCGGGCTTCGACGGCGGCAAGACCGCGATGCTCGAGGAGGAGGAGCTCGACGACGAGTACTTCATGATGCGGGTCCGCTCCGACGGGCGGCTGCTGCCGGCGGCGACGGTCCGGGCGCTCGGCGAGATCGGTCAGCAGTACGCGCGCGACACCGCCGACGTCACCGACCGGGAGAACGTCCAGTTCCATTGGATCCGGATCGAGGACGTGCCGGCGATCTGGGCCACGCTGGACGCCGCCGGCCTCGACAGCACCGAGGCGTGCGGTGACTCGCCGCGGCCCTTCCTCGGCTCGCCGGTGGCCGGCGTGGCCAAGGACGAGATCATCGACGGCTCCGGGGCGCTCGCCGAGATCAAGCGGCGCGCGATCGGCAACCCGGCGTACTCCAACCTCCCGCGCAAGTACAAGACCGCGCTGACCGGGCACCCGAGCCACGACGTCTCTCCGGAGACCAACGACATCGCCTTCGTCGGCACCGTGCACCCCGAGCGCGGCCCCGGCTTCGACGTCTGGGTCGGCGGCGGGCTCTCGACCAACCCGATGCTGGCCCAGAAGCTCGGCGTCTGGGTCCCCACCGACGACGTCCCCGACGTCTGGGAGGGCGTCACCTCGATCTTCCGCGACTACGGCTACCGGCGGCTGCGCTCGCGTGCCCGGCTGAAGTTCCTGGTGGCCGACTGGGGCGTCGAGAAGTTCCGCGAGGTGCTGGAGAAGGAGTACCTCGGCCGCGAGCTGGTCTCCTGCGACTCGCCGCCCTCCCCCACCGGCCACCGCGACCACGTGGGTGTGCACGAGCAGAAGGACGGCAACTTCTACATCGGCATCGCGCCCATCGCCGGGCGGATCTCCGGCACCAAGCTCATCGAGCTGGGCGACCTGATGGAGCAGTACGCCGTAGCCGGGGCCCGGCTCTCGCCGTACCAGAAGATCGTGCTGATCGGCGTCAGCCCCGAGCGCGTCGAACCGCTGGCCGCGGCGCTCGACGCCATCGGCCTGCCGGCCCGTCCCTCGTACTGGCGGCAGAACACCATGGCGTGCACCGGCATCGAGTTCTGCAAGCTGGCCATCGTCGAGACCAAGGCCCGTGCCCGTGACCTGGTGGAGGAGCTGGAGCGGCGCTTCCCCGAGCTCGACACGCCCATCACGGTCAACATCAACGGCTGCCCCAACGCCTGCGCCCGCACCCAGGTCGCCGACATCGGCCTCAAGGGCCAGCTGGTGATGCACGAGGGCCGGCAGGTGGGCGGCTTCCAGGTCCACCTCGGCGGCGCCACCGGGCTGCAGGCCAACTTCGGCCGCAAGCTGCGCGCGCACAAGGTGACCAGCGAGGGGCTCGACGACTACGTCACGGTGGTGGTCTCCAACTACCTGGCCGACCGGACCGAGGGCGAGTCGTTCGCCGCCTGGGTGGCCCGCGCCGACGAGGAGCTGCTGCGCGGCGAGAAGTCTCTGGAGGCGACTCCCGTATGAGCGAGCGCGCCTTCCCCCAGCACTGCCCCTACTGCGGCGAGCAGGACCTGTGGCCCCACGACGAGTCCCACGGTTCGTGGGAGTGCCGCGGCTGCATGCGGGCGTTCTCGCTGAAGATGCTCGGCCTGGTGCGGCCCGTCGCGGCTGGCACTGAGGTGCGAGCGGAACCAACCTCGACGGGTAGTGGTCAGTCATGACCGCCGCAACGACTCGTAGCGCCCGCGCCTCGCGCGGCATCGAGACCGAGGGCCGCTCGCCCGAGGAGCTGCGCGAGCTGGTGTCCCACTGGGGCGCCGAGCTCGAGCTGGCTCCCGCTGAGACCATCATCGAGTGGGCCGCCGCGACCTTCGGCGACCGGTTCTGCGTGACCTCGTCGATGGGCGACGCCGTGCTCGCGCACCTCGCCTCGACCGTGGTCCCGGGCATCGACGTCGTCTTCCTCGACACCGGCTACCACTTCGTCGAGACGATCGGCACCCGCGACGCGGTGGCCGCGACCCTCGACGTCAACCTGCTGACCATCACGCCGGTGCAGTCGGTGGCCGAGCAGGACGCGGCGTACGGCAAGGACCTCTACAAGACCGACCCCGACCTCTGCTGCGCGCTGCGTAAGGTCAAGCCGCTGACCGAGTCGCTCGCGGACTACGACGCGTGGGCCACCGGGCTCCGCCGGGCCGAGACGCACAACCGCGTCATCGCTCCGGTGATCGGCTGGGACGCCAAGAAGGGCAAGGTCAAGGTCTCCCCGCTCGCGCGATGGAGCGACGAGCAGGTGGAGCGCTACATCGCCGACAACGGGGTGCTGGTCAACCCACTGGTCTACGACGGCTACCCGTCGATCGGCTGCGCTCCGTGCACCCGTCGTGTCGCTCCGGGCGAGGACGCCCGCAGCGGCCGGTGGGCCGGCACCAACAAGACCGAGTGCGGCATCCACTCATGAACCAGTCACTCATGAGCGGGTGGACGGCTGCTCGGCAGCACCAAGAAGAAGAGAGAAGGGAGGCCTGAGATGGCCGCTCCTGCCCTGGTGGCCCTGGCGCACGGAAGCCGGGACCGCCGATCCGCCGCGACGGTGAAGGCACTGGTCAGAGAGGTCCGCGCGATGCGGCCGGACCTCAAGATCGAGGCCGCCTTCCTCGAGCTCTCCAAGCCGGACTTCCAGACGGTCGTGGACCGGCTGGTCAAGGCCGGGCATGACGAGATCGTCGTCGTACCCCTCCTTCTCACCGAGGCCTACCACGCCAAGGTCGACGTCCCCTCCGCCGTGGCCGAGGCGACCGCGCGGCACCCGCAGGTGCGGATCCAGGCCTCGTCGATCCTGGGTCTCGAGCCGTCGTTCCTCGAGGTGCTCGACGAGCGCCTCCGCGAGGCCCTCCGGCTGGCCCGGTGCCGCGAGCTGGACGCGCTGGTGCTGGCCGCGGCCGGCTCCAGCGACCCGCTGGCCAACCAGGCCGTGGCCCGGCTGGGCCGGCTGTGGGGCTCCCACCACCGGCTGCCGGTCACCGCGGCGTACGCCTCGAGCGCGCCGCCGGCCACGGGTGAGGCAGTGCGGGCCTTCCGTGCCGAGGGCCGCCGTCACATCGCGGTCGCGTCGCTGTTCTTGGCCCCGGGCTTCCTCCCCGACCGGGCCGCCGAGCTCGCCCTCGAGGCCGGCGCGGTCGCCGTCTCCGAGCCCCTGGGCGCCCACCCCACCCTCGCTCGCGCGGTCCTCGCCCGGTACGCCGTCGGCGCCGTCGAGCTCGTCCCCGTCTAGGCGTTGATTCCGGACTTCCGCCGGTTGAGTCGGGACTTCCGCCGGTTGGTTCCGGACTTCCGCCGAACTCGAGTGGCGGATCTGCCGACTCGACCGGCGGAAGTCCGGAATCAACCCACCAGCTGTTCGAGGAGGCGTTGGAGCTCTCGGGCGGGGTCGGAGGTGACGCCGCCGTGGACGGGGCCGGGCTGGAGGACGGTGCTACGGGGGGCCTTGAGGAAGCCGAACCGCTGGGAGAGCGGCTGGGCGGCGGGGGCGCCGCCGGTCGGGTGGCCGGTGCAGACGGCTTCGACGAAGGCGAGGGCCTCGCAGACCTGGTCGGTGTCGATCATCGGGTCGAGGACCTGCAGCCGCTCGGGGTCGATCCGCCAGGCCACGTCGAGGAAGTCCGCCTGCTGGCAGTGCAGCACCACGCCCACGTTGAGGAACTCCTCGCGGTCCACGCGGGGGACGCAACGCAGGACGACGTACTCGTAGGCGAGCTTCGGCTCCGACGGCACGCTCATGTGATCAGGCCGCCGCTCGTGGGAGCCACTGGGTGGCGCCGAGGCGGGCGGAGAGGAAGTCGACGTACGCCGCGCGCAGCGCGTCCGCGGTCTCGGCGCCGGGGACCGGTTCGAGCCACTCGTCGGGCACCCTGGCGAGCACCTCGGTGAACACCGATCTCCCCAGGAAGCCGCGGAGCACGGCGTCGACCCCGGGAAGCTCGGCGGCGTGCTCGCGGAAGACGTGGTCGTCGGCGCTCCAGGCCTGGCGGGCGAACCGCTCCGGGTCACCGACCCCACCGGCCCAGCCGTGATGGAAGTACAGCGACGCGCCGTGGTCGATCACCCACAGGTTGCCGTGCCAGAGCAGGAGGTTGGGGTTGCGCCAGCTGCGGTCGACGTTGGCCACGAAAGCATCCAGCCACAGGACCCGGGCCGGGTCGGTGCTCCTCTCCCCCTGCTGCCCGGGCGGCACGTGCCCGTCGAAGCCGAACGACCCGGGCAGGAAGTCGGCGCCCAGGTTGAGCCCGGCGCTCGCGTTCAGAAGGTCCTGGACCTCCTCGTCGGCCTCGTAGCGGGCGATATCCGGGTCGAGGTCGAGCGCCACCAGCCGCGGCGTACGCAGTCCGATCCGCTCGGCCAGGCCGGCCACGATCACCTCGGCGACAAGCACCCGGACACCTTGGCCGGCACCCCGGAACTTGCACACGTAGGTGCCCAGGTCGTCGGCCTCCACGATGCCGGGCAGGCTGCCGCCCTCCCGCAGCGGGGTGACGTAGCGGGTGACGGCGACGGTCGGGATCGTGGCACTCACTCGACCGGCGCCTCGTCGGCCAGCCGCCGCTTCTGCTCCTCGACGTCGAAGTCGGCCGCCGGCCACTGCGGGTCCAGCTCGCTCAGCGCCTCGTGCAGGAGCCTGCCGATGGCCAGGTTGCGGTACCACTTCCTGTCACTGGGGATGACGTGCCACGGGGCGACTTCACTGTTGGTGCGCTCCAGCGCGATCTCGTAGGCCTCGCGGTAGGCCGGCCAGAGCGCACGCTCGTCGATGTCACCCGGGTTGAACTTCCAGTGCTTGGTCGGGTCGTCCAACCGGGCCAGGAGCCGCTCCTTCTGGGTCTCCGCCGAGATGTGCAGCATGCACTTGACGACGCGGGTGCCGCCGTCGACGAGCCTCTTCTCGAAGTCGTTGATCGCGGCGTACCGCCGCTCGATCTCCTCCGGCGGCGCCAGCTGCCGGACCCGCACGATCAGCACGTCCTCGTAGTGGCTGCGGTCGAAGACGCCGATGTAGCCGGGGCCGGGCAGCGCGTTCTCGATCCGCCACAGGAAGTCGTGGGCCAGCTCCTCCTTCGTCGGGGCCTTGAAGGAGTGGATGCGCACGCCCTGCGGGTCGACCAGGCCGACGGTGTGCCGGAGGGTGCCGCCCTTGCCCGAGGTGTCCATGCCCTGGAGCACCAGGAGCAGGTTGCGGGTCGAGCCGGACGTGCCCTCGGCGAACAGCCGCTCCTGGAGGTCGGACAGCTCGGGCCCCAGCTCCTCCAGGGCCTTCGTGCCGTCCTTCTTGCCCCCGGAGAAGCCGGGGGTGGCGTCGGTCGGGATGGCGGCCAGGTCGACCGGGCCGGTCGGGAGTCGCAGGTCCACGGACTCAACCTACGATGCTCAGCCGATCACCCGGGCCACGTCGAGGCTGCAGCCGACCATCGTCGTCGTCGACCCGTCGGGCTGCGGCTCGTCGAACCAGAGCCCCTGGGTGAACCCGGCCTTGGCCAGGACCCGCAGCGATGCGGCGTTGCGGTGGTCCGGCGCCGCGAAGTAGGTCACGGCATCGGGGAACCTGGTGCGTGCACGCCGCATCCACGCCCAGAGCATCCGCTGCCCCAGCCCCTGGCCGCGCCACTGGTCCGAACCGATCGCGTAGTCGACCCCGATCGAGTCCGGGTCGGGGCCGAGCACGGCGTAGTCGGGGTAGTCACCGATCCGGTAGTCCTGGACGAACCCGACCGAGCGGCCGTTCACCTCCACCACCCACATCCGGGTCGGGCTGAGCCCGTCGATCCGGTCGGCGTACTTCGCGACGATCGAGTCCCGGTCGGTCAGCTCGCCGGGCGTCCACCAGCGCATCAGTGCCTCGTTGGTCCGCCAGGCGACGAGGTCGTCGAGGTCGGCCCGAGTCATCGCCCGAATGGCGACCCGGATGTCGTGGTCGACGACGAACCGCTTCACCTCGCCGGACAGGTCGAACGGCTCGGGCTCGGTGTGCATGCTGGCGCAGGTACGCCGGGCGGCGGCCGCCCACGACTCACCCTCGCGAACCACCCCGGTCAGCTCGCGGCCGCGGTCGAGCACGACCACGTGGACCGGGGCGTCGGCAGACATGGGGTCATTGTGGTCGCCCACGGGCCGCCGGCGTCAGACCAGCAGCGGGATCTGTTCCCCGGCGTCGACCGCGAAGGGAAGGGTGTTTGCCGGCGGCGGCACAGGGCAGGTGGCGAAGTCGGTGTAGGCGCACGGCAGGTTGTAGGCGCGGTTGAAGTCGAGCTCCACAGTCCCATCCGGCGCGGGTGGGGCGGTCACCAGCTGGCGGAGCGCGGCGTACGTCGTCACGCCGGAGGTGGCGTCGCGGAACAGGAGCCACAGGCTGCCGTCGTCGGCATCCCAGGCGACGAGCCGGTGCGCGGACCCGCCGTGCTCGAACGCGACCTCCCCGATCGCGTCGCCGTCGGGCTCGGCGTACGGCTCGTAGCGGGCCCGCAGGACCCAGTCGAGGTCGGGTGGGTAGCAGGGTGTCTCGCGGTAGGCCGTGAGGTTCGGGGAGTCGGGGTGGCGCGGCCGCAGGATGACCTGGTCGTCGCGGGCGGCCACCTGGGCCACCGCGTCGCCGAAGGCGAGCCGGAGCCCGAGGTCGTCGAACGGGCCGATCCGGTGCGTCCCGGTGCCGAGGACCCTCCCGTCGAGGGAGAGCGACTCCCCCGCGGCGAGCGAGACGCTGGCCTCGTGGTCGCGGCCCGTCCAGCTGCCCGGGACGTCGTCGAACCGCTGGCTCTCGTCGGTGAGCCAGTGGATAGCCGTGATGGCCAGCCAGCCGTGCGGCGCCCGCAGCCCCCGCTCCCGCTCCTCGCGCCAGGCCTGCCACTCCCCCACGAGCTCATCCACCTGAGCATCGTTCCACCCCGTCCGGTCGTGGGAGCATCGAGGCCGTGACGTCGTGGCGGGACGTGGAGCAGTCGGCGCCGGAGCTCGCTGAGCGGGTGCGTGGGCTCTTCGACGCGCACCGGCACAAGACGATCGCCACGCTCCGGGCCGACGGCTCGCCGCGCATCTGCGGCATCGAGTGCGCCTTCGAGAACGGCGAGCTGGTCTTCGGGTCGATGCCGGGCGCCCGGAAGGGCGCCGACCTGCGCCGGGACGGCCGGTTCGCGCTGCACAGCGCCACCGTGGACCCGGTCGACGGCCAGGAGGCGGACTGGCCAGGGGAGGCGAAGATCGCCGGCCGCGCGTACGCCGTGGGCGAGCCCGGCCCGGACGGCGACCGGTTCCGCGCAGACATCACCGAGGTCGTGCACACCCACCTGAACGCCGAGGCCACGCTCCTGGTCGTCGAGTGGTGGACGCCCGAGCACGGACTGCGGAAGGTCGAGCGGGCGTGAGGCTGCGTTTCCCGGAGGTCGGTGCCGGCGGGCGGCTCTACGAGAGCGTGTACGCCGTGCTGGTCCACCCCGACCAGCCGCGCGCGCTCTGGCTCCGGACCACGGTCCAGAAGCGGCCGGGACAGGCGGCCATGGGCGCACTGTGGGTCACGTGGTTCGACGAGGCGGGTGTGAAGGCGGGCAAGCTGACCGGGCTGTCGGCCGTCCCGGTCGACGAGGGGCTGGAGTGCGGCCCGGCTCGCCAGGGTCCGGACGGCACCCGCGGCTCCATCGACCTGGACTCCCTGGCGGCCACCTGGGACATCTCCTTCACGCCGCGGGCCCAGCCGTTGGAACACCTCGCACCGGCGGTGCTCTACCGGGCGCCGCTGCCCCGGACCAAGGCGACCTCCCCGGTCCCCGACCTCGGCGCGAGCGGCGACCTGGCCGTGGACGGCACCGCCGTCGACCTGGCCGGCTGGACCGGCATGCTCGGCCACAACTGGGGCACCGAGCATGCCGCTCGATGGATCTGGCTACGCGCCGGCGGCCTGGGCGAGGACGGGAGCGGGTGGCTCGACGCTGTCCTGGCGAGGGTGCGGGTCGGCCCGGCGCTGACGCCGTGGACGGGGTTCGGCGCCCTGACCCTCGATGGAGAACGGCACCGCCTGGGCGGGCTGCTCAGCCGCGGCACCCGCGTGGAGCTGCTCGCCGAGGGCGCCCGGGTCATGCTCACCGGCCGCGGCATCCGCGTCGGCTGTCATGCGACAGTGGCGCTCACCAGCACCGTGGGTTGGGAGTACGCCGACCCGGGCGGCCATCGCCACGAGGTGGTGAACTGCTCGGTCGCGACGACGAGAGCCGACGTCGAGCAGGCCGGCCGGCGGGTCGAGCTGCAGCCCGACCGGCGCGGGGTCCTGGAGGTCGGCGGCGACACTCGGGCGTTCGACGTACCGCTGCAGCCGTTTGCCGACTGACTCCCCTCGGCCTCAGATCGAGTGCGGCTCCTCCGGCTCGTCGCGGCCGCCGGCCGCGAGCTCGTCGCGGACCACCGAGAACGCGAGCTGGGACGAGTAGCCCTTGCGGGCCAGCATCCCGACCAGGCGACGGGTGGCCGTCTGGTCGTCGACCCGCGTCAGGGTCCGGAGCTTGCGGCGGACCAGCTCGCGCGCCGCGGCCTCCTCCGCCGTCGGGTCGAGCTCGTCGAGGACCGCGCGGGTGGTCTCGTCGGCGACGCCCTTGCGGCGCAGCTCCTGGGCCAGTGCGCGCCGGGCCAGCCCCTTGCCGCCACCGCCCGCCGACTGCCGCTGGCTGACCCAGGTGCGGGCGAAGGCGGTGTCGTCGATCAGCCCGACCTCCTCGAACCGGTCGAGCAGCCGCTCGGCGATCTCGTCCGGGACCCGCCGGGAGGCCAGCTTGGTGCGGAGCTCCTGGCGGCTGCGGGCCCGGCCGGTCAGCTGGTCGAGCAGGATCGTGCGGGCCACCGACTCGGGGTCGGCGTCCGGCCCCTCGGCTTCGGTGTCGGGAGGCGGAGGGTCCGGGCGCGACGTACGCCGGGTCCAGGCGTCGACGCCGTCAGCGACATCGCCCAGCCAGGCAGGTGGGGGCTGGTCCTCAGTCACGTTGCCTCCCCTCTTGCGAGTCGAGCCGACCGCAGCGCGAACCCAGGTGCGATCGCTGCGGAGGTCTCGACAGGCTCGACCAGC
>NZ_DASUFR010000225.1:0-19410 GCF_036274455.1 Nocardioides sp. | reverse complement strand
GCCGCGCATCCGCTGGCCGAGGCTGAGCTGGCGGACCGGGGTGTCGAGCAGGTCGCCCAGCGAGAGCAGCTCGACGTACTCCTCGAGGTTGGCGCGCCAGCGGCCCGGCGGGATCCGGTAGATCTTCTGGAGCAGCTCGAAGGAGTCCTGGAGCGGCAGGTCCCACCAGAGCGTGGTGCGCTGGCCGAAGACGACCCCGATCCGCCGGGCCAGCTGCGCGCGCTTGCGGCTCGGGTCGACCCCGGCCACCCGGATCGACCCCGAGGTCGGGACCAGGATCCCGGTGAGCATCTTGATCGTCGTCGACTTGCCGGCGCCGTTCGGGCCGATGTAGCCGACCATCTCGCCGGCCTCGATGCTCAGCGACAGGTCCTTCACGGCCACGACGGGCGGCCGGCCGCGGATCTTGAAGGTGCGGGTCAGGTCGGTGACCTCGATCAGCGCCATGTCAGGACCCCGTGGAGCGGTAGGAGCGCACGCCCAGCTGCCAGACCCGCAGCGCCCCGGCGGTGACCACGACGGCGATGACGGGCGAGAGCCACTGGGTCCAGTCGGGGTAGCCGAGCGGGTCCGGGTGGCCGAGGATGTGCAGGCTGGGGTACCAGTTCACGAAGGCCAGCGGGACCGCGAACGTCATCGCCTTGATCAGCTCGGAGGGGAAGATCGAGAGCGGGTACGACGTGATCGTGTTGCCGCCGTAGGTGAACGCGTTGGCCACCTCCGCCGAGTCGATGGTCCAGAACTGGATGCAGGCCAGCCCCACGAAGACCGCGACGAAGATGATCGTGGCGGCGACCAGCATCAGCACGGTCAGGACCACCTTCGACCTCGTCCACTCGATGTGGGTGCAGGCCCAGCCGAGGACCAGCGCGGCCTGGGCGATCCGGGACACCCGCCGGAGGGCGAACTCGTCGGCGCAGACCTGCACCAGCAGCGGGACCGGCCGGACGAGCATCTGGTCGAGCCGGCCGAGCCGGATCATCTGGCCCAGCCGTTCGATCCGGCCCGCGAACAGGTCGGCGACCGCGAACGCGACGCCCGTGCCGCCGTAGAGGAAGGCGACCTCGTGGAGGTCGAAGCCGCCGAGGTGCTCGACGTTCTGGAACAGGATCCAGATGCCGACGAAGTCGATGCCGGTGATGAGGAATCCGCCCACGATGAGCATCGCCCACGACACCGGGTAGGCGCGCGAGGCGCGGACCCACAGCCGCGCGATCTGGGTGTAGCGGACGACGGCCTCAACCACCCTGGACCACCACCTTCCGCTCGGCGACCTTGAGCAGCGCGGCGCAGGCGCCGAGCAGCACGGCGGCCCAGAGGAGCTGGAGGCCGAGGGTGCCGACGGCGTCCCAGCCCGCATGCTTGCCGAGCCAGAGGTCGGCGGGCGCCTGGATGTACGAGGCCCACGGCAGCGCGAGGGCCAGCCGTCCGAACCAGCCCGGGAACAGCACCAGCGGCACGGTGAGCCCGCTGAAGAACATCGCGGCGGTGCTGGCCAGCACCTGGGTGCCCTGGTCGTCGAGGACCCAGAACGCGGTCATGGCCACGAGGAACCGGATCGCGAAGCTGACCAGGACGGCGAGCACCACGCTCACGGCGAACGCCAGCCACACGGCCGGGCCGGCGGGGTAGCGCAGGTCGAACAGCAGCGCACCCACCACCGTCGGCACCAGCCCGCGGCTGATCAGGTGGAACACCGCGCGCCCGAGGTCGGCGGCGAGGTACCAGCCGAGGATCCCGACCGGTCGGTAGAAGTCCAGGGCCACGTCGCCGGTCTTGATCCGGGTCGCCAGGTCGGTCGGTGAGCCGCCGCCCCAGATCGCGACCACCATGATCATCGCCTGGCCGAGCCACACGTAGGTGACCGCGTCGTGCACGTCGTACCCGCCGGCGTCCGGGTTCTGCTTCCAGACCGCGATGAGCACGAGCGCGTTGATGACGCCGAAGACGCAGTTGGTGAAGATCCCGGCGAGGGTCGCGGCCGTGTAGGTCGAGTAGCGGCGGAAGGAGCGCGTCGCGACGGCGACGTGCAGGCTCACTGGCGCGAGGCTACCCGCGCCACCAGCAGCGAGGCGAGGAAGGCGCCGCACGAGCCCAGGGTCATGTCACCGAGCGTGTCCTCGTAGGCCGTGTCGAGCTCGGTGCCGTGCCGGATGAAGGTGTACCACTCGCCGATCTCCCAGCCGAGCGCGAGCAGGCAGCCCAGCCCGGTGACCAGCAGCAGCTGCACCCACCGGGGCGTGAGATCGCGGGCGATGAGCAGCCCGATCCCCGACAGCAGGAAGAACCAGTTCACGAAGTGGTTCATGTCGTCCCACCACGTGACGGTGTCGTAGAGGTCGAGGCTGTTGCCGGTGGTGTCCACCAGGAAGCCCAGCATGATCAGCGCGAACGCGACGTACGGCGGCTCCTTCTCCGGGTGCCCGCGGCCCACCGTCAGCCACCAGATCGCGGGCACCAGCAGCATCATCACCGGGTAGGCCAGGAGACGCGCCCCGAAGGCCTTGTCCGCGAACCTCTCGATACCGGGCACGAAGGTCGCCACGGCCAGCTGAGCCACCGTGGCGACCAGCACGAGCACCGGCAGCCACGCCCATCGGTGCCGGGAGCGCTCCACGCGGCAGATCATGCCCGCTGTTGTCCGCGCCGCTGCCTACGATCGCCGCGTGTCTTCGGAGGTCCACACCGCCAACCCGCCGGCGGTCGGCATCCTGCGCCCGGAGATCAACGACGCGCTGGTGCGGCGCGACCGGCTGATCCCGCACGACGGGCTGAGCACCTGGGTCGAGCACTACTGGACCGTGGCGTGGGAGCTCGACGGGCCGGGGTTCGTGTCCGAGGTGGTCAGCCACCCGTCGGTGCACGTCACCGTGGAGTCGGGGGACCGGCCGCGGTTCGGTTACCCGATGCCTGCCGGCCTGGTGCACGGCGTGATCACCCGCAGGTTCAGCCAGGAGATCGCCGGCCGCGGGCGGGTCTTCGGCGTGAAGTTCCGGCCGGGTGGCTTCGGTGCCTTCACCGGTGCTGACGTGGGCACCTGGACCGACCGGGTGCTGCCCCTGTCGGCGGCGTTCGGGGACTCGTCGGCCGCCCTGGTCCGCGACGTGCTCGAGGCGGGGCCGGACGACGACCGCGCGTCCCTGATGGACGCGTTCCTGCTGGACCGGGTGCCCGCGCGGGACAAGAGGTACGACGAGGTGCTGGCCATCGTCCGGGACATCCAGGGCGACCCGACCCTGACCACGGTGGAGCTGGCCGCCCGCCGGCACGCGATGTCCGAGCGGACGCTGCAGCGGCTGTTCCGACGCTACGTCGGCGTCGGGCCCAAGTGGGTGCTCCAGCGGGCCCGGCTCCACGACGCCGTGGACCGCATCGACAGCGGGCGGGTGACCGACCTGGCCTCGCTGGCCCTCGAGCTCGGCTGGTTCGACCAGGCCCACTTCACCCGCGACTTCACCGCACTCGTCGGCCAGTCACCGGCGGCGTACGCCGCTCGGCGCTGACCGTCCCCAGCAAGCGTCAGTGCCGGTAGGTCCCCTTGACGATCGCGCGGGCCGCGGTCTTGAAGGCGAGGTTGAACGACACCACCGCGGGCGAGGCGTCGGAGTCGACGCCGAGCGACTCCTCCGTCACGGCGTGGACGACGAAGTAGTAGCGGTGCACCTGGTCGCCGGGAGGAGGCGCAGCCCCCATGAAGGCCTTGGCGCCGCCATCGTTGCGGCACATGAACGCGTTGCCCGGGAGGTCGGCACCCTCCGCACCCGCGCCGGCCGGCAGCGACGTGCAGTCGGCGGGCAGGTCGACCAGGACCCAGTGCCAGAAGCCGCTCGGGGTCGGCGCGTCCGGGTCGAAGCAGGTGACGGTGAAGCTCCTGGTCTCCCCGGGGAAGCCGGACCACGACAGCTGTGGCGAGGAGTTCCCGAACTCGGCCACCTGGTCGTCCTTGAGCGGCTGGCCGTCGGTGACGTCCTCGCTGGTCACGGTGAACGACGGGACGGGCGGCAGCAGGTCGTAGGGATCGGGGCTCACCGGGCGGTCGATGCTCATCGAGGCTCCTGTCGGTCGGCTGGTTGTCGTTTCGCTTTCAACGTAGTCCGCGCTGTGGTCCCACGCCACGGGCCCGATGCGCACAGCCGCGATGATGGTCGGGTGGAGCAGCCGCCGCCGTACCCCTCCGGCCTGATCCTGGCCGGACGGCGGGTGCTCGTGGTCGGCGGCGGCCACGTGGCGCAGCGGCGGGTGCCGCAGCTGATCGCGGCGGGCGCCGACGTCGTCGTCGTGTCGCCGCAGGTGCGCCCGGCCGTCGAGGGGCTGGCCACGGGCGGGGAGATCACCTGGCACCGGCGCGGCTTCGAGGACGCCGACCTGGACGGCGCGTGGTACGTCATCGCCGCCACCGACGACACCTCGGTCAACGAGGCGGTGAGCGTGGGGGCCGAACGGCGCCGGGTCTTCTGCGTGCGCTCCGACGACGCGACCCGGGCCAGCGCGTGGACACCCGCGGTCGGCCGGCACGCGGGCGTGACCGTCGCGGTGCTCGGCAACCGCGAGCCGCGGCGCAGCGCCGCCGTCCGCGACGAGGTCCTCGAGGGGCTGCGCGAGGGGACGATCGTGGCCCGGCACCAGCGCGACCGGTCGCCGGGCGTGGTCCTGGTCGGCGGCGGACCCGGCGACCCCGAGCTGATCTCGGTGGCCGGCCGCAAGGCGCTGATGGAGGCCGACGTCGTCGTCGCCGACCGGCTCGCCCCGCGGGAGCTGCTCGGCGAGCTGCCGGCCGACGTGGAGCTGGTCGACGTGGCCAAGCTGCCGCGGGGCCGGGCCGCCCTGCAGGAGGAGATCAACCGGATCATCGTGGACCGGGCCCGGGCCGGGAAGCTCGTGGTCCGGTTCAAGGGCGGGGACAGCTTCGTCTTCGGCCGCGGCTACGAGGAGGTCGAGGCCTGCCGGGCCGCCGGGGTCCCGGTCACCGTCGTGCCGGGGCTGACCAGCCCGATCTCGGTCCCGGCTCTCGCGGGCATCCCGGTCACCCATCGGGGCGTCGCGCACGACTTCACGGTGGTCTCCGGGCACCTCCCGCCCGGCCACCCGGACTCGCTCACCGACTGGGACGCGGTGGCCCGGCTGCACGGGACCCTGCTGCTGATGATGGCCGTCGAGAATGCCCCCGCGATCGCCGACGCGCTGCTGGCCGGCGGGCGGAAGCCGGACACGCCGGTCGCCGTGGTCTGCGACGGCAGCATGCCGGGGGAGCGGACCGTGCTCTCGACCCTGGCCGGTCTCGCCGCCGACCTGGAGAGCGAGGCGGTGCAGCCGCCGGCCGTCATCGTGGTCGGTGACGTCGTGGCGGTGGCCCGGCCCGAGCACTACCCCGACCGACGTGGCTGAGCTGGTCGAGGTCTCCGACCCGGCCGACCCGCGGCTGGCGGACTACCGGGACCTCCGAGACGTCGAGCTCCGCAAGCACCTCGAGGCCGAGCACGGGCTGTTCCTGGCCGAGGGGGAGAAGGTGGTCCGCCGGGCCGTGGAGGCCGGGCACCAGGCGCGGTCGTTCCTGATGGCGCCACGCTGGCTGGACGGCCTTGCGGACGTGCTGGCCGCGAGCAAGGCGCCCTGCTACCTCGTGTCCGAGGAGCTCGCCGAGGAGGTCACCGGCTTCCACGTGCACCGCGGCGCCTTGGCCTCGCTGGAGCGCCGGCCCCTGCCGACCGTCGAGTCCGTGCTCGAAGGCGCCCGGTCGGTGCTGGTGCTCGAGGAGATCGTCGACCACACCAACGTCGGCGCGATCTTTCGCTCCGGCGCCGCGCTCGGCTTCGACGCCGTCCTGCTGGCCCCGCGATGTGCCGACCCGCTCTACCGACGCTCGGTCAAGGTGGCGATGGGTGCGGTCTTCGCGCTGCCCTGGACGCGGCTGCCCGACTGGTACGACGCCCTGCCGGCGCTGTCGGCCCGCGGCTTCACGACGGTGGCACTGACGCTGGCCGAGGACGCCGTACCGGTCGAGGACGCCGTGGCCGGTGTCGACCGGCTGGCGCTGGTGCTGGGCTCGGAGGGGCACGGCCTGTCCCCGCGCTGGGAGGAGACCGCCGACCGGAGGGCGATCATCGCGATGGCAGCCGGCATCGACTCCCTCAACGTCGCCGCCGCGACCGCGGTGGCGTGCTACGTCGCCGCGCGGCGCTAGACGGGCAGCTCGAAGATCGTCTCGAGGCCGTCCTCCTCGTCCCACTGCTCGCCGACCTCCACGAACGGCAGCTGCGCGACGAGTCCGAGGGAGGGGGCGTTGGTGGGCGAGACGGAGACCCGGAAGACGCGCGCCGACGGGTCCGACCGGGCCCTCTCGATCATCCGCAGCAGCGCGGCACGGGCGTAGCCGCGGCGGCGGTGGGCCGGGTCGACGCCGTAGCCGACCTCGACCATGCCGTCCGCGTCGGGAGCCGCATGGAACCCGGCCGCGCCCACGATCTCCCCGGTCTCCTCGTCGACCAGGATCCCGGTGACCCACGGCAGGTCCTCGGGGGTCTCGACCACCTGGCCTGCGCGACGTCGCCAGACACCGATCCGCTCCTCGGAGACCGTGTACGGCGTGAGCGGCAGCCCGGTCAGCTCGATGGCACCGGCCAGGTCGCCTGCCGCCAGGGCCGCCAGCGCCTCGGGCGAGAGGTGGACGATCCGGACCGACGGCATCAGGCCGCCGGCCAGTCCGGGGGGTAGTCCCCGGCGGCCCGCTCCATGGCCTTCTGGAGCCTCTTGCGCTGCTTGGTGGCCAGCCGGTCGCCGAAGACGGTCCCGCGCGTGTGGTCGGTCTCGTGCTGCAGGCAGCGGGCCAGCATGCCCGTGCCGGTGAACTCGACCGGCTGGCCGTCGAGGCCGGTGCCGGTGACCGTGGCCTGGTCGGGGCGCGCGCACTCGACGAACGCCCCGGGGTAGGAGAGGCACCCCTCGTCGCTCTCGTCGAGCTGGCGGTCCTTGCCCTCCGGCAGGGTCAGCGCCGGGTTGCAGACGACCCCCACGGTGCGCGTGCCGCTCTCGTCGGGGCAGTCGAAGACGAAGACCGCCTTGTCGACCCCGATCTGGCACGCCGCGAGGCCCACCCCGTCCGCGGCGTACATGGTCTCGACCATGTCGGCGACGAGCCGCGCCAGCTCTGCGTCGTAGTCGGTGACGGGCTGCTGCGGTCGGTGCATCACCGGCTCGCCCCACCGCGTGATCGGGCGGACGACGCCGCCACGGGGGAGCGGGCCGTATGGCGCGTGGATGGTCTGCTCGGACACGCGGCGACCCTATCGAGCGGGCGAGTGTGACCCGATCCACCCCGTCTCCTGTAGCCACATGTGTAACTCGGAGTTACGTTCTTGTCATGTCCTCGATCGGCTACCTCGTGGCCGGCGTCAGCCGGCTCGCGCAGACCGACCTCCTCGACCGGCTCGGGCTCCGCAAGCAGGCTGAGCAGGCGGTGTTCTCGGTGACCCGCAGCGGGTTCGCCACCGTGACCCGGGCGAGCCGGACCTTCGCCCGGGCCGGCTCCCGCGGCAGGGCCGGCGTCCGGGCCGAGTCGACGAGGGTCGGCGGGGAGTTCGACCTGACCCCCACCGAGGACGAGCGGCTGCTGGTCGACGTGGTCACAGAGTTCGCGACCGAGATGGTCCGGCCCGCCGCCGCGGAGGCGGACGAGGCGTGCGCGGCACCCCAGGAGCTGCTCGAGGCCGGCCTCGAGCTCGGCCTGCCGATCCTCGGCCTGCCCGAGTCGCTCGGCGGCGTGAGCGCGGAGCGGTCGGCGATGGCCGGCACGCTGGTCGCCGAGGCGCTGGCCAAGGGCGACATGGGGCTCGCCGTGGCCGCACTGGCACCCGGCTCGGTGGCCACCGCGATCGGGCTGTGGGGGAGCGACGAGCAGCAGCAGACCTACCTCCCCGCCTTCACCGGCGGCCCCGGTCTCCCGCAGGCCCCCGCCGCCGCGCTGGCGCTCCCCGAGCCGCGGGTCCTCTTCGACGTCCTCTCCCCGCAGACCACGGCGGTGCGGACCGGCGAGGGGTATGTCCTCAACGGTGTGAAGTCGCTGGTCCCGCGGGGGGCGGACGCCGAGCTGTTCGTCGTGGGGGCGTCCCTCGAGGGCCGGCCGGTCCTGTTCCTCGTCGAGTCCTCGACGAAGGGGCTCTCCGTCGAGGGCGACCCGGCGATGGGGGTCCGGGCAGCGTCGCTGACCAAGCTGACGCTCCAGGACGTGCGGGTCGGGACCGGCGCCGTGCTCGGGCAGGCCGACGGGTCGACGTACGCCGAGTGCGTGCGGCTCTCGCGGCTGGCCTGGTGCGCGCTGGCGGTCGGCACCGGTGAGGCTGTGCTCGACCACGTGACGCCCTACGTCAAGGAGCGGGAGGCGTTCGGCGAGCCGATCGCGCACCGCCAGTCGGTGGCGTTCATGGTCGCGAACATCGCGATCGAGCTGCAGGCGATGCGGCTGCTCACCTACAAGGCGGCCGGCCGCGCGGCGGCCGGGAAGGACTTCGCGAAGGCCGTCGCCCTGGCCCGCGAGGCCTGCGCCCACAAGGGGATGCAGATCGGCCTCGACGGCGTGCAGCTGCTCGGCGGCCACGGGTTCGTCAAGGAGCACCCGGTGGAGCGGTGGTACCGCGACCTCCGGGCCGTCGGAGTCATGGAAGGTGCGGTGCTCGTCTGATGGTCATCCAGCTCGACGACCCCAGGAGGTTCCGGACGCTGGTGGGGCAGGCCCACCAGGTCGCGATGAACATGCTGCGTCCGATCTCGCGCAAGTACGACCTCGCGGAGCACGAGTACCCCAAGGAGCTCGACATGCTCGCCGCGATGATCGACGGGCTGGCCCGGTCGGGCGCCTCGGAGGGCGCCGGTGCGGCCGGCGTACGCCGCGAGGACAGCCTCGACGACGGCGCCAACCGCAACGGCGCCAACCTCGCCTCGGTGATGTCGATCCAGGAGATGTGCTGGGGCGACGTCGGCCTGCTCCTGTCGATGCCGCGGCAGGGGCTCGGCAACTCGGCCATCGCCTCGGTGGCCGACGACGAGCAGCTCGAGCGGTTCGACGGCATGTGGGCCGCGATGGCGATCACCGAACCGGGGACCGGGTCGGACTCCGCCAACATCGCGACGACCGCGGTGCTGGACGGTGACGAGTACGTCCTCAACGGCGAGAAGATCTTCGTGACCTCAGGCGAGCGTGCGGACGCCGTCGTCGTCTGGGCAACGCTGGACCGCGACCTCGGCCGGGCCGCGATCAGGTCCTTCGTGGTCCCGAAGGGCACACCGGGGATGCGCGTCGAGCGGCTCGAGCGCAAGCTCGGCATCCGCGCCTCCGACACCGCGACGATCATCTTCGACGACTGCCGGGTGCCGAAGGAGAACCTCCTCGGCTCGCCCGAGGTCGACCCCGGGTCATCGGGTGGGCAGGGCTTCGCCGGCGCGATGGCCACCTTCGACAACACCCGTCCGCTGGTGGCGTCGATGGCCGTCGGCTGCGCTGCCGCCGCGCTGGACCTGACCCGCGAGCTGCTGGAGAGGGCCGGCGTCGAGATCGACTACGACCGCCCGGCGTACGCCCAGCCGGCGGCGGCCGCGAAGCTCCTCCAGCTCGAGTCCGACCTTGAGGGCGCCCGGCTGCTGATGCTCCAGGCCGCCTGGATGGCCGACAACCGCAAGCCCAACTCGCTCGAGGCCTCGATGGCCAAGGCCAAGGCGGGGCGGGTCGGCTCCGACGTGACGCTGTCGTGCGTGGAGCTGTGCGGTGCGGTCGGCTACAGCGAGACCGAGCTGCTCGAGAAGTGGGCCCGCGACTCCAAGATCCTCGACATCTTCGAGGGCACCCAGCAGATCCAGCAGCTGATCGTCGCGCGCCGGGTGCTCGGGCTGTCCTCCACGGACCTGAGGTAGGGCCCCGCCCGGGGGCGGTGCCCAGGCAACCGCTCTCCACGTGGACAAGGGTTGCTGTCCCACCGCCACCCAAGGGCTCAGGCGAGCAGCGGCGCCAGCCTCTCGACGTCCTCTGCGCCCTCGAGGTCGGCGATGCCCACGAAGACGGTGTCGACGCCGAGCTCGGCGAGGCCGCCCCAGCGGTCGCGCTGGTCGGCGGCGGTGCCGGCGTGGGTGCGCTCGGCGTACGCCGCGGCCGACGTGCGGCCGCGGAGCCGCTCGACCCGCGCCCAGGTGTCCTCGCGGTCGGCGCCGATGGTGGGCAGGTCGAGCACGGTGATCCGGACCGTCTCCGAGTGTCGGCGCAGCGTGCCGACCAGCTCGTCGAGGCGGGGTCGCGCCGACGGGAGGTTCGCGGCGTCGCCCAGCGTGGCCGCGATGCGGAGCGTGCGCGGGCCGGTGCCGCCGACGATGACCGGCAGGTCGCCCACCGGCCGCGGGTAGGACGTCGTCTCCGGGAGGCTGACCCGGCGGCCGTCGTAGGCCTTGGTGCCGGAGGCCCACAGCGCGCGCATGGTCTCGATCCCGCGCTCGAGGTCGTCGAGCCGCTGCCGTGGCGGCGGGAGGTCGAGGCCGAACGCCGCGTGCTCGCGCTCCCACCAGCCGGCGCCGACGCCCACGAACGCGCGGCCGCCGGTCAGCACGTCGAGCGTCGCCGCCGCCTTCGCGGTGATTCCCGGGGCGCGGAACGTGACCGGGGTGACCAGCGTGCCCAGCCGGAGCTCGGTGCCCAGCCCGGCCACCGCGCCGAGGGTCACCCAAGGCTCGGGGATCGGCGACCAGGCGCGGTCGACCTGCGGGATCTGGATGAGGTGGTCCATGACGGACAGCCCGGCGAACCCCGCCTCGTCGGCAGCGCGCGCGACACCGGTCAGCCAGGCCAGCGGCTCCTGGCCCCACGGGAACCGGCTGACCTGGAGCACCACGTCGAGCCCTTGGGAGTTCCGGCGGTCGGCGGTGCGCGCGGCCGGTGCCGGGCCGGACTCGGGTGCCGGCTCGGTCGCCGTCACGGTCCGGAGCTCGTCCCAGCCCTCGAGCTCGAGCTGTGCGACCACGGCGCGGTGACGCTTCAGCTGGGCAGCCAGGGTCGGTGCCGGCACCGGACGGTCCCGAGCGGCGTTGCGGCGCCGGCACTCGGCGTCCGGGGTGTCGAACACCACCACGACGGCGGGCAGCCCGACCTCGCGGGCGCGCGCCAGCCAGCCCCGCCGCCGGGTCTCGTCCGTGCCGAGCGTGTCCACGACGGTGGTGAGCCGCCGGCCGGTGCGGGCGTTGACGATCCGCTCGAGCAGGTCGAACGCGTCCGCCGAGGCGTCGAGGTCGTGCGGACCGCTGCCCACGACGGCGCGCAGCGCGTCGGACGAGACGATCTCGTCGCGTCGGTAGTGTGCGGCCGCCCACGTCGACTTCCCGGCGCCGGACGGCCCGACGAGGACGACGACCGCGGGGTCCGGGAGGCTCACACGCGCACTATGACGTGCTCGGCCTCGGCGGTGGGAGCTTGGCGCCGGGGACGCTCTTGCGCCTGGCGGGTCGCGGCGGCTTGGCGCTGGGCCGCTGCGGGCCGATGTTGCGGGCGACCGTCGCCGGCGACGGGTGCCGGGCCGGGGGCTCCTCGGGGGCCGCAGGCTCGACGTTCTCCTCGACCTGCGTCTCGACCTTCTTGGAGGGTGTGAACGTCGTGGTGGTGCGCCGGACGGGCCGGCGCACCTTCGAGGCGACCCGGTCGGTCAGCCGGCCCAGCGGAGGGCCGGCCAGGGTCACCACGCGGTCGGCCGTGCCCCGGCCGAGCCGGAGCCCGGTGGAGACACCGCGGTTGAGGACCGTGCGGGCGTCCATGCCGGTCAGCCCTTCTCGACGTCGGATGCCCGGGCCCCGGTCTCGGCCTCACTCCTGACCGCATGGGTGAGGGCGGGGTCCATGAGGGGCTCGGTCCCGACCTGCTGGAGGTCGGAGTCGGTCGTGTCCGGGTTGTACGCCGGGTCCGCGCCCGTGGTCCCGACCGGGGTCTCCACCTCGTTGTCGTCGACGGTGGCCAGGTCAGCGGCCTTCTTGGCGGGTGTCTTCTTGGCGGACGTCTTCTTGGCCGGTGCCTTCTTGGCGGACGTCTTCTTGGCGGACGTCTTCTTGGCGGGTGTCTTCTTGGCCGTGGTCTTCTTGGCGTCAGCCGGCGTCAGCGGGTCACCCTGGTCCTTGCGGGGCTCGGACTGCGGCTCGGCGACCGGCCGGCTCTCCGCCCGGGGAGCCGCGGCACGCTTCCGGCCGGGCAGCTTGGTGCTGACCCGGCCGGCCACGGCGACGGCCTGGCCGACGGCGGTGCCGACCACCTTCTGGCCCGTGCCGATCGGGTCCTTGACGGTCTCGGCGACGGTCCCGGCTACCGTACCGGCCACTGTCATGGCGGTCTCGGTGGCGACGTCCTTGATCTTGACGATCGGGTTCTTGCTCGGCACGGACGAGCTCCTTCCGTGAGGGCGAGTGGGCTCGAGGTCGAGTCAACCACGTACCCGAAAGGCGCCTACGACACCGTCCGGAACGGATCGTGCTCGGCCAGGATCTTGTCGACGCGGGCCTGGTCGAGGCGGGTGACCACCGAGTGGTCCTCCTGGGCGTCCCGGATGCACTTGGCGAGGGTGAACGACGAGGTGGTCAGGAACAGCGTCCCGAGACCGAGGAAGGCCCGGACCCACGGGTCGACGGGCAGGTAGAGGATCGCGAAGAGCATCGCGCAGAGCGCGACGGCGAAGGAGAGACCGGCCTGGGCGAAGAAGGCGGCGGTGTTGCGGCCGCTGGAAGGTGTGTTCGTCATGACGGGAACTCTCGCCGCTGCGCCGACGGCGCCGCGCCCGCGCCGATACCCGAGTGAGGCTGAGTACGCCGACTCAGTTTGGCACGAGGCCCGCACCCGCGGACGGCACCGCGCGCAGGTGCACCGGCGAGCGGAAGCCCTCCAGCACGAACGCGGCGTCCACGGCCCGCATCACCGCGTCCACGCGCTCGTCGGGCACCACCGCCACCGTGCTGCCGCCGAATCCTCCCCCGGTCATCCGCGCCGCCACCGCGCCGGCCTGGACGGCCACCGCGACCGCGCAGTCCAGCTCGGGGCAGGAGATCTCGAAGTCGGCGCGCATGGACCGGTGCGAGGCGTCGAAGATCCGGCCCACCTCGTCCCAGTCGCCGTCGCCCAGGTTGGCCACCGTGTCCCGGACGCGACCGATCTCGGTGACGACGTGTCGGGCGCGGCGGCGTACCCGGTCGTCGGCGAGCGCCTCGACGGCCTCGAGGGTGGCCGCCCGCAGGGTCGGTACGCCGAGCTCCCGGACGGCCTCCTCGCAGTCGGCCCGCCGCGACCCGTAGCCGCCGTCGGTGAGCTCGTGCGCCACCCGGGTGTCGGTGACCAGGAGCGTGTGGCGAGCCAGGTCGAGCGGCACCGCCTCGGTCTCATGGGACTCGAAGTCGATCAGGAGCGCCGCGCCGGCCACGCCGTGCACGGCCACGGTCTGGTCCATCCCACCCGTGGGCGCCCCGACGACCTCGGTCTCGGCGCGGATGCAGGCGTCGACCAGCTGCTGCCGGTGCTCTGCGGGGTCGGTCCCGGCCAGGTCGAGCAGGGCGACCCCGACCGAGCACTCCAGCGCCGCCGACGACGAGAGGCCGGCTCCGACCGGGACACGGCTGTCCACGAGCAGGTCCACGCCCGGCACGTCGTACCCGGCCTCGCGCAGCGCCCACACCACGCCGGCGGCGTAGCCGGCCCAGCCCTCGACCGACCCGGGGCCGAGCTGTCCGAGGGTGCCCTCCCAGGTCTCCTCGCGCTGCCGGCTGACCAGCCGCACCAGCTCGTCGGCGCGCGGCCGGGCCGCCGCGTAGGTCGCGTGGGGGAGCGCGACGGGCAGCACCAGCCCGGCGTTGTAGTCGGTGTGCTCCCCGATCAGGTTGACCCGGCCGGGCGCGCGGGCGAGGCTCGTGGGCGGCTCGCCGTACCGGTCGGCGAAGGTCGAGCGCACCGAGGCGGCGAGCTCGCCCGGGTCACCGGGGTCCACGAGCGTCATGAGCTCACCCTAGGCACCTTCGCGCCGTAGGATCCGCACACGTGCGATTCATCGATGACCGCGTGCCCGCCCACGACCTGACCTACGACGACGTGTTCATGGTCCCTCGGCACTCCTCGGTGAGCAGCCGGTACGACGTCGACCTGGCCACCTCCGACGGCACAGGGGCCACGCTCCCGATCGTGGTGGCCAACATGACCGCGATCGCCGGGCGCCGGATGGCCGAGACCGTGGCCCGCCGCGGCGGCCTCGTGGTGATCCCGCAGGACATCCCCATCCCGGTGGTCGCCGACGTGGTCGGCTGGGTCAAGCGGAGGCACCTGGTCTTCGACACCCCGATCGAGCTGGCGCCGACCCAGACCGTGGCCGAGGCGCTGGCCCTGATGCCCAAGCGGGCACACCGCTGCGCGGTCGTCGTCCAGGACGGCCGGCCGCTGGGGCTGGTGACGGCCGAGGACTGCGCCGAGGTCGACCGGTTCGCACAGGTCAAGGACGTGATGCGGCCGGCCGCGGTGACGATCCCGGCCGACACCGACCCGCGCGAGGCCTTCGACAAGCTCGACACCGTGCACGCGGGCGTCGCGGTCGGCGTCGACGACGACAACCGGCTGGTGGGCGTGCTCACCCGCACCGGCGCGCTGCGGGCCACGCTCTACCAGCCCGCGGTCGACGCCAGGGGCGGCCTGCGGATCGGCGCCGCGGTGGGCGTGAACGGCGACGTGGCCGACAAGGCCGGACGGCTGCTCGACGCCGGCGTCGACTGCCTGGTCGTCGACACCGCGCACGGCCACCAGGACCGGATGGTCGAGGCGCTCGCCGCGGTCCGGTCGCTGTCGCCGTCGGTGCCCGTGGTCGCGGGGAACGTGGTCTCCCCCGAGGGGACGCGCGACCTCATCGCGGCCGGCGCCGACATCGTCAAGGTGGGTGTCGGGCCGGGGGCCATGTGCACCACCCGGATGATGACCGGGGTGGGCCGGCCGCAGTTCTCCGCGGTGCTGGAGTGCGCCGAGGCCGCCGCCGGGCTCGGGAAGCACGTGTGGGCCGACGGCGGCGTCCGGCACCCGCGCGACGTCGCGCTGGCCCTGGCCGCGGGTGCGTCGTCGGTGATGATCGGCTCCTGGTTCGCCGGCACCCACGAGTCGCCCGGCGACCTGCTGGAGGACCCGTCGGGCCGCGCGTACAAGGTCTCCTTCGGCATGGCCTCGGCGCGCGCGGTGGCCAGCCGCACGGCCGGCGAGTCGGCGTACGACCGGGCCCGGAAGGGGCTCTACGAGGAGGGCATCTCGTCGGCCCGGATGTACCTCGACCCGGCTCGCCCGGGTGTCGAGGACCTGATCGACGAGATCTGCTCGGGCGTCCGCTCCGCCTGCACGTACGCCGGCGCGCACGACCTGGCCGAGCTCCACGAGCGTGCCCTGGTCGGCGTGCAGTCCACCGCCGGGTTCACCGAGGGCCGGCCGCTCGCGACGTCCTGGTAGAGGCGACGAACGGCGGTCCGGCCGGGTCCAAGGGCCCTACTCGTCCACGCCCGCGCGCGGGAGGCTGGACAGGAGAGGGGGAGGCGAGTCCCCGGCGCCGGACTGTCCGGCGGTGACCCGACCCGCCTGAGCCGCGCATTGATCACCGAGGCGCGTTTGCGCGACGGCACCAGGAGCATGATCCTGCCGCTGGAACCGCGCGATCGGGAGGCCGTTCGTGCCGGCTACGAGGACCTGTCCGAGCAGTCCCGGAACCACCGGTTCCTCTCGAGCGTGCCGCACCTGACCGAGGGCATGCTCGACCACCTCGTCGACGAGGTGGACGGCGTCGACCACGTGGCCCTGGCGCTGGTGGTGCTCGACGACGACGGCGTGGGGACGCCCGTCGGCGTGGCCCGGATGATCCGCTACCGCACCCGTCTCGAGGACGCCGACCTGGCCGTGACCGTGCTGGACGACTGGCAGGGGCGAGGTGTGGCGACCGCGCTCCTCGCCGAGCTGGTGGGCCAGCGCCCGGCCGGTGTCGAGCGCGTGGTCACCTCGGTGGCCGCCGACAACGCGGCCTCCCTGGCGATGCTGCGGCGGCTCGGGCCGACCACGGTGTCCCCGGCCGGTATCGACCGCCTCGACGTCGTCCTGGAGCTCCCTCCGTCCCCGGCCAGTGCTTGGACAGGCACCCGAAACCAGGAGGAGCCATGACTGACTCGACACTCAGCAGCAGCCGTCCGGGGCTGCCGAACCAGGCATTGAGCCTGGCCCACATGTTCCGCGACCGAGTCGCGACCACCCCGGACCGCGAGGCGTTCCGGTTCCCGACGGACGGTGGTTGGACCTCGGTGAGCTGGCACGACGTCCATGACCGGGTCGAGGCGCTGGCCGCGGGGCTGCTGGCCCTGGGCATCGGCCACGAGGACCGGGTGGCGATCGCCAGCAGCACCCGGATCGAGTGGATCTACGCCGACCTGGCCATCGCCTGTGCCGGTGCCGCCACCACGACCGTCTACCCGACCACCAACGCCGACGAAGTCGCGTTGATCCTGGCCGACAGCGCGAGCCGGATCGTGTTCGCCGAGGACGACGTCCAGGTCGCCAAGGTGCTCGGCCTTCGCGACCAGCTGCCGGCCCTGGAGAAGGTGGTCACCTTCGACGGCACCCCGGACGGCGACCGGGTCCTGTCGCTGGAGGACCTCGCCGAGCGGGGTAGGAGCCACCTGGCCGAGCACCCCCGTGCCGTCGAGGAGGCGATCGAGGCCACCGGACCGGACGACCTCGCGACCCTGATCTACACCTCCGGCACGACGGGGCGGCCCAAGGGGGTCGAGCTCCCGCACCGGTGCTGGACCTACCTGGGAGCCGGCGCCGAGGAGCTGGAGATGCTGAGCCCCGAGGACCTCCAGTACCTCTTCCTGCCGCTGGCGCACTCCTTCGGCAAGATGCTGGAGGCCGTCCAGCTCCAGATCGGCTTCCCGACGGCCGTCGACGGTCGGATGGACCGGATCGTGCCCAACCTCGCCGAGGTCCGACCGACGTTCCTGGCCGGGCCCCCGCGGGTCTTCGAGAAGGTGCACGGCCGGATCGTGCAGACGGTCGAGGAGGAGGGCGGCCCGAAGGCCGCGCTGTTCGGCTGGGCCTTCCGGGTCGGGGACCGGGTGTCCCGGGCGAGGTTGGCCGGGAGCCGGACCGGGCCGCTGACCCGGGCCCAGCACGTGCTGGCCGACCGGCTGGTGCTCGCCAAGGTCCGCGAACGGCTCGGTGGTCGCATCCGCTTCATGGTCAGCGGCAGCGCCGCCCTCTCCGAGGACGTCTCGCACTGGTTCGACGCCGCGGGGCTGCTGATCCTGGAGGGCTACGGGCTCACCGAGACCAGCGCCGGTGCGTGCATCGTCCGGCTCCAGGACCCGGTCTTCGGCCGCGTGGGACCACCCATCGACGGCACCGAGGTCCGGATCGCCCCCGACGGCGAGATCCTGGTGCGCGGCCCCAGCGTGATGCGGGGCTACCACGGCCTCGGCGAGGAGACCGACAAGGTGCTCGACGCGGAGGGATGGTTCGCCACCGGTGACGTGGGGGAGGTCGACGAGCGCGGCCACCTCCGGATCACCGACCGCAAGAAGGACCTGGTCAAGACCTCGGGCGGCAAGTACATCGCCCCTCAAGCGATCGAGATCATGTTCAAGGCCGAGTGCCCGCTCGCGAGCCAGATGATGGTCCACGCCGAGGGACGCAACTACGCCACGGCGCTGGTGACGCTGGACCCGGAGTCGGTCGCCCAGTGGGCCGCCGCCCGCGGGATCGCGGAGACCGACTTCGCACGCCTCACGGCGCACCCGGAGCTCCACGCCTATGTGAGCGCGTCCATCGACAGGGTCAACAGCCGGCTGAACCGCTGGGAGACGATCAAGGACTTCCGGATCCTCGACCGCGACCTGACCGTCGAGGACGGCGAGATCACCCCGAGCATGAAGGTCCGGCGCAAGGTCGTCGAGTCGAAGTTCCACACGCTGCTGGACGACATGTACGCCGCGTGAGGGTCCCGGGGTGATGTCCCGGGGGAGCTCACCCCCGGGAGCTGCGGCTGGTGCGGCCTCGAACGATGCCGATGAACGTCTGCACCCTGGGGTCGTCGTTGTCCTCCAGCCAGGCCAGTCCGACCTGCGTGGTCGCCAGGTCGGTCACGGTCCGGTAGGTCACGTCCTTGCGGTGGTGCAGCCGGGCCACCGACATGGGTACGACGAGCACCCCCGTCCCGGCGGCGACCGCCTCGACCGCGTCGCGCAGGCTCACGCCCGTCCAGTCCTGGTGCTCGTCGGCGAGGTCGTCGGTGGTCACCTCGTCGAGGAGGGTGAGCACGTTGTCGACGTTCATGACCGCGACCGGCAGCTCCTCGTAGAGCGGGATGACGTGCAGCCCGTCGCGGACCACCGGCAGCCGGACCAGCGCCATGTCGAGCGCGCTGGTCCGGAGGCCGTGCTCCTGGACGTCCTCGGTGACCGGCACCAGCTCGATCGGCTCGCGCTGCCGCTCGCGCCAGACCCCGGCCCACTTGTCCGGCGTGGCGCCGGTGACGAAGCCCAGCCGGAAGGTCACCGGGACGTCCCGGCCGTCACCTGTGCAGGTCGAACCGGTCGAGCTCCATGACCTTGGTCCACGCCTTGACGAAGTCGCCGACGAACTTCTCGCCGCCGTCGCTGCTGGCGTAGACCTCGGCGATGGCCCGGAGCTGGCTGTTGGAGCCGAACACCAGGTCGGCCGCGGTCGCCGTCCACCTCGGCTCGCCACTGACCGCGTCCCGGATCTCGTAGAGGTCCGCGGCCGTCTCGGAGTCCTTCCACTCCGTGCCCGGGGCCAGCAGGTTGACGAAGAAGTCGTTGGTCAGCACGCCGGGCCGGTCGGTGAGCACGCCGTGCGGTGTGCCACCGTGGTTCGCGCCCAACGTCCGGAGGCCGCCGACCAGCACGGTCATCTCGGGGGCGGAGAGCTCGAGCATGTACGCGCGGTCGAGCAGTAGCGTCTCCGGGGAGAGCTTCTCGCCCTCGCGGACGTAGTTGCGGAACCCGTCGGCCCGTGGCTCGAGCACGGCGAACGACTCGACGTCGGTCTGCTCCTGGCTGGCGTCGGTGCGACCGGGCGTGAACTGGACGGTCACCTCGTGGCCGGCGTCCTTGGCGGCCTTCTCGACCGCCGCCGAGCCGGCCAGCACGATCAGGTCTGCCAGCGAGACCTGGGCCCCGCCACCGGCGTTGAACTCCTGCTGGACCTTCTCGAGGGTCTCCAGCACCGTGGCCAGCTCGTCCGGGTCGTTCGAGGTCCAGCTGCGCTGCGGCTCGAGGCGGATCCGGGCGCCGTTGGCGCCGCCGCGCTTGTCGGTCCCGCGGTAGCTGGCTGCCGATGCCCACGCCGTACGGACCAGCTGCGGCACCGACAGGCCCGAGTCGAGGACC
>NZ_DASUFR010000224.1:0-29252 GCF_036274455.1 Nocardioides sp. | reverse complement strand
TCACCACCACCTGCCAGCTGCACATGCGCTCGTTCAAGGACGGCGACAAGATCACCATCGAGCCCTGGCGCTCGTCGGCGTTCCCGGTGCTCAAGGACCTCGTGGTCAATCGCTCCGCGTTCGACCGGATCATCCAGCAGGGTGGCTACATCTCGGTGAACACCGGCGCCGCCCCCGACGCCCACGCCACCCCGGTGCCGAAGGAGAAGGCCGACCGCGCATTCGACGCCGCCACCTGCATCGCCTGCGGCGCCTGCGTCGCTGCCTGCCCCAACGGCTCCGCCTCCCTCTTCCTGGGCGCCAAGATCACCCACCTCGGCGAGCTCCCCCAGGGCCAGGCCGAGCGCGACCTCCGCGTCGTGCACATGGTCGGCCAGCACGACGCCGAGGGGTTCGGCAGCTGCACCAACATCGGCGAGTGCAGCGCCGCCTGCCCGAAGGAGATCCCGCTCGACGTGATCTCGCGCCTCAACTGGGACCTGCACGCCGCGATGCGGCACGGGTTCTGACGAGCCCGAGACCGTAGCCAGGCCCCTCCCCGAGTGGGACCATGCGACGAGGCCCTTCGTTGTAGGGCCTGGGGGGGTATTCCAAATGAACATTCGCACCATCGCGCGCACAACCGTCGCTCTCGTCGCGGGAGGCGGCATGGGCCTGGCCGTCTGGAGTCCCGCAGGCGCGGCGCCTCCGACTCGGATGCCGGTCGAGTTCCACGGGACCGGAACCATCGACTGCGGCACGTTCCAGGACAACTTCGTCGACGACTTCTTCGGCGATCAGGCGATCTACGTCGACCGCACCGGCGAACCGATCCGCATCGTCACCCACTGGACGCACACGTCGACCGACACCAACTCCGTCACCGGTCTCGCGCTGCACGAGCACGGGCACTTCACCGAGACCATCGACGTGGTGACCGGCACCTTCACCTACACCGGGAGCCAGGAGGTCCTGAACCGCCCCGGCTTCGGGGTCATCATCCAGGACACGGGCCGCCAGGTGTACGACGCGGACGGCAACCTGATCTTCTTCGCGGGTGGGCGAAACCACAGCGAGGTGATCCAGGGAGACGAGCTGTTCTGCGAGGGCCTTGCCTGACGGTGGCCGAGGTGCGAGGCCGTTCACGGCCGAGCCTCGAAGCCTCCGCAGGGAAGGCACCCGCGCACGTCCCAGCACCGGGTCACCGGGCTCAGCCGCTGAGGCCGTCCATGGTCGCCATGTCCTCGTCGGTGAGGGCGAAGCCGGCCACGTCGAAGTTCGACCGGATCCGCTCGGGATGGACCGACTTGGGGATCACGACGAACCCGTGCTGCAGGTGCCACCGGATGATCACCTGGGCCGTCGTGCGGCCGAGCCGCTCCGCGATCGCGACGATGGCCGGGTGGTCGAGGGTGCCACCGCGCAGGGCGCTGTAGCCCTCCAGCACGACGTTGCGCTCCTGGTGCTCGGAGACGACCGCGGCGTCATAGAGCAACGGGCTCCACTCGATCTGGTTGACCGCGGGCACGACCCCGGCGGCCTTCGAGACCTCGTCGATCAGCTGGGCGTCGAAGTTGCTCACGCCGATCTCCCGGGCCAGCCCGCCCTCCTGGGCCTCGACGAGTGCTTGCCACAGGTCCACGTTGACCGACCCGCGGCCGGGCCAGTGGATCAGCCAGAGATCGACATGGTCGGTCTGCAGCAGCTCCAGGCTCTTGCGCAGGGTCTCGAGCTCCCGCCCGGCACGGTCGGGCGGGCACTTCGTGGTGACGAACACCTCATCGCGCGGCACCCCGCTCTCGGCCAACGCCCGGCCGACCTCACGCTCGTTGCCGTAGACGGTGGCCGTGTCGAGGTGGCGGTAGCCGACCTCCAGCGCAGTGCTGGAAGCACGGAAGGCGTCGTCGCCGGTGATCTGCCAGGTGCCGAAGCCGAGCAGGGGCATCCGCGAGCCGGTGGTCAGGGTGACGGTGTCGGTCATGGCCGCGATGCTAGTGAGCGGTCACCGGGCCTCACCGCGGCCGGCCCGGGCGATGGCGGTCGCCGCCGCGACGCCGAGCGCGGCTCCCGCCGCGAACGCTCCTCGCCTGGCACGGCTGCCGGGCCCGTTCGCGGCGGTCAGCGCGTCGGCCGACGCCAGCTGTGGTCCCTGGACCGGGTCGGCGGGCTCGACGACCCGCTCGTCGCGGGCCCTCGGGTGCGTCCAGGCCCACGAGGCGGCGTAGAGGATGATCCGCGAGAAGTAGTTGATCCAGACCAGCAGGATCAGCGCGATGCCGAACACCTGGAACGCCGGGTTGCCCTGGGTGACCTTGAGCAGCAGCCCCGAGACCTGCTTGAGGATCTCGAAGCCGACCGCCCCGAGGAGCGCGCCCGACCACATCGCCCGCCACGGGAGCTGTGGAGCCGCCAGCAGCCGGAACATCGAGAGGAACAGCACGGCGTTGGCGAGCAGGCCGAGCACGATCGTGAGGATGTCGACCAGCCAGCCGAGCTCGGTGCCGAGCCCTGCCCAGCCGAGCAGGTCGTTGGAGAAGCCGGACACCACGCCGGTGAACCCGACGGCGACCAGCAGCACGGTCCCGATGATCACCAGCGTCACGAGGTCGCGGACCTTGCCCATCACGAAGTTGGGCTGCTCGCGGGCCGGCAGCACGAAGACGGTGACCAGCGCGTCACGCAGGGCCGACAGCCAGCCCAACCCGGCGTAGAGCAGACCCACGAGGCCGATCAGCCCGACCGTGGCGGCGGAGTCCTCGATGTCGGAGAGCTGGATCTGGTTCGCGCCGTCGCCGATCATCCCGGGGAACATCTGGTTGATCGCGCTGACCAGGGTGTCCTGGGCGTCCGGGAACACCTTGGAGATCCAGCCGACGACGAAGAAGGCCAGCGCGAGCACCGGGAAGACCGACAGGAAGCCGAAGTAGGTCACCGCGCCGGCCCACTGGCTGGCCTTGGTCTCCCCGTAGTGCTCCTGGGTCCGCACGGCGTGGTCGAGCACGGGGTGGTGCTGCCGCAACGCGGTGGTGCGGCGCTTCACCCGGTCGACGAGGCCGGCCATGGCCGTCAGGTACCCGGGTTGAGCGCGAAGCAGCGCGTCGGGGTCCAGCCCCGCTCCTCGTCGTGCACGTAGAGCCCCATGTGCTCGACCACGAACTCGCACTCGAACTCGGCGAGCTCGGAGAAGGCCCGGTCGAGCCGCTCCTCGGAGAGGTGGTGGGCGATGGTGACGTGCGGGTGGTAGGGGAAGTGCAGGTCGATCGCCAGCGGTCCGCGACGTACGGCGTCCGCGAGCTGCTCGAACTGTGAGATCCCCTCGGCCAGCGCCACGAAGACGACCGGCGAGACCGGCCGGAAGGACCCGGTGCCGCGCAGGTGCACGTCGAAGGTGGCCATGTCGGCCGCGACGGCGACCAGGTGCGCCTCGAGCTTCTCCAGCTCGTCGTCGTCGACCTCGGTCGGAGGGACGAGGGTGATGTGGGTCGGGATCGTGGCCGCCATCGTGTCGCCGACGCCGGTCCGGTAGTCCTGGAGCTCGGTGGCCCATGGCTCCGGGATGGCCACCGCCACTCCGATCGTCGCCATCGTCTGAATCTACTCGCGGTCGTCGCTCTGTCTGCTGTCGGCCCGCTGCTCAGCGTGGCGTCGCCACGAACCCCACTCGCTGGTAGATGTCCTCGAGAGTGACCTGGGCCACCGACTGCGCCTGCAGCCGGCCCTGCTCGAGCACCTGGGTCAGGTGGACCTGGTCGTCGAGGAGCTCGAGGGTGCGGTCACGGAACGGCGTCACGAAGTCGACGACCACGTCGGCCAGGTCCTTCTTGAGGTCGCCGTAGCCCTTGCCGGAGTACTGCTCCTCGAGGTCGGCGATGCTGGTGGCGGTCAGCGAGCTGTAGATGGTGAGCAGGTTGCTGATCCCGGGCTTGCCCTCGGGGTCGAAGCGGATGTCGCTGCCGGAGTCGGTCACCGCACTGCGGATCTTCTTGGCGCTCAGCGCCGGGTCGTCGAGCATCTCGATGATCCCCTGCGGCGACGACGCCGACTTCGACATCTTCGCGGTGGGGTTCTGGAGGTCGCCGATCTTGGCCGTGGCCTTGAGGATGTAGGGCTCGGGCAGCCGGAAGGTCTTCTTGTAGCGGCTGTTGAACCGCTGGGCCAGGTCCCGGGTCAGCTCGAGGTGCTGGCGCTGGTCCTCACCGACCGGGACGTAGTGCGGCCGGTAGAGCAGGATGTCGGCGGCCTGGAGCACGGGGTAGGTGAACAGGCCGACGCTGGACGCGCCCTCGCCACCCTTGGCCGACTTGTCCTTGAACTGGGTCATCCGGCGCGCCTCGCCGAAGCCGGTCAGGCACTGCAGCACCCACGCGGCCTGGGCGTGGGCCGGGATCTGGCTCTGGATGAAGATCGCCGACCGGGCCGGGTCGATGCCCATGGCGAGCAGCTGGGCGGCGGCGCGCAGCGTGCGCTCGCGCAGGGCCTTGGGGTCCTGCTCGACGGTGATGGCGTGCAGGTCGGCGATGAAGAAGAAGGGTGCGTGGTCGCGCTGGAGGTCCACCCACTGCCGCAGCGCCCCGAGGTAGTTGCCGAAGTGGAAGGAGTCGGCGGTCGGCTGGATCCCGCTCAGCACGCGGGGCCGGGCACCGCCCGAGACGACGTCGGGGACGCTGACCTCGGGCTCCGTGGTTGGCGCGGCTGGCATGGGTGGCATTCTCCATGGTCGTGACCGTCATCGCCGACCTGGTCCACAGCTTCTACCACGACCTGTGGAACCGGTGGGACGACTCCCGTGTGGACGCGGTCCTCGCGCCGTCGTTCGAGTTCCGCGGGTCGCTCGGCGTCTCGACGGTGGGGCGCGACGGCTGGCGGACCTACCGCGACACCATCCGCGCCGGCGCCGAGGACTTCCACAACACGGTCCTCACCCTCGTGTGTGACGGCTCCTCGGCCGCCGCCCGCCTCCTCTACTCCGGCACCCACACCGGGCTGCTGCTCGGCATCGAGGCCACCGGACGGCGGTTCGAGTACGCCGGGGCGGCGTTCTTCGCCGCGACCGACGGGCTGCTGACCAGCGCCTGGGTGCTGGGCGACCTCACCAGCCTGGAGCGGCAGCTGCGCCCTAACGTTGGGCCGTGAGCCGTTGGCTTGTCGCACTGGAGCGTGCCTGGGACGCAGCGCGGCTGCGCCGGCCCGGCGCGCCGGTCGACTTCCGGATCGAGCCGTACGTCGGGCACGGCGGGCCGCAGGGTGTGGTCGTCCGCGGCCGAGTGGTCGACGACCCACCGCCCACCGAGGCCGAGGAGGGCGAGGGAGTCGGCGCGGCGGTGCTGCGCACCGTGAGCCAGTTCTTCACCGACGAGCTCCCCGGCGTACCCCTGCGGGTCACGGTCGCGGACGCGGTGAGCGAGGTGGTCACCGACCAGGAGGGCTACTTCTTCGCCCGGCTCGAGCCTTCGGCGGAGGCGCTGAGGTCGCCGTGGACGGTCGGTGAGGTCGAGCTCGCCGGCCCCTACCGCACCCTGACCGGGATCCACACCGCGCCCGTCGAGGTGCGGGTCCCGGCCCCCGACGCCCGCTTCGGTGTGATCTCGGACATCGACGACACGATCCTCGAGACCGGGGTGCAGCGGATCGGGCACATGGTGCGGCAGACGTTCACCGGATCCGCGCTGACCCGTACGCCGTTCCCGGGTGCCGCGGAGCTCTACCGGGACCTGGCCGCGGAGACCAACCCGGTCTTCTACGTCTCCTCGAGCCCGTGGAACCTGCACTCCTTCCTCATCGCCTTCCTCCGGCACCGGGGCTTCCCGCTCGGTCCGGTGCTCCTCCGCGACCTGCTCGGCACCGGCTCCGGCCGGGAGCCGAAGCACGTGCGGATCAACGAGATCCTCGAGCTGCACCCCGAGCTCCGGTTCGTGCTGATCGGCGACTCCGGCGAGGAGGACCCGCAGATCTATGCCGACATCGTGCGCACCCACCCCGACCGGATCCTCGCCGTCTACATCCGCGAGGTGCGGCTCGACCCCGGGGACGGCCGGGTGGAGAAGATCGCCGACGCCTGGGACGTCGACGTCCCGTTCGTCCTGGCCGCCGACTCCGACGTCGTACGCCGGCACGCCGAGCAGCTCGGGCTGCTCACCTCGCCGACCTGATCCGATCGCTGACCCAATCGGCTTGCCTCCCAAGCCTCCGGTCGACCACCCTGCCCGGGTGTCCGCTCCACTGACCGCACCCACCCTCACCGACGGAGTCATCACGATCCGTGCGCACCGCTCGGACGACCTGCCGCGCGTGGTCGAGCAGTGCCTTGACCCTGAGTCCATCGCCTGGACCATGGTGCCCACGCCGTACGACGCCCGGGAGGCCGAGGAGTTCGCGCTGCACCTCATGCCCCAGGGCTGGCTCGACGGGAGCGAGTGGGGGTTCGCGGTCGAGCTCGAGGGCCGCTACGCCGGCACTGTCTCGCTGCGCAACGAAGGCCCCGGACGGGCCGAGATCGCGTTCGGGTCGCACCCGGACGTGCGCGGCACCGGCGCCATCGAGCGCGGCTGCCGGCTGCTGCTCGAGTGGGGGTTCGCCCAGCTCGACCTGGAGACGATCGTCTGGCGGGCGTTCACCGGAAACTGGGCGAGCCGGAAGCTCGCCTGGCGGCTGGGGTTCACCCAGGAGGGGACACTGCGCCAGTACCTCCCGCAGCGCGGCGCCGGACGGCGCGACGCCTGGGTCGGCACCCTGCTGCGCGACGACCCCCGCGAGCCGCGGACCACCTGGCTCGAGGTGCCGGTGATCGAGGGCGACGGGTTCCGCCTCCGGCCGGTCCGCGTGGACGACGCCCCGCGCATCCAGGAGGGCACCGCGGAGCCGGACGCCGAGCACTGGCTGGGTCACAAGCCGGCGCCGTACACGATGGACGACGCGCGCGCCTACGTCGAGCGACGCCGCGAGCACGAGGCCACGGGCCAGGCGATGACGTGGGCGGTCGCCGACGGCGACGACGACGACCGCATCCTCGGCACGGTCCTGTGGTTCAACTGGGTGCCTGAGGTCGAGTGCGAGCTCGGCTACTGGCTGCACCCCGATGCGCGCGGCCGGGGCCTCGCGACCGCGGCCTGCCGGCTCGCGCTCGACCACGTCTTCGAGTCGCTGGGTGTCCGGCGGGTGACGGCGTTCGCGGCCGCCGCCAACACCGCGTCACGGGCCGTGATCGAGAGGCTGGGCTTCCGCTTCTACGGCATCGAGCGGTCCGGCGCGCAGGTGCGCGACGGCTGGGTGGACATGGCGCTCTACGACGTGACGGCCTCGGAGTGGGCCGCCGGCCGGCGGTCCAGCGCGAACCCGACCGCGAGCACCGCGAACCCGGCCAGCGAGAGCAGCACGCCGATCGCCAGCGGCGACCGGTAGCCGAAGCCGGCGGCGATCGTCACGCCGCCGAGCCACGCGCCCAGCGCGTTGCCGATGTTGAGCGAGCCGTGGCTGAGCGCGGCCCCGATCGTCTCGGCGTGCTCGGCCGCGTCGATGAGCCGCATCATCAGACCCAGTGCCAGGACCGACCCGAAGGTGGTGACCGCGAAGAGTGCCGGCAGCGACGCATAGCCGTACGGCGCCAGCAGCCAGGCCACCAGGAGGCTGACGGCGAGGGCGACCGGCGCGCCGAGCAGGGAAATGCGCAGCGACCAGTCCATCGCCCGGCCCGCCACCCAGTTGCCGAACACCATCCCGACACCGAGGGTCAGGAGGAAGACCGGGACCGCGGAGTCGGGGAGGTCGGCGACGCGGGTCGCCAGCGGAGCGACGTAGGAGAACAGCGCGAACATCCCACCGAAGCCGATCGCGCCGGCCACGATCGCGAACCACACCTGCGGCTTGCGCAGGGCCAGCAGCTCGCGGCGCCCGGTCGCCTCCGGGTTGCCCGGACAGTCCGGCACGAAGGCCAGCACCATCGCGATGGTCAGCCCGGCCAGCGCGGCCACCACCCAGTAGGACGCGCGCCACCCCAGCGTCTGGCCGAGCCAGGTCGCGGCCGGCACCCCGACGACGTTGGCCACCGGCAGCCCCATCAGCACCAGCGCGATGGCCCGGCCGCGACGCTCCGGCGCGACCATGCTGGCGGCGACCAGGGACGCCACGCCGAAGTAGCCGCCGTGCGGCAGCCCGTCGAAGAACCGGGCGACGACCAGCGTCGGGTAGTTGGGGGCGAGCGCGCTCAGCGCGTTGAATGCGGCGTAGGCCGCCATCAGTCCCACCAGCAGCTTCTGGCGGGGCAGCCTCGCACCGAAGTAGGCGACGACCGGCGCGCCGACGACCACGCCCAGCGCATATGCCGAGATGACCCGGCCCGCCACCGGGATCGACACGTCGACGCCGTCGGCCAGCTGGGGCAGCACGCCCATGGTGACGAACTCGGTCGTGCCGATCGCGAACCCGCCGGTGGCGAGGGCGAGCACGGCGAGGGCGAAGCTCCGCGGGCGCACCGCTGCGCCGACCGCGTCCGGCGCCTCGGTCGTCGTCTGGGACATCGTCACCATCGTCCTAGCCCGATGCCCCTGACACCTATTCCTCGACGGTCCTACGGCGCGGTGCCGACCACCGTGGGCTGGGCCTGCACCAGGAAGACCTCGCCCGAGGCCGGCGCGCAGGCCCGGCCGGCGTAGTCGCCGACGGGCGCCGAGCCACCGCCGAGCTCGATCGTCTGCTGGCTGCGGGCCACGATGTCCCGGTCGGGGTCGTAGACCTTGAGCTGGTCGGTCGGGCCGACCCGCTCCACGCTCGCCTCGTAGTCGGCCGGCCAGACAAGGTCGACCGTGGAGCCGTCTGCGTCGGCCAGCCGCAGGCACCCGTCGTCGCCGAGGACCAGGTGCCCGGTGACCTGCGTGGTCATCGCGTCGTCCCCCGGCTTCCAGTCCGAGGTCACGATCTGCAGCCGGGTGCCGCTGACCAGCTGCTCCTTGTTGTAGTGGAAGTGCAGGAAGGCGAACCCGGCCGCCGCGATCAGGAACGGGACGACGATGCAGACGGCGTACCCGACCGGGGTCAGCGTCCGCCGGCCGATGTCCGGTGGCTGCGGGGTGTGCGTCGGTGCCTCGGTCACAGGGATGAGAGTGCCTCGTTGAAGGTCTTCGAGGGCCGCATCACCGCGGAGGCCTTCTCCGGGTCCGGCCGGAAGTAGCCGCCGATGTCGGCCGGGCCGCCCTGGACCGCGAGCAGCTCCTCGACGATCTGCTGCTCCTGGGCGGCCAGCATCTCGGCCAGCGGCTTGAACGCGGCCGCGAGGTCGCTGTCGTCGTCCTGGGCGGCGAGCTCCTGGGCCCAGTAGAGGGCCAGGTAGAAGTGCGAGCCGCGGTTGTCGATGCCGCCGAGCCTGCGGGTCGGAGACTTGTCGTTCTCGAGGAAGGTGCCGGTGGCCCGGTCGAGGGTGTCGGCGAGGACCTGGGCGCCGTGGTTGCCGGCGAAGCCGGCGAGGTGCTCGAAGGACGCGGCCAGCGCGAAGAACTCACCGAGGCTGTCCCAGCGCAGGTAGTTCTCCTTGACCAGCTGCTGCACGTGCTTGGGGGCCGAGCCGCCGGCGCCGGTCTCGAACAGGCCGCCGCCGTTCATCAGCGGGACGATCGACAGCATCTTGGCCGACGTGCCGAGCTCGAGGATCGGGAAGAGGTCGGTGTTGTAGTCGCGCAGCACGTTGCCGGTGACCGAGATGGTGTCCTCGCCCCTGCGGATCCGCTCCACGGCGTGGGCCGCGGCGGCAGCGGGCGCCATGATCTCGATGTCGAGCCCGCTGCCCTCGCCGATCGACGCAGCGTGCTCGGGGAGGTACTGCTTCACCTTGGCGATCAGGTTGGCGTCGTGTGCCCGGCCCTCGTCGAGCCAGAACACTGCCGGGGTGCCGCTCGCGCGGGCCCGGGTGACGGCGAGCTTGACCCAGTCGCGGATGGCGTCGTCCTTGGTCTGGCAGGCGCGCCAGATGTCACCGGGCTCGACGGTGTGCTCGAGGAGCGTCTCGCCGGCACTGGTGACGACCCGGACCACCCCGGCCGCCGGGACCTCGAAGGTCTTGTCGTGCGAGCCGTACTCCTCGGCCGCCTTGGCCATCAGCCCGACGTTGGGGACCGAGCCCATCGTGGCCGGGTCGAGGGCGCCGTGGGCGCGGCAGTCGTCGATGACGGCCTGGTAGACGCCGGCGTAGCACGAGTCCGGGATCACCGCCAGGGTGTCGTGCTCCTCGCCGTCCGGGCCCCACATGTGGCCCGAGGTGCGGATCATGGCCGGCATCGAGGCGTCGACGATCACGTCGGAGGGGACGTGCAGGTTGGTGATGCCCTTGTCGGAGTCGACCATGGCCAGGTCGGGGCCGTCGTCGAGCCCCTGCTGGACCGCGGCCTTGATCGCCTCGCCCTCGGGCAGTGCCTCGACCGCGGAGAGGAGGGCGCCGAGGCCGTCGTTGGGGGTGATCCCCGCCTTCGCCAGCGCGTCGCCGTACTGCTCGAACAGCGTCGGGAAGAACGCCTGCACGACGTGGCCGAAGATGATCGGGTCCGAGACCTTCATCATCGTGGCCTTGAGGTGCACCGAGAACAGCACGTCCTCGGCCTTGGCCCGGGCGATCTGCTCGGTCAGGAAGCGGCGCAGCGCCGCGACGTTCATGAAGGTGCCGTCCACGACCTCGCCGGCCAGGACCTTCAGCTCGGGCTTGAGCACCGTGACCGTGCCGTCCGCGGCCTCGTGCTCGATGCGCAGCGTGTCGTCGGCCTCGATGACCACCGACTGCTCGTTGGAGCGGAAGTCGTCCTTGCCCATGGTCGCGACGTTGGTCTTCGACTCCGGGCTCCAGGCACCCATCCGGTGCGGGTGCGCCCTGGCGTAGGCCTTGACCGAGGCGGGCGCCCGCCGGTCGGAGTTGCCCTGGCGCAGCACCGGGTTGACCGCCGAGCCCTTGACCTTGTCGTAGCGGGCGCGGACCTCCTGCTCCTCGGGCGTCCGCGGGTCCTCGGGGTAGTCAGGCAGCTCGTAGCCCAGCTCCCGGAGCTCCTTGATCGCCGCCTTCAGCTGCGGGACCGATGCCGAGATGTTGGGCAGCTTGATGATGTTCGCCTCGGGGCGCAGCGTGAGCTCGCCGAGCTCCTCCAGCGCGTCGTCGGTCCGCTGCTCCTCGGTCAGCACGTCGGCGAACTGCGCGATGATCCGTCCCGCCAGCGAGATGTCGCGGGTCTCCACGTCCACTCCGGCCTTGGCGGCGTACGCCTGGATGATCGGCAGGAACGAGTACGTCGCCAGCAGCGGCGCCTCGTCGGTGTGGGTGTAGATGATCGTGGCCATCGCGTCGTCGCTCCTGTGCGGCTGCGGGGTGTCGTCCCGAAGAGGTTCGATGTCTTGACGTCAAGATACCTGACGCAGCCCGGGCGGTGTCACCCGGGTGCGTGGGTCCCGGCCAGCCTCGCACGCGTCTGCGCCAACCCCAACCGGGGCGTCAGGATGGCTAGGCTGCGGCCATGGCCGACACTTCCACCACTGTCCAGAAGGTCGCCGCCGAGGCGCTCGGGACCTTCGTGCTCGTGTTCATCGGTTGCTGGGCCGCGATCAGCACCGGCGCCGATGTGCCAGCCACGGGGTTCGCGTTCGGCATCACCGTGCTGACGGGGGCGTACGCGTTCGGCCGCATCTCGGGTGCACACTTCAACCCCGCGGTGTCGGTCGGCGCCGCACTCGGTGGCCGGATGGCCTGGCGCCAGGTGCCCACCTACGTCGGAGCCCAGCTCGGCGGCGCGATCGTCGCGGGTCTCGCCCTGTTCGCCCTCGTGCACGGCATCGCCGGCTACGACGTCGGGACCGACGGGCTGGCCCAGAACCACTACGGCGACCAGAGCCCCGCCGACTTCGCGTGGTGGGCGGCCTTCCTCGTCGAGGCGGCCCTGACCGCGATCTTCGTCTACGTCATCCTCGCGGTGACCGACGGCCGCAACGAGCACCCGGCGCTGGCGCCGGCCGCCATCGGTCTCGCGCTCGCGATGATCCACTTCGCCTCGATCAACCTGACCGGGACCTCGGTCAACCCGGCCCGCTCGATCGGTGTCGGCCTCTTCGCCGGCAGTGACGCGATCGTCCAGCTCTGGCTGTTCATCGTGGCGCCACTGGTCGGAGCGGCGATCGCCGGCGTCACCTACCCGCTGCTGTTCGGCCACGACACCGAGCCGGTGTCGGGCTCGGGCTGGCGGTTCGCCAGGCCCGCGGCCGCCGCGGTGCCGGGGTACGGCGCGCCGGACCAGTTCCAGCAGGAGTGGAACCAGCAGGCGGTGGAGCAGGCCGCCTGGGAGCAGGAGCCGATCATCCAGGACGGCTGGCAGTGGGACCACGCCGCGCAGGAGTGGAAGCCGCTCGAGCAGTGGCAGCCCGCGTCTCCCCCGGCCCAGCACGCCGCGCCGCCGGCGGGCCACGAGCCGACCCAGATCACCCCGAGGGTGCCCGAGCCCACCGCCGACCCGGCCCATCCGGCGGAGCAGCCGCCGACGGACCCGTCGTCCCGCCCGCCCCAGTAGCAGGCCCGCTGACCGACTCCAGCTCTGCGAGGTAGGCCGGTCCCTCGGTCGACTCCTCCTCGACCAGCCCGACACCGCGGGCGAAGAACCTGCGCCGCACGCTGTCGGGCTGAAGTGCGTCGGTGACGTCGATGCCGAGCAGGTCGGTGTAGCGCCCGGCCGGCACCGACTCGCTCTGGTCGAGGGTCACCACGGACTGCCGGACGTCGACGACGCCGGCGCCGTACGCCGCCTGCCAGCCGTCGCCGACCCGCGGTGTGGCCGGCATCGCCAGCCCGGCCTCGGCGCCGTCCCCGGCCCGCCACACCCCCTCGCGACCGAACCACCACACGTTCCCGCTGCGGTCCTGTGCGTAGTAGTCGCGGGTGCGGACCGGGGTGCCGTGGGGTTGTCCGTCCAGCGCCGGGGTGGTCAGCGTCTCGACCACGGTGGTGGCGACGCCGGCCACCCGCTCGTGGTCCGGGAGCACGGTGACCGAGAGCAGGTAGTCGAGGTCCTCGGTGCGCAGCGTGTAGCTCCACACCGCGCTCGGGGCGTAGGGCAGCCACGGGTTGTCGATGGTCGTCACGAAGTCCGCGGGGTCCGGCGACGCCGTGGGGATCACCAGCCCGTCGATCCCCGTGGGCGGGCTCTGCGGCGACTCCGAGCCGCAGCCGGTCGCGGCGAGGACGGCCACCAGAGCGAGCGCGACGTACCGGTTCGGTCGCCTCGCCACCTGGCCATCGTGGCAAACCCGTCCGCTGCTAGCGTCACCAACGTCACCTTCCCGACCCAGGCCCGACTCTGGCCCGACTCAGGAGAACGTCGTGAGCTCTTCCCCTCTCAAGGTCGCCGTCACCGGCGCAGCCGGCCAGATCGGCTACAGCCTGCTGTTCCGTCTCGCGAGCGGTGCGCTGGCGGGGGACCGCCCGATCGAGCTCCGGCTCCTCGAGATCGAGCCTGCGCTCAAGGCGCTCGAGGGCGTCGTCATGGAGCTCGACGACTGCGCGTTCCCGCTCCTCGCCGGTGTCGAGATCGGTGCCGACCCGAGGCAGATCTTCGACGGGGTCAACCTCGCACTCCTGGTCGGCGCCCGTCCGCGCGGCCCGGGCATGGAGCGCAGCGACCTGCTCTCGGCCAACGGCGCGATCTTCACCGAGCAGGGCAAGGCGCTCAACGACGTGGCCGCCGACGACGTCCGGATCGGCGTGACCGGCAACCCGGCCAACACCAACGCCCTGATCGCGATGTCCAACGCTCCCGACATCCCGCGGCAACGGTTCTCGGCGCTGACCCGCCTCGACCACAACCGCGCGATCTCGCAGCTCGCCGCCAAGACCGGGGCCGCGGTCACCGACATCACCCACATGACGATCTGGGGCAACCACTCCGCCACCCAGTACCCCGACCTCTTCCACGCGCTGGTCGGCGGCCGGAACGCCGCCGAGGTCGTCAACGACCAGGACTGGGTGGAGAAGACCTTCATCCCGACCGTGGCCAAGCGCGGCGCGGCGATCATCGACGCCCGTGGGTCGTCCTCGGCGGCCTCGGCAGCGTCGGCAACCATCGACGCCGCGCGTGACTGGCTGTTCGGCTCGGCCGAGGGTGACTGGGTCTCGATGGCGGTCGCCTCGGACGGCTCCTACGACGTCCCCGAGGGGCTCGTGTCGTCGTTCCCGGTCACCACCAAGGACGGGGAATGGACCATCGTCTCGGGCCTCGAGATCGACGACTTCTCCCGCGGCCGGATCGACGCCTCGGTCGCCGAGCTCGGCGAGGAGCGCGACGCCGTCACGGAGCTCGGGCTGATCTGAGCCGTCCGACGAAGGAGGACGGGTCAGACAAGCCCGAGGGTCGAGCAGCGCGCACGGCTGAGCTTGCGAAGCCGTGACCGCGCGTGTCGAGACACCCGTCGCCGGCGCGCGGACTGGACTCAGGTCAGTGCCAGCCGAAGCTGCGGAGGTCTCGACACGCTCCGTCCTGACCTCGCACGCTCGGTCGCGGTCGCTGCTCGACCGCCGATGAGCTGACCTGACCTCGTTCCTCGGTCAGCTCAGCTCGGCTGGTTCGGGATCGTCGTCAGCAGGAAGAAGATCGCGATGCCCGCCCCAGCGAGCAGGGTCGCGTCGAATAACCTGTTCCGGACCGCGAGCATGCCGGCGTCCTTGGCGGGCAGCACCAGCCGGGTCACGGCGGCGAAGCAGAGACCGGCAGCCAGGCACTGGATGCCGATCCGCCACTCGCCGCCCCAGACGAGCGCGATACCGATCGCGGCGAGCGCCAGCACCACCAGGTAGAACGCGCCACCGATCGTCGACGGGTAGCGCCGCTCCGCCTGCTGCTCGTCCGCCGCCGCGTCGAGCTCGCCGGCGATCTCCTCGGGTGAGGGCACCGGCTCCGCGGGCTTCTCTTCGGGCGGCTCCGCGGAGGGCTCGGCGGGCTCGTCGGTCACGGAGCTCAACCTGCCGCCCGCTCCGCCGAGAGCACGATGTTGGTCAGCAGCATCGCCCGGGTCATCGGGCCCACACCGCCGGGGTTGGGCGACACCCAGCCCGCGACGTCCCACACGTCGGAGGCCACGTCGCCGGCGATCTTGCCGTCGACCCGCGACACGCCGACGTCGAGGACGGCGGCACCCGGCTTGACCATCTCAGCGGTGATGATGCCGGGGACCCCCGCCGCGGCCACGATGATGTCGGCGTTGCGGGTGTGGGCCGCGAGGTCGCGCGTCCGCGTGTGGCACAGCGTCACGGTCGCGTTCTCGGACTTGCGCGTGAGCAGGAGCCCCATCGGACGACCCACCGTCAGCCCGCGGCCCAGCACGGTCACCTCGGCCCCCTCGAGCTCGATGCCGTGCCGGCGCAGCAGCTCGATGCAGCCGATCGGCGTGCACGGCAGTGAGCCCGGCTCGTTGAGGACGAGCTTGCCGAGGTTGACCGGGTGCAGCCCGTCGACGTCCTTGTCCGGGTCGACCCGCGAGAGCAGCGCGAACTCGTCGAGCCCGGTGGGTTGCTGGACCAGGAAGCCGGTGCAGGCGGGGTCGGCGTTGAGCTCGTCGATCACCGCCTCGACCTCGGACTGGGTCGCCGTGGCCGGCAGGTCGCGGCGGATCGACTCGATGCCGATCTCGGCGCAGTCCTTGTGCTTGGCGGAGACATACCACTGCGAGCCGGGGTCGTCGCCCACCAGCACCGTGCCGAGGCCGGGCACGATGCCCCGCTCGCGCAGCTTGGCCACCCGCTCGGTGAGCTCGGCCTTGATCGCCGTGAGGGTGGCGGCCCCGTCCAGCTTCTGTGCGGTCATGGTGTCTTGCGATCTCCTGTGTGCTGCGGTGGTCTCAGCAGGCTCGACCCGAGCTCAGTGGGCAAAGTGCCGGGTGCCGGTGAAGTACATGGTGACCCCCGCCGCCTTGGCCGCCTCGACGGTCAGCTCGTCGCGGACCGACCCTCCCGGCTGCACGATCGCACGGACCCCGGCGTCGATGAGGATCTGGGGGCCGTCCTCGAACGGGAAGAAGGCGTCCGACGCGGCCACCGACCCCTTGGCTCGGTCGCCCGCGCGGGACACCGCGAGGCGGCAGGAGTCGACCCGGTTGACCTGGCCCATGCCGATGCCCACCGAGGCACCGTCGCGGGCGAGGAGGATCGCGTTGGACTTCACCGCCCGGCAGGCCCGCCACGCGAAGGCCAGGTCGGCCAGCACGTCGTCGGGAGCGGCGTCGCCCACGGCCAGGGTCCAGGTCGCCGGGTCGTCGCCCTCGGCGTCGACGCGGTCGACGCGCTGCATGAGGACGCCGCCGCTGATCCCGCGGAACTCGACCGGGTCCGGGTGCTCGTCGGCCGGGCAGAGCAGGATCCGGATGTTCTTCTTGCCCCGGAGGACCTCGACCGCGCCGTCGTCGTAGGCCGGCGCGACGATCACCTCGGTGAACACCTCGGCCACCTGCTCGGCCATCGCGACCGAGACCGGGCGGTTGACCGCGATCACCCCGCCGAACGCCGACGTCGGGTCGCACTCGTGGGCTCGCCGGTGCGCCTCCGCGACGTCCGGGCCGATCGCGATGCCGCAGGGGTTGGCGTGCTTGATGATCGCCACCGCCGGCTCGTCGAAGTCGTGAGCCGCCCGACGGGCTGCGTCGGTGTCGACGTAGTTGTTGTAGGACATCTCCTTGCCGTGCAGCTGCTCGGCCGAGGCCAGGCCACCACGCCAGTGGCGGTAGAGCGCCGCGGGCTGGTGCGGGTTCTCGCCGTAGCGCAGCACCGCTGCCTTGTCCCAGGTGGCGCCCGTCCACGACGGGAAGCCGGTGCCGTCGCTGGTGTCGGTGAGCACGTTGCTCATCCAGCTCGCCACCGCCACGTCGTAGGTCGCGGTGTGCTGGAAGGCCTCCGCCGCCAGCCGCTGCCGCTGCGCCAGGGTGAACCCGCCCGCCTCGACGGCGGCGAGCACGTCGGCGTAGCGCTCCGGGCTGGTCACGATGGCCACGCTCGGGTGGTTCTTGGCGGCCGCGCGGACCATCGAGGGCCCGCCGATGTCGATCTGCTCGACGCACTCGTCCGGGCTCGCGCCGGACAGCACGGTCTGGCGGAACGGGTAGAGGTTGGAGACGACGAGGTCGAACGGCTCGACGCCCAGCTCGGCGAGCTGATGGACGTGGGAGTCGAGGCGCCGGTCGGCCAGGATGCCGGCATGCACCTTCGGGTGCAGCGTCTTGACCCTGCCGTCGAGGCACTCCGGGAAGCCGGTCAGCTCCTCCACCCTGGTCACCGGGATGCCGAGCCCCTCGATCAGTGCGGCCGAGCCGCCTGTCGACACCAGCTCGACGCCGGCGGCGTGCAGCCCCCGGACCAGCTCCTCGAGCCCGGACTTGTCATAGACGGACACCAGCGCCCGCTTGACCGGGACCCTGTCGAGCTCCGGGACGTCAGCCACGGCGCACACTCCTCATCTCGTACATGGACACCTCACCCTCCGACCGCGACCCGGCGCCCCTCGATCGTGAACCCGCCGCGCGCCATCGCGCCGATGGTCTCGACGAGCATGGCCCGCTCAGCGACCTTGATCCGCTCGTGCAGCGTCTCCGCGGTGTCGCCGTCGGCGACCGCGACCGCGCGCTGGGCGATGATCGGGCCGGTGTCGACACCTTCGTCGACGAAGAACAGCGTGCAGCCGGTGACCTTGACGCCGTAGTCCAACGCGTCGGCGGCACCGCGCACCCCGGGGAACGACGGGCTCAGTGCCGGGTGGGTGTTGACGAACCGCCCGCCGAACTCGGCGAGGAAGTCCTTGCCCACCAGCTTCATGAAGCCGGCCGAGACGACGAGGTCCGGCTGGTGCTCGGCGACGGCCTTGGTCAGCGCCTGGTCCCAGGCCACGCGGTCCGGGAAGTCCCGGACCCGGAGCACGAACGTCGGCACCCCGGCTTGCTCGGCCCGGGCCAGCGCCTCGATGCCGTCGCGGTCGGCCCCGACGGCGACCACCGTGGCGCCGTACGCCGGGTCGGTGGCGGCGTCGAGGAGCGCCTGCAGGTTGGTGCCGGCGCCCGAGACGAGGACCACGAGGCGCACGGTTGGTGAGTCTAGGGCGAGTCTTCGTCGGGGACGGGGGCCAGGGTGGCCTGGGTTGCGTCGGAATCGTCGTCGAGCGGCGCGGATGTGTCGTCCACCGGGACCGAGGACAGCACTCTGGCTCTACTCGACGGCGACCGGCGCCGCTGCCACCACGTGGCGACCAGGCCACCGACCAGGCCGCCGATGCCGAACGCGGTGACACCGTGCACCAGCACCGAGCCGACCAAGGGGCCGACGTCGGCCATCCGGCCCGGGCCGACCGAGCCGCCGCTGAGCAGGGCCAGCACCCCGAAGACCACGCCGGCGAGCATGCCGCCACCACAGCCGTGGAGGGCGCCCTCCTCCCACCGGTAGGTCGGGTGGAGCCGTTGCGCGCGCATCGCGCCGAGCGCCGCGACGAGAGGAGCCACCGTGATCAGCGCCGAGGTCCAGGGTGGCGTCGGCCCGGTGTCGGGCAGTGCGGCGAGCAGGGGGAACATCGGCAGCGCGCCGATCGTCACCACCGCGGGCGAGACGACCGTGTGGGTCCCGACGGTGAACCCCGGCCCCAGCAGGTAGGAGCCGGAGAAGACCACCGCGTTGGGGACCACGAGCAGCGAGACGACGACGAGCTGGACGTTGGCGCCGGTGTCGGTGTGCAGCTGGGAGGTGACGTTGAGCGCGGTGTCGAAGTCGGTCACCAAGGCGGCCGCGAACGCCACGAGCGAGGCCAGCAGCCAGAGCCTGACGACCCGGCGGCACACGGCGCCGGTGGCCACGACCGACTCGGGGAGCGTCGCGGTCCAGATCGCGGCGCGGCCGGAGCCGATCGCGATGGCGGGCGCACCCAGCACACCGCAGAGCAGGATCGAGAACAGCACCACCCGGTGCGTGTCCGGGGCCGTGGCCGCAGTGGCGGCCAGGGTGCTGGTGACCACTCCCACGGCGACGTAGCCGGCCGTGTAGAGCAGCGCCGCCGACGGCACCGTCCAGTCGCGCTCGCCGTCGGCGATGCGCTGGGCGTCGGGACCGTGGCCGGAGATCGAGTCGCCGAGCCGGTGGCCGATCCGCCACGTGGCCCAGCCACACACGAGCGTGATGCCCAGCGGCATGGCCGTGACCAGGGCGCCACCCACATGCACGCCGGAGCCGTGTGCCATCAGCCAGGCCAGCGCGCCGACCCGGAGTCCGTCGCGCGGGGTGCCGTGGGCGCCCGCGTCGGTCAGGAACCAGCCGGTCACCCCGAGGGCCATGCAGACCGTGAGCGTGGCTGCCGCGGCAACCGCGCCCGCGAGCGGGGCGAGCAGGAACAGCGGACGCCGGTGACGCAGGTCACGCCTGAGCTCGCCCGCCGACGGGCGGGTGCGGTCGGGCATCAGCGCGGTCATCTCTCGGCCCATCTTCGCCGCGCCCAGGGCCGGGACGGCGCCGCCACGCCGACTCGTTCGGTTCGGGGTCCGGCCAGTACCGTGGTGCGCGTCATGCCCCGCACGCTTCCCCGATCAGCCGCGCGGAGTCCGGAGGGTTTCGAGACCTTCTACAAGGACGTCCGCGCGCGGCTGCTCCTCCAGACCTACGCGCTGACCGGGGACCTGCACGCCGCCCAGCGGGCGGTGCGCGACGCGATGGTGGTGGCCTGGCACCACTGGCGCAAGGTGTCCAGGCTCGACCGGCCCGAGGACTACGCCCGGCCGCTGGCCTGGACCCGTGCGCAGCGCCGCAGCACCGCGCGCTGGTGGGCGCGGCAGAAGGACATCGACCCCGAGGCCCGCAAGACGCTCGACGCGCTCGGCAAGCTGAGCACCACCCAGCGCAAGGTGCTGCTGCTGGCCCACCTCACGGCGCTGCCGATCGATGACATGGCTCGGGAGGTGGGCGTCACCCGCGCGAACGCCGAGCGCGAGCTGCAGCTCGCCAGCGCGCAGTTCTCCGTCCACCGGGGCGTCCCGTCGACCGGCGTGCGCGGCGCCCTCGAGGCCCTCGCGCCCGGCCTCGACGAGATCCGCTGGCCACGACCCTCGATCGTGATGCGCGCCGGCGCGGCCCGCCGCCGCGCCCACACCGCGGTCGGGGTCGCCGCCGCGGTCGCCGCGGTCCTCGTCACCGGCTCGGTGGTGACCGACGCCTCCGGGGCGCGCCCGGCCCTGGCCACCAAGGGGATCCTCGAGGGCAGCTCCAGCACCCCCCAGACCAAGGGCGAGACCGCGCCGCCCGAGCCCGACCCGCTCACGCCGCAGGCCCTGCTCGGCGTCCAGCAGGTGAGCGCGGCCATCCCCGGGAGCTGGTCCGAGGGCGCCACGAGCACCAACACCGCCGGCGACGGCCTGGTCTTCACCTGCCAGGGCGGGCGCTACGCCGACATGCGGGGCATCGGCGCCCTGGTGCGCACCTTCACCGGCACCGCCAAGAGCGGGCTCCTGACCGCGGGCCAGTCGGCCGAGGCGTCGGCCGACGCGGCGGCGGCCGAGCGGACCTACCAGACCATGCTGGGCTGGTACGCCGGCTGCATGAGCCCCCGGGTCCAGCTGCTGTCCACCCACCGCGTGACGGGGGTCGGTGACGAGGCCACCATGCTGGTGCTGCGCAGCTGGGCCGACCCGGTCACCACCGAGGTGGTCGGGGTGGCCCGCACCGGCGGGCTCAGCACCACCGTCGTCAACACGCTGACCGGCATGACCGACCCGAAGAAGGAGCCGGACCTCGCACCGAGCGTCGATCTGCTCGCCCGGGCGGTCTCCGGCCTGTGCACGCTGCCCGACGCGGGCACCTGCACGGGGACGCCCAAGGTCAAGGACTCCACGGTCGTCCCGGTCGGCCGCCACCCCTCGCTCCTCGTCGAGGCCGACCTGCCGCCGGTGCCGACCATCGACCAGCCGTGGGCGGGCACCGCGCCGTCGAAGGCCAAGGAGAACGTCGCCGCGACCCGCTGCGACAACACCGACTTCAGCGGCCCCGACTTCACCAAGGCGTTCACGCGCACCTTCGTGATCCCGGCCGCCACCCAGCTGCCGCCCGAGTTCGGCCTCTCCGAGACGGTCGGCGCACTGCCGCCCAAGCAGGCACAGCAGTTCGTCGACGACATCCGCGGCAAGCTCACCAAGTGCCCCGACGATGACCTCGGCACCACCGTCGAGAAGCTGGTCGAGGAGGAGAGCGGCGCCAAGGACCTGACCGTCTGGCGGCTCACCGTCGAGGTCTCGCAGGAGGAGTCGGTGCGCTTCCTGATGGCCGTGATCAGGTCCGGCAACGCCGTGGCCGAGCTGACGTTCGTGCCGTCCGACGACGTCAGCATCGGTCCAGTTGCCTTCGAGGCGCTGGCCCACCGGGCCCAGGAGCGGCTCGTGCCGCTGGACAAGAAGAGCTAGAGAGCGCGCAGGATCTCGCGCATCAGCTCGGCGGTCTCCGACGGCGTCTTGCCGACCTTCACGCCGACCGCCTCGAGCGCCTCCTTCTTGGCCGCCGCGGTGCCCGAGGAGCCGGAGACGATGGCGCCGGCGTGGCCCATGGTCTTGCCCTCGGGGGCGGTGAAGCCGGCGACGTAGCCGACGACCGGCTTGGTGACGTGCTCCTTGATGTAGGCCGCAGCGCGCTCCTCGGCGTCGCCGCCGATCTCGCCGATCATCACGATGGCCCTGGTCTCCGGGTCGGCCTCGAACGCGGCCAGGGCGTCGATGTGGGTGGTTCCGACGATCGGGTCGCCACCGATGCCGATCGCGGTCGAGAAGCCGAAGTCCTTCAGCTCATACATCATCTGGTAGGTCAGGGTGCCGGACTTGGAGACCAGCCCGATCGGGCCCTTGCCGGCGATCGTGTGCGGCGTGATGCCGGCCAGGGACTCCTCCGGCGTGATGATGCCCGGGCAGTTGGGGCCGATCATCCGGGTGCCGGCGTGGTTGGCCCCGGACTGCAGGTAGGACCACACCTCGGCGGTGTCCTGGACCGGCACGCCCTCGGTGATCACCACGAGCAGGCCGATGCCGGCGTCGACGGCCTCGATGCAGGCGTCCTTGGTGAACGCCGGCGGCACGAACACCACCGACACGTCCGCACCGGTCTCGGCCATCGCCTCCTTGACCGAGCCGAAGACCGGCAGCTCCTGGCCGCCGAGCTCGACGCTGGTGCCGGCCTTGCGGGCGTTGACGCCCCCGACGATGGTGGAGCCCGCGTCGAGCATCAGCGCGGTGTGCTTGGAGCCCATCCCGCCGGTCATGCCCTGGACGATGATCCGGGAGTCCTTGTTGAGGTAGATGCTCATCTGTCTTCTCGTCCCTACGCGTTCGCGAGCTCGGCGGCCTTGTCGGCGGCGCCGTCCATGGTGTCGACCAGGGTCACCATCGGGTGGGCCAGCTCCTCGAGGATCCGGCGGCCCTCGACGACGTTGTTGCCGTCCAGCCGGACGACCAGCGGCTTGGACTCCTCGTCACCGAGGATCTCCAGGGCGCCCTTGATGCCGTTGGCGACCTCGTCGCAGGCGGTGATGCCGCCGAAGACGTTGACGAAGACCGCCCTGACCTGCTCGTCGTTGAGGATCACGTCGAGGCCGTCGGCCATCACCTGCGCGTTGGCGCCGCCACCGATGTCGAGGAAGTTGGCCGGCTTGACGCCGCCGTGCCGCTCGCCGGCGTACGCCACGACGTCGAGGGTGGACATCACCAGCCCGGCGCCGTTGCCGATGATGCCGACCTGGCCGTCGAGCTTGACGTAGTTGAGCCCCTTCGCCTTGGCCTTGGCCTCGAGCGGGTCGGTCTCCTCCTTGATCTCGAATGCCGCGTGGTCCGGGTGCCGGAAGTCCGCGTTGTCGTCGAGGGTGATCTTGCCGTCCAGCGCCTCGAGCCTGTCTCCCTCGAGGCGTGCTAGCGGGTTGACCTCGACCAGGGTCGCGTCCTCCGCGGTGAACACGGTGTAGAGGGCCTGGATCATGGCGACGGCCTGCTCGAAGACCGGCTCGGGAAACTTCGCCTCGGTGGCGATCTCGCGGGCCTTGGCCTCGTCGACGCCGGCGCCGGGGTCCACCGGAATCTGCTTGACGGCGTCGGGGTTGGTCTTGGCGACCTCCTCGATCTCCACGCCGCCCTCGACGCTGGCGATGCAGAGGTACTGCCGGTTGGCACGATCGAGCAGGAAGGAGAAGTAGTACTCCTCCTGGGGTGGCGTGGCCGGAGTGACGAGGACCCGGTTGACCCGCAGCCCCTTGATCTCCATCCCGAGGATGTTGCCGGCGTGCTCGAACGCCTCGTCCGGCGTCCGCGCGAGCTTGACGCCGCCCGCCTTGCCGCGGCCACCAGCCTTGACCTGCGCCTTGACCACGCAGAAGCCGTACTGCTCGGCGGCGGCCCGGGCCTCCTCAGGGGTGGTGACGACGGTGCCGAGGGTGGTCGTGACTCCGTGCTTGGCGAAGAGCTCCTTCGCCTGGTACTCCATCAGGTCCACGAGGGAAGTCCTTCTCAGAAGAGTCCGAAGGGGAAGCGGCGTTGCGTGGATCGCCTTCGGCACCTTAGTCCCGGGGCTCGAGCGGTTACGAGGGCCCTGCCTGCGACGTGACCCAGAACACCACCCGAGTAGTGGTCGCTGTCGGGCACGCATGGAGTGCGGCGGCGCGGGTACAGCGGAACGTCGCACGTCCACAAAACGCCTTGACACGGATTTCGGAGGCCCCAAGGCATCCGCTATGGTCTTGCGCGCTGTTCGTTTTCACCCGTTGTACAACTTGTCGTCGGCCTGGGGGGACCCTGACTCGTGGCTGGTCACCGAGCTGAGCCAAACGTGCTCGAAGCCGGATCAACGACCCCGGACCACAGCTCCGAACCTCCCTCGGGTGGCCGCCGCCGGGCCGAGGTGCCCGTCGACTGGGTCAGCCCGCTCGAAGTCCCGGAGCCGGCGTACGTCGGTCGCCGTAGGGCTCCGGTGCCCGTCGACACGCCGGTCCACGCAGCGCCGGCCGAAAACCACCCGAAAGTTGATGCCGTCCCGGAGCCGGTGCGAGAGGTCCCGCGCCAGGTGTTCGACACCGGGACCATCGAGCGGGTCCTCGGCGCCCTCGAGCCCACCGACCACACCACGTCGTTCGAGCACGAGCCCACCACCCCTCTCCCGCTGCTGCGCGCCGAGCCTCTGGTCCCGGGCGGCAAGCGCCGCGCGGTCAAGCGCGCCGCCGGTCGCGGACCGTTCGTCAAGGGGTTCCTCTCGGCGCCGGTGCTCGTCGGCATCGCCGCGCTGGCGGTCTCAGTAGGCGGTGTGCTCACCGTCGACGACGCCAGCCCCGCGAGCGTGCTCACCGCCAGCGACTCCCACGTCGCGGCCTCCGCCCTCGGTGGCGCCAGCGGCGTCGGGCACTTCTCGGCGCGCAACCCGGTGGTCACCCGCGGAGGCGGCCGCGACGCCCAGGCCAGCGGCACCAGCGGCCAGGACCAGCTCCAGGCAGCCGCCCAGGGCGCGGCCGACGAGCGCAGCCAGGCGCTGCGAGGGATCAACGGCAAGGCCGACTCCCACGACAAGTACCTCGCCAAGAACCTCTGGGTCTACCCGCTCGAGCCGGTCATCCTCACCGCTCGCTTCGGCGACTACGGCCTGTGGTCGAGCATGCACACCGGCCTCGACTTCAACGGCAACACCGGCGACCAGATCCACGCCATCGCCAACGGCGTCGTGGTCTCCGCTGCCTATGACGGCTCCTACGGCAACAAGACCGTGGTCCGGCTCTCCGACGGCACCGAGCTGTGGTACTGCCACCAGAGCGCGTTCATGGTCTCCCCGGGTGACACCGTCCACCAGGGCGAGGTCATCGGCCTCGTCGGCGCCACCGGCCATGTCACCGGGTCGCACCTGCACGTCGAGGTCCACCCCGGCGGCGGCGACCCGGTCGACCCCTACACGGCCATGCAGCAGCACGGGCTGTTCCTCGGCAGCGCGGCGCAGTAACAGCCGACCGAAGCATGGCCGGGCGCCCAGGACCCGGCTTTGCCGAGGATCTCCGGCACCAGGTGCCGATCTCCCTCCGCAAACCCACGGACGAGGCTGGTGGTGCCCGTCGGGTGACCGGCTACAGCTTCTCCACCGGCGCATACCTCAGCAGCAGCCGCTTCACGCCCTCGCTGCCGAAGTCGATCGAGGCGACCTGCTTGTCGGCCACGCCCTCGATCGCGACGACCGTGCCCATGCCGAACGAGTCGTGCAGCACCCGGTCACCGGGCTCGAGGGTGGGGATCTCTCGTGCCGGCTTGGCCTTGGCCGCGGCGTCGGCGCGGGCGGCGGCGGAGGAGAAGTTCCGGCGGCCGCGGTCGGTGGGGGCGCTCCAGGAGCCGCCGTAGGACGAGGAGACGTCCGGCCGGTCCCAGACCGTCTGGGCGGCCTCGGTGCGACGCCAGTCGACCAGGTCGACCGGGAGCTCGTCGAGGAACCGTGAGGCGGGGTTGTGCGCGGGAGCGCCCCAGGCCGAGCGGACCACCGCGCGGGAGATGTAGAGCCGCTCGCGGGCGCGGGTCAGGCCGACGTAGGCCAGCCGGCGCTCCTCCTCGAGCTCGCGCTGGTCGCCCAGCGCGCGCGAGTGCGGGAACACGCCGTCCTCGAGGCCGGTGAGGAAGACGACGGGGAACTCCAGCCCCTTGGCTGTGTGCAGCGTCATCAGCGTGACCACGCCGTCGTCGTCGTCGGGGATCTGGTCGGTGTCGGCCACCAGCGAGACCCGCTCGAGGAAGTCGGCGAGCCCGGGCGCCACGATCCCGGCGTCGACGTCCGCGGGGTCGGCGGAGGGCCCGGCCACGGGGTCGTCGGCGAACTCGCGTGCCACCGCGACGAGCTCGCCGAGGTTCTCCTGGCGGGTCTCGTCCTGCGGGTCGTCGGACTCCTCGAGGGCCTTGAGGTAGCCCGAGCGCTCCAGCACCGTCTCCAGCACCACGTCTGGCCGCTCCCCCGCGTCGACCATCGACTGGAGCTCCTCGATCATCGCGACGAACCCCGCGATGCTCGCCTGGGAGCGGGTCGCGAGGCCGGGCACCTCGGCCGAGCGGGCGAGCCCCTCCCAGAACGACAGGCCGTTGCCCGCGGCGAAGGCGCGGACCGCGGCGACCGCACGGTCGCCGATGCCGCGCTTGGGCACGTTGAGGATCCGGTCCAGCGACACCTCGTCGGCCGGGTTGGCGAGCAGCCGGAGGTAGGCCAGCGCGTCACGGATCTCGCGCCGCTCGTAGAAGCGCACCCCGCCGACCACGCGGTAGGGCTGGCCGGTCCGGATGAAGACCTCCTCGAAGACCCGGGACTGAGCGTTGGTCCGGTAGAACACGGCGACGTCCGCGGCCCTGACCCCCTGGTCGGCGAGCTTGTCGATCTCCTCGGAGACGAACCGCGCCTCGTCGTACCCGTCGTCGGCGACGTAACCGACGATCCGCTCGCCGTCACCGGCATCGGACCAGAGCTTCTTCTCCTTGCGTCCCTTGTTGTGCCCGATCACCGAGTTGGCCGCGGTGAGGATGGTCTGGGTGGAGCGGTAGTTCTGCTCGAGCAGGATCGTGGTCGCGTTGGGGAAGTCCTGCTCGAAGTCGAGGATGTTGCGGATGCTGGCGCCGCGGAAGGCATAGATCGACTGGTCCGCGTCGCCGACCACCATCAGCTCGGCCGGCTCGACCCGCTCTCCCCCCGACCCGATCTCCTCGACATCCTCGAACCGCTCCGCACACAGCTCGGCGATCAGCGCGTACTGCGCGTGGTTGGTGTCCTGGTACTCGTCGACCAGCACGTGCCGGAACCGCCGGCGGTAGACCTCACGGATGTCCGGGAACTGCTGGAACAGGTGGACGGTCAGCATGATCAGGTCGTCGAAGTCGAGGGCGTTGGCCTGCCGTAGCCGCTTCTGGTAGAGCGTGTACGCCGCGGCGTACTGCTCCTCGAGCTTGTTGCCGGCGTCGCGGGCGGCGTCCTCCTCGTCACGCAGCTCGTTCTTGTGGTCGGACACCCAGTGCAGCAGCGAACCGGGCTGGAACCGCTTGGGGTCGAGATCGAGCTCCTTGGCCACGTTGGTCATCAGCCGCTTCTGGTCGGCGGCGTCGTAGATCGAGAACGACGACTTGTATCCGACGCCCCCGACCTCGAGCGCGGTGATCTCCTTGCGCAGGATCCGCACGCAGGCGGAGTGGAAGGTCGAGACCCACATGATCCGCGCGCGCCGGCCGACCAGTGCCTCGACCCGCTCCTTCATCTCGGCGGCGGCCTTGTTGGTGAAGGTGATCGCCAGGATCGACCCGGGGTGCGCCTTCCGCTCGCTGATCAGCCATGCGATCCGGCGGGTGAGCACCCGGGTCTTGCCCGAGCCGGCGCCGGCCACGACGAGGAGCGGTGTGCCCTCGTGGACGACGGCGGCTCGCTGGGGCTCGTTGAGCCCCTCGAGCAGCTCCCCGGCCGTGGGGCCGCGGCGCCGCGACTCCTTCTCCGCAGGGGCGGCAAGGTGCTCGAAGCCTGGCAGTGACTCTGCGGTCGGGCGGGTCGTCATGTCCTGCCCAGCCTATGCGGCGCCACCCCCGGGCCCACGGGCGAGCAGGGTGCGCAGGAGTACGTCGGCCAGCAGCGCGGCGTACTCCTCAGGAGTCCGGCCCCGCCCGGTCAGCAGCCCGAACCACTCGGGGCTGTTCAGCGACCAGACCAGGTCCGCCGCGTCCTCGTCGGAGAGCTCCGGCCGGAGCTCGCCGGTGGCCCGCAGCCCGGCCACGAAGAGTCGCATGTTGGCGGCGCGACGCTCGGAGATCGCGGCGTAGTGCGCCGCACAGTCGGGCTCGGTCGCGCCGGCCTCGCGCAGGGCGTCCATGATCGGGACGCTGCGTGGCAGGACCCGGGCCATCGCCGCGGCGTAGGTGCGGATCTTCTCCTCGGCCGTGCCGGCCGCCTCCACCGCACGGACGTAGCCGCGCTGCGTCGCGGGCACCGGCGCGGGGCCCTCGGCCAGCACCATGTCGTGCACCGCGAGCAGGAGCTGCGGCTTGCGGCCCACGCTGGCGTAGACGGTGTCCAGCGAGACGCCCGCCCGGTCGGCGACGGCCTGCACCGAGGTGGCGGCGTACCCGCCCTCGGCGAAGAGGTCCCGGGCGGCCGCGAGGATCTCCAGCCGCTTCGCCTCGGCCGCGGCGCGGCGGCCCGAGGAGTCGTAGTGCCTCTTGACCGGTCGCACCACGCGCCCTAATTTATCCGAAAGTGCTTCGGATCAAATGGAGGTCGGCATGCAGCAGGAGCAGCTGGTCATGCACCGGCCGGGGACCGGCCGCGGCACCTGGGCGATGCAGTCGCTCTTCGAGCACCTCCTCGAGCCGGAGCAGAGCGGCAGGCTCGGCGTCGCCCTCGTCACCCAGCCGCCGGGGGTGGCCACCCCGTTGCACCGGCACGACAAGGAGGCCGAGGCGTTCTACGTCCTCGAGGGGCGGCTGGACTACCAGGCCGGGGAGGAGCTGTTCGAGCTCTACGAGGGCTGCTTCATCCACCTGCCCACCGGGCTCCCACACGCGTTCCGGATCCGCGGCGACACCCCGGCCAGGTTCCTGGCGCTGACCGCTCCGGCCGGGCTGCTCCACCTCTACGACGAGGTCGGGCTGCCGGCTTCCGAGCTGCGGCTGCCGGGCGAGGACGGCCTGGCACCCGAGGTCGAGATCCCGAAGTGGATGGAGGTCGGCCCGCGCTACGGACTGACCGTCGTCGGACCGGGGATCCCCGAGTAGGTGACCGTCAGAGCAGGCGGCGGTCCGACGCCCACCGGCTGAGCTCGTGGCGCGAGGACAGCTGGAGCTTGCGCAGCACGCTCGAGACGTGGGTCTCCACGGTCTTGACGGAGATGAAGAGCGTCGAGGCGACCTCCTTGTAGGCGTAGCCCCGCGCGATCAGCCGCATGACCTCGCGCTCCCGCTCGGTGAGCCGGTCGAGGTCCTCGTCGACCTGCGCCACCTCGATCGAGCCGGCGAACGCGTCCAGCACGAACCCCGCGAGCCGCGGCGAGAACACCGCGTCGCCGGTGGCCACCCGCTCGATCGCCGCGACCAGCTCGGGCCCGGTGATCGTCTTGGTGACGTAGCCGCGGGCCCCGCCCCGGATCGTCCCGATCACGTCCTCGGCCGCGTCGGAGACCGAGAGTGCGAGGAACCTGGTGCCCGGGCTCCGGGGACCGACGCGCCGCATCACCTCCGCGCCTCCGCCGCCGGGGAGGTGGACGTCGAGCAGCACGACCTCGGGGGTGTGCCGGAGCACCGCCTCC
>NZ_DASUFR010000223.1:0-23255 GCF_036274455.1 Nocardioides sp. | reverse complement strand
GGTGTCGACGAAGCCGGCGAAGGTGCCCATCGCGTTGGAGCCGCCGCCGACGCACGCCACCACGAGATCGGGGTCGGCGCCGCCGAGCATCGCCCGGCACTGCTCGCGCGCTTCGTCACCCACGACGCGCTGGAACTCGCGCACCATCCACGGGTACGGGTGCGGGCCGACCACCGAGCCGATGCAGTAGTGCGTGCCCACGACCGTGGCGACCCAGTCGCGCAGCGCCTCGTTGATGGCGTCCTTGAGGGTGGCCGAGCCGGAGTCGACCGGGACCACCCTGGCCCCGAGGAGGTTCATCCGCGCGACGTTGAGCGCCTGGCGACGGGTGTCGACGGCGCCCATGTAGACGGTGCAGTCGAGGCCGAAGTAGGCCGCGGCGGTCGCGCTGGCGACGCCGTGCTGACCGGCGCCGGTCTCGGCGATCACCCGGGACTTGCCCATCCGCTTGGTGAGCAGGGCCTGCCCGAGCACGTTGCGGATCTTGTGGGCGCCGGTGTGGTTGAGGTCCTCGCGCTTGAGCAGGATCCGGGCCCCGCCGACGTGCTCGCTCAGCCTGGTCGCGTCGTAGAGCAGGCTCGGCACCCCGGCGTAGTCGCGCAGGATCGTGTCGAAGTCGGCCACGAACGCCGGGTCGACCATGGCCTCCTGCCACGCGGCCGTCAGCTCGTCGAGGGCCGCGACCAGCGCCTCGGGCATGAACCGGCCACCGAAGTCGCCGAACCAGCCGCGCTCGTCGGCGTCGTACTCGGTCCCCTGGACGCTCATGCGGTGATCCCAGTCATCGCCCGGACCGCGGCCTCGGGGTCGCCGTCCTTGACCAGCGCCTCTCCCACGAGGACGGCCCGGGCGCCCTCGGCGACGTAGCGCTTGACGTCCACCGGCCCGACGATGCCTGACTCGGCCACCTTGACACGATCGTCCGGGACGAGGGGCGCCAGCCGGCCGAAAGCGTCCTGGTCGACGGCGAGCGTCTTGAGGTTGCGGGCGTTGACGCCCACCAGCTCCGCGCCGAGGTCGACCGCCCGGGCGGTCTCGGCCTCGTCGTGGACCTCGACGAGCGTGGCCATGCCGAGCTCGCCCGCCAGGTCGTGCAGCCGGTGGAGGGTGTCGTCGTCGAGCGCGGCCACGATGAGGAGGACCAGGTCGGCCCCGGCGGCCCGGGCCTCGAGCACCTGGTAGGGCTCGACCATGAAGTCCTTGCGGAGCAGCGGCGTGTCGACGGCGGCCCGGACGGCGCGCAGGTCGTCGAGGCTGCCCCCGAACCGGCGCGACTCGGTGAGCACGCTGATCGCGGCGGCCCCGCCCACGGCGTAGTGACGGGCGAGCGCCGCCGGGTCGGCGATCTCCGCGAGGTCGCCCTTGCTCGGGCTGCGCCGCTTGACCTCGGCGATCACGCTCGAGCCCGCGCCACGCAGGTGCGGCATCGGGTCGCGCACCGGGTCTGCGTCGGCGAGCGCGGCGCGCAGGTCGGCCTCGGTGGTCGCGGCCCGGCGTCGTTCGAGGTCGGTCCGGACGCCCGCGACGATCTCGCTCAGCACATCGCTGGGCACGGGCATGCGGTCACCTCCTCCGACGGGCGTCGATCGGAACAAGTCTGTCATTGGGGTTTGCACAGGTGACTCGACGGTAGGGTCCCCGAGACGAACCCGGACCGACTCCAAGGAGCCAGCCGCATGAGCTACGACAGCCCGCCGCCCCCGCCGCCCCCGCCGCCGCCGTACGCCGCGGCTCCGGCCAACCACCCGCGGGCGACGCTGATCCTGGTGCTCGGCATCCTCAGCATCCCGTGCTGCGGCCTGTTCACGGGGATCCCGGCGATCATCCTCGGCAACACCGCCAGGAAGGAGATCGCCGCCTCCGGCGGGACGATCGGCGGCCAGGGCCTGGTCAACGCTGGCTACATCTGCGGGATCATCGGCACCGTGCTGTCGGTGGTCGGCATCATCATCAACATCGCCATCCGCGCCGGGAGCTGACGCTCAGGGCGCGAGCCAGGCGCCGAACGGCAGGTTGCGCACCACCGTGAACACGGCGAACAGCCCCACCAGGGCGACGGCGACCTGGGTCCACCGCCTGCCCACCGGAAGACGACTGTGCCCGGTCCAGCGGTCGAGTCCCCAGACCGCCAGCAGGACGACGGCCACCGGGATGCCCAGGGTCACGAGCAGGTTGCTGGACAGCGCGGCCCCCACCTCGCCGTTGGTGAGGTCGTTGACCGCACGCAGGCCCCCGCAACCCGGGCAGTAGAGCCCGGTGGAGGCGTGGAGCGGGCAGAACCCCCAGCTGCCGTCCTGGTGCGGGTCGCGCAGGTGCAGGGCCAGGGTGGCCAGTGCCAGGCCGCCGATGGTGGCCACGGGCGCCACCATCCGGCGCCCGCGGGTGGCGGGCGGTGCCGGAGGGGCAGCCAGCGCGGTCAGTGGTCGCCCAGCCCCATCCGGTCCATCACCACGAACACGATCGCGGCGGCCACGACGATCGCCACGCCCACCCAGAAGACGGGGTAGCTGACCGGGTCGAGCATCAGGCCGACGCCACCCACGGTGAAGCCGATCAGGCCGACGACCACGGCGGTCCAGGCGGCGGGCGTGTTCCCGTGGTGTGCTGCCATGCGCCGCAGTCTAGGGGGGTGGCTAGGCCGTCGGATCGCGACCCTCGTCCATCGCCTTCCAGAGGTCGAGGTTGTCCCGCTCCCCCGGCGGCTGGCCGGTCGACGGGGAGGCTGAGTCGACGGGCGCGTCGTACTTGCGGCCCATCTCGGGCCAGGTCGGCACCAGCCGCACCGCCGCCACGGTGGTGACCAGGGTCAGGAGGGTCGCCACGACGGCCACCCAGTACCAGCCGCTCAGGCTGACGTCGGGCCGGTCGACGCCCAGCTCCCGGTAGGCGTCACGCACGCGGTCCGGCGCGGTCGAGTGGCCGACCACGACCGCGAGAGCCAGCCCGAGCGAGGCGAGCACGCCGACCACGGCGACCACCCGGCGGACGACACCGCGGGTCACGAGCAGCACGCCCCAACAAGCCAGCACCACGAGCGACAACGCGCCGGCCGCGGGCACCTTGCCGGCCTCGACGGTCGCGGAGAGCTCGCCGAGGCCACCGGGCGCGCTGCCGTGCGCCCAGGGTTGCCGGCCGGCCACCGCGGCCAGCACCGCCGAGGCGAGCCCGGCGCCGACGACCGCGCCGAAGCCGCGACGGCCAGTCATCCGGTCAGCCATCGGCGCCTTCCGCCAGCAGCACATCGGCGTCGAAGCAGGTTCGGTCACCGGTGTGACAGGCCGGACCCTCCTGCTCGACGGTGACCAGCAGCGCGTCGCCGTCGCAGTCCAGCCGGACCCCGCGCACCCACTGCCGGTTGCCGGAGGTCTCGCCCTTGACCCAGTACTCCTGGCGGCTCCGGCTCCAATACGTCGCGCGCCCAGAGGTCAGCGTCCGCGCCAGCGCCTCGTCGTCCATCCAGCCGAGCATCAGCACCTCCCCGGTGCCGTGCTGCTGCACGACGGCCGGCACCAGCCCGTCCGCCGAGCGCTTCAGCCGGGCCGCGATCGCAGGGTCGAGGGTGCTCACCCGGCCCATTCTCCCCGGTGGGTGTGCAGGCGCGCGGGTCAGGGATCGGGGCGCAGGCGCATCAGCGTCGACTCGTCGTCCGCGGCCAGCCACAGATCGCCGCCGGCCACGCCGAGGGAGCCGCCGACCGTGAGGTCGGAGACGTACCTCACGACCCCGCCGGTCGACTGGGCGATCTGGACCAGGAAGTCGTCGGCGTTGCGGACCCAGACGTAGCGGTCGTCCGACACGAGGTCGCCGACCGGCTCCGCCCCGACGTCGAACGTCGCAAGCACCGCACCGGAGTCCTTGTCGACCTGGTAGGTCTGGGAGGAGCCGGCCACCCAGACCTGGTCCGCGACCGTGACGTACTCCGGGTTGGGCATCTCCGCTGTGATCAGGACCTCGCCGGTGTCCGGGTCGATCTTCAACACCTGGCCGTCGATCTTGCAGGCCACCCACAGTGCGTCCGGACCGGCCGCCAGGTCCCAACCGCGCGCCGGCAGCGCGAACCGGCTGACGACCCTGCCGGTGGCGGGGTCGAGCCCGGTCAGCGTGCTGCCGTCGCCCTCCAGCACCCAGAACCGCCCGAACGCCGCCGGGATGTGGCCCTGCGCGTACTCCTTGTGCAGCTTGACCCGGTCCACGACCTTCAGCGTCGCCTCGTCGATGCGGAGCAGGTCGGTGCCCCGGCAGAGGTAGACGACGCCGTAGCCGGCGCCGATGCCCTGGCAGAGCGGGAGCTCGTACTTCCCGGTGTCCACCTCGCTGACGATGGACCCGGACGCCGGGTCGATCAACAGGGTCGATCCCAGGTCGCGCATGACCCACAGCCCGCGGTCGTCGACGGCCATCCAGTCGGGTCCCTGCGCGACGTCGTACCTCTGGACCAGGATGTCGTCGACCGGGCGGGTGCCGGTCGACGCGGTCGAGCGCTCGGGGCTCGGCGTGCCGACGGTCGTGGTCGAGTCCGAGTCGCCACCGCACCCCGCGACCAGGACGCACACCGCGACCACCACGAGGCTTACCTGCGCGGTGCGGCGCTTCATGCCGACATGCTCCCGGCCCGGGCCGGTCGCGGCATCCGCCACGATGATGAAGTCCGGTCAGCGGCCCTGCTGGGCCACCCAGGAGGCGTAGAGGCCGGCGTAGACGCTGTCGGGCTGGCAGACCAGCTCGTGGTGCGGACCGCGCTGCACGATCCGGCCGCGGTCGACGACCACGACCTCGTCGGCCGACTCGGCGGTGGAGAGCCGGTGGGCGATGGTGACCGACGTGCGTCCCGACATCAGCCGCTCCAGGGCCCGGCCGATCCGCATCTCGAGCTGGGGGTCGACGGCACTGGTGGCCTCGTCGAGGACCAGCAGGTCGGGGTCGGCGAGGTGCGCCCGGAGCAGGGCCACCAGCTGCCGCTCCCCCGCCGACAGCGACTCGCCCCGCTGGCCGACCCTGGTCTCGAGGCCGGCCGGCAGGGCCGTCAGCCAGTCGGCCAGCCCGAGCTCGGCGGCACTGGCGTGGATCTCGTCGTCGGTCGCGTCGAGCTTGCCGTAGCGGACGTTGGCGGCGATCGTGTCGTCGAACAGGAAGCCCTCCTGCGGGACCAGCACGACGCTGCGGCGCAGCGACGACTCCGCGATCGTGCGCAGGTCGACGCCGTCGAGGAGGACGGCGCCCTCGACGGGGTCCATCAGGCGGGTGAGGAGCTTGGCCACCGTGGACTTGCCCGAGCCGGTCTCGCCGACGACGGCGACCCGACGGCCGGAGTCGATGTGCAGGTCGATGTCGTGCAGCACCAGCGGGCCGCCGGGGTAGGCGAACGAGACGTGGTCGAACCGCACGTCGATCGGTCCGCGCGGCAGGATCTCTCCGTCGGTGCCGGGGTCGACCAGGTCGGCCGGCGTCTCGAGGATCCCGATGACTCGGCGCCACCCGGCGATGGCGTTCTGGGCGTCGGTGAGGATCTGGGTGCCCATCTGCACGGGGCCGACGAACAGCGTGACCAGGAAGGCGAAGGCCAGCACCGTGCCGACGGTCATATCGCCGGTGCTGAGCCCGAACCCGGGCAGGAGCCAGACGCCGACGATGATCACGCCGGCGTTGGCCAGGCCGGCCGAGATGCCGCCGAGCGAGAACGACACGACGGTGTACTTCTGGGCGGTCGTCGACGCCTCCTTGAACTGCTCGATCGCGTCGTCGATGCGGGCCTGGGTGCGGCCCTCGACGGCGTAGGAGCGCACGACCGCGGCCCCGACCACCGGCTCGGACACGGCCGCCAGCATGGCGCCCATCTGGCGCCGCACCACGCCGTAGGCGGCCGAGAGCTTGCGCTGGAACCATCGGATCGAGAGGAACAGCGGGGCGAAGGCCACCCACACCACGAGGGCCAGCTGCCAGCTGTAGAAGACCATCACGATGGTCGCGATCACGACCTGGCCGATGCTCACGATGAACAGCAGCCCGCCGAAGACCAGGAACTGGCTGACCTGGTCGACGTCGCTGGTCACCCGGGAGACCAGCGCGCCGCGGCGCTCGGTGTTCTGGGTGAGCACGGGCAGCTCGTGGACGTGGCGGAACGCCTTGATGCGGAGGGTGGCCAGCCCGCGCTCGGAGGTCGTGAACAGCCGCTTGGTCATGAGGTAGGAGGAGAAGCTGGTGACCGCGATCGCCATCGCGGCCAGCACTCCCATCAGCACCGTGAAGGAGAGGTTGGGTCCGCCCTCGGCGCCGAGGCCGTGGTCGAGGGTCTGCTGGACCGTGATCGGCACGATCACCTGGCCGACGGACGCCACCGCGGCCAGCGCCAGCGTGCCACCCACGCCCTCCTTGAGCTCCGGGCTGATCGCCACGCCGCGACGGATGGTCTCGAGCGCGGCCATCTCCTCGCCGGAGTCGAGGACGGTGCCGTCCACGAGCCCGGTCACCGTGAGCCCTCGGCTGTCAGCTCGTCGACGTCACCGTCGATGTCAGCGGGGTCGCACTCCGGGTGGTCGCCGTGCTCGTAGGCGTTGACCAGCCGGGCGTACGACGGCGAGCGGGCCAGCAGCTCGGCGTGCGTGCCCCGGTCGGCGATCCGGCCGTCGTCGAGGTGCACCACCTCGTCGGCCAGCGCGATCGTCGCCTTGCGGTAGGCGACCACCACGAGCGAGGCGCCGCCCTCACCGCCGTCCCGGCCGTCACGCAGGGCGGCCAGGATCCGCGCCTCGACCTCGGGGTCGACGGCGGAGGTCGCGTCGTCGAGCACCAGCAGCCGGGGCCGGCGCACCAGGGCGCGGGCCAGCGAGATCCGCTGTCGTTGCCCACCGGACAGCGACGTGCCGCGCTCGCCCAGCCGGGTGTCGAGCCCGTGGGGCAGGGCGGCCACGAAGCCGTCCGCCTGGGCCGCGCGGAGCGCGGCCCACACCTGCTCGTCGGAGAAGTCGCCGGCCCCCTCCTGTGCATCCAGCGTGACGTTGCCGCGGACGGAGTCGTCGAACAGGAACGCGGTCTGGGCGACGACCGCCGAGATGCGGGCCAGCTCGCCGGGGGCGAGGTCTCGCAGGTCGACGCCGTCGATCGTGATCCGGCCCCGGTCGGGGTCGACCAGCCTGGTGACAAGCGAGGTGAGCGTGCTCTTGCCGGAGGCGGTGGCACCCACGACCGCGACCGTGCGCCCCGGCTCGACGGTGAACTCGACGTCGTCGAGAAGCCGCTGCCCGGGCACGTAGGAGTAGGCCAGGTGCTCGACCGTCAGCCGGGCGCCGTGCGCGCCGTCCGGGGCGGGCGCGTCGCCGTACGGCATCTCGCCGGTGGCGGCGAGCACCCGGCTCACCCGGCGGAAGCCGACCACGCTGCGCGGGAACTCCCCCAGCAGCCAGCCGATCGAGCGGATCGGGAAGGAGACGATCGTGAGCAGGTAGGCGACCGTGACGACGTCGCCGGCCACCGTGGACCCGTTGACCACCCGGCTCACGCCGACGGCCAGGACGACCAGCACGCCGAGGTTGGGCAGCGCGGCCAGAGTGGGGTCGAACGCCGCGCGGATGCGACCGGCGCGGGTGTTGACGTCGCGCAGCTCGCGCACCTTGGCGGCGAACCGGGCGGTCTCCTCGCCCTCGCGGCCGAGCGTCTTGACCACCATGGCGCCGTCGAAGCTCTCGTGGGCGATCTCGCTGACCTCGGCACGCAGCTCCTGGGCGCGGGTCATGAGCGGCGAGGCGTAGCGCTGGTAGGCGAGGTTGGCGGCGATCACCGCGGGGAAGACGAGCAGTCCCACGAGCGCCAGCACGACGTCGGCGAGGAACATCTGGACGACCGCGATCACCATCATCGCGACGGTGCCGACGGCCATCGGCAGCGGCGCGATCGGCCCCCACGCCGCCTCGACGTCGGAGTTGGCGTTGGAGAGCAGCTCGCCGGTGGGGTGCTTCTGGTGCCATTCCATCGGCAGGGAGAGGTATTGCCGGGTGACCGCGCGCCGGCTGTGCGCCTGCATGCGGTATTGCATGATGCCGGCGCCGAGCCGCCGGGCCACGATGCCGACCGCGCGCAGCAGCGCGACGCCCAGGAACAGCGCCAGCACCGCGACGAGGAGCGTGCTGTCGATGTGGCCGGTCCGAGACGCCGGCAGCAGGACGTGCTCGGTCGACCAGCCGAGCACCCAGGCGTCGGCCACGGTCAGCAGGCCGAACAGGAGGCTGCCGATGGTGGAGAGCGTGAACACCCACGGCTCGCGCTTGATCGCGACCCAGATGACCTTGAAGCCCTCGAGGGTGGTGGCGGCCCGGTTGGCGGGCGAGAGGGCACTCGTCTCGCTCACCCTGACCACGCTCTCCCTGTATGTCTGCCGACCCCCGGGTAACCGGGGCGTCCGGGCAGGCTATTCCCGGGCGGGGACATCGACCCAACCCATTGGCCGCCCGTTACCGTTCAGCAACGTGACCCTGCCCCTGGTACGCCGCGAGCGCGACGCACTCTGCGACACCGCCCTGTCGGTCGGGCCCGAGGCGCCCACGCTCTGTGGAGGATGGGACGCGCGCGACCTGGTCGCGCACCTACTGGTCCGCGAGCGGGGCTGGTGGGGACCGGCCGCCGGCATCGCCATCGCGCCTCTCGAGGGGGTGACCGAGCGGGCCATGGAGCACAGCGCGCGCCGGCCGTTCCCCGAGATGGTCGGGCGGCTGCGTGAGCGGCCGCTGACGCCGTACCGGCTGCCCGGCGTCGAGCGGCTCGCCAACACCCTGGAGTACTTCGTCCACCACGAGGACTTGCGCCGCGCCCAGCCGGGCTGGGAGCCGCGCGACCTGCCGGCGGGAGACGAGGACGAGCTCTGGAAGCTGCTGCCGGGCTCGGCCAGGCTGTCTGCCCGCAAGGCCGGCGTGCCGATCGTCGTACGCCGCGGCGACCGGCCCGGCCAGGAGGCCACCGTCCGCCGTGGTTCGGCTCCCGTGGTCGTGACCGGGAAGCCCTCGGAGCTGGTGCTGTTCTTCTTCGGCCGCGACCAGCTCCGCGACGTGACCTTCGACGGCCCGCCCGACGCGGTGGCCCGGCTGCGCGGGACCCACCGCGGCTTCTAACCTCTACGGGTGCACCTGTCCGTCTCGCTGCCGGCGTTCGTCGTCGCCGTCCTGCTGATCTCGGCCTCGCCGGGACCGGCGATGGCGCTGATCCTGCGCCGCACCGCGCTGCACGGCATGCGCACCGCCGTCCCGCTCGTCCTCGGCCTCGAGCTGGGGCTCTACCTCTGGGCGCTGGCCGCCGCGGCCGGCTTCGCCGCGCTGGTGGCCGCCTCCGAGGCGGCGTACTGGGCGCTGAAGGTCGTCGGCGCGTGCGTGCTGGTCTACCTCGGCGTCCGGGCCTGGCTGGCCGCCTGGCGGGAGCGCAGGGGCGCCGCGCACGCCGAGATGCCGGTGGTGGACAGCGGCCCGGGTGCGCTCAAGGCGTTCGGCGAGGGGCTGGTCGTCCAGCTCGCCAACCCCAAGGCGGCGGTGTTCATGATCGCCTTCTACCCGCAGTTCGTGCCGTCGACCGCGCCGCTGTTCGCGACCACCGCGTGGCTCGCCGTCGTCCAGGTCTGCATCGAGCTCTGCTTCTACCTGACGCTCGCGGCCCTCGTGGCCCGCGCCGGCGCGTGGTTCCGCCGCTCGACGGTCCGCCGCCGGCTCGAGGCGGTCAGTGGCACCGTCCTGGTCGGTCTCGGCCTCAGGGTCGCGGCTTCCTCGCGCTGATCGTGTAGCTGTGCGGCAGCCGCCAAGGGCGGTCCGCGAGCCGGTGCTCGCCGCCCGGCAGCTCTTCGGACCACCCGGGGAACGCATCCCACGGCACGCTGTCGTGCTCGACCAGCGTCTCCAGCACGAGCCCTTGGTCGAGCAGGGCGGTGACGATCTCGCCGAGGCCGTGGTTCCACTCGTGGGTCACCGTGTGCTCGAAGACGTGGTCGGTCTCGACATAGGTCGTGTCGTCGTCCCACACCATCGGCTCCTCCCGTTCGAAGTAGGGGAAGAACAGCTCGAGCCGTCCCTCGGGCAGCGGGTCGGCCAGCGCCCACATCATCGGGTGGCCCTCGCGGATGAACAGCCGGCCGCCCGGCTTGAGCAGCCGCTGCACCACCTCCGCCCACCGGCTCACGCTGGGCAGCCAGCACAGCGCCCCGATGCCGGTGAAGACCAGGTCGAACTCCTCGTTCGGCAAGACGTCAGCCGCGTCGTAGACGTCGGCCTCGACGAAGTCGACGCCGGCCCCGAGCTCGTCGCTGAGCAGCGTCGCCTGCTCGACCGCGGCCGGGCTGAAGTCGAGCCCGGTCATCCGCGCGCCCAGCCGAGCCAGGGAGATGGTGTCGGTGCCGATGTGGCACTGCAGGTGCACCCCGCGCAGGCCGCTGACGTCGCCGAGCAGTGGGAGGTCGAACCGGACGACGCCGGAGATGTGCTCGGGATCCTCGCGGAACCTGTCGAGGGCGTAGTCCGGCGACGCGGCATGAGCGGGCGCGCGCTCGTCCCAGTTGGCCCGGTTGAGGGAGCGGTAGTCGTCCACGCTGCGACACGTTAGAGGCTGGGTCCCGTGACCACGATCGAGATCCACTTCCTCGGCGGGACCATCGGATACGCCGGCGCGCGTGACGGCGAGGCGGTGAGGCTGGGCGGTGACGCACTGCTGGCCGGCGTGCCGGGCCTGGACCGGCTCGCTGTGACTCTGGACGTGCGTGCCGCGGCCGCGCCGGTGCCGAGCGCCTCGCTCACCTTCGACCAGCTCACCCGGCTGGCGCAGGAGGCGAGGTGGTCCTGCGAGGCGGGCACGGCGGACGCCGTCGTGGTCGTGCAGGGCACCGACACGCTTGAGGAGTCGGCGTACCTGCTCGACCTGCTGTGGGACCGCCCCGAGCCCGTCGTGCTCACCGGCGCGATGCGCAACCCGACGCTGGCCGGCGCCGACGGGCCGGCGAACCTGCTCGCCGCGGTGTCGGTCGCGGCAGACCCTGCGTTCCGCGACCTGGGGGCGCTGGTCGTGCTGGCGGACGAGGTGCACTCCGCGCGGTGGGTGCGGAAGGTGCACACGACGCGGCCACACGGGTTCGGCTCACCCGACACCGGCCCGCTGGGAGTGGTGATCGAGGGTCGCCCGGAGCTGCTGCACCGGCCCGCGTCGCACCGGCTCACGCTCCGGCCGACGGGTCCGCTGACCGCGCGGGTACCGGTGCTGACCGTGGGCCTCGACGAGGACTCCGCCGTGGTCGGTGCCCTCGCGGCGGTCGCCGACGGGCTCGTCGTCGCGGCGCTCGGTGGTGGACACGTCCCCAGGCCCCTCGCCGAACCGCTCGGCGCGCTGGCCGGCGAGCTGCCCGTCGTGCTCGCGAGCCGGGTCGGCGCGGGCAGCATCCTGAGCTCGACGTACCGCTCCCCGGGCTCGGAGACCGACCTGCTCGGCAAGGGGCTGCTCTGGTCGGGGTTCCTCGGCCCGGCCAAGGCGCGCGTGCTGCTCATCGGCGCCCTGGCCTGCAGCACCGATCGGGTTCGGCTCGCCGAGACCTTCGCTCAGGCGAGCTCGATGCGGATGCCGGCGTAGATGTCGACGCCGGGTGGGGCCTCGAGGATCATCCGGGCGTGCTTGTGCGGGATGCGTCGGGTGCTGAGACAGCCCCGAATCGTGCTCATCGCCACAGGGAGCGTGCAACTCACCGCCGTCGGCTGGGTGCAAGATCGCGCCGATCCCATCACCGCTCGCTGGTGCCCGGACCTGAGAGACGCGCGTCAGACGAGATGACCCTGCGCCAGGACGTGGTCGGGCCGCGAGGCGCGGGTGCGGCGTTGGGCCAGCACGAGCGTGGCCGCAGCCTGAGCGACGATCGCGAGGGACACGACGGCGCCTGCCACGGCAACGGCGATGACGACGATCATGCAGGGAACGAGTCCGCTGAGATCGGGAGCCATGTTGTTCATGGGTGCTACTCCTCTCTGTTGCTTGTCACGTGTCTGAGCTGTGCGCGCGAACGCGGAGCTTCCGGAGGGCTCGGGGCGGTGTCGGTCGAGCAGGGCGCGACCCGCCGCCCTCGAAGCGCCGGGTCACCCGTGCGAGAAGGTGATCCTCGGGAGGATCCGCGTCAGCCAGGTGGGCGCGTACCAGGCCGCACGGCCGGACAGCCGCAGCAGCACGGGTAGGAGGGTCAACCGGACGAGGAACGCGTCCAGGAGCACGGCCAGGCCGAGGATCGTGCCCATCTCCTTGGGGGGCAGCTGTCCGGAGAGTGCGAAGGTGAAGAACACCGCGACCATGACCCCGCCAGCCGCGAAGATCACCCGGCCCGACCGGGACAGCGCGCCGACCATGGCTTGGCGCGGGTCGCTGGTCAGCTCCCACTGTTCCTTGGCGGCGGCGAGCAGGAAGACCGTGTAGTCCATGGCGATGGCGAAGATCATCGCGAAGAAGAACACCGGGGCCCACGCGTCGACGAAGCCTTGGCTGGAGAAGCCGAGCAGTCCGGAGCTGTGCCCGTCCTGGAAGACCAGCTTGGCGAGCCCGAAGGCCGCGGCCGTGGACAGCAGGCTCACGACGGTCCCGAGGAGGGCGACCAGCGGCGCCTGCAGTGCGACCAGGAGCAGGAGGAAGCCGAGCACCAGGATCACCCCGACGACCCACGGGGTCGAGCGATCCAGCTGTGCCTTCAGGTCGGTGTTCTCTGCCGATGCGCCTCCGAGGAGCGCGGAGTCCGGGAGCACCGAGCGAAGGCGGGCGATGGTCTCGGCGAGCGCCGGATCGGAGGGCCCGAGGATGGGGATGACCTGGAGGAGTTGACGAGGACTTCCGTCCGCGGCCGGCTCGGGCGGGAGCACGCCGGCGACGTCGCGGTCGTCGCTCAGCGCCTCGAGGGCCCCCGCAGTGTCATCGCGGTCGACCACGACCTGGAGCACGCCAGGCGCGCCGACGCCGAACGCGTCCGTGGCCTCGACGTACCCCGCTCGCGCGGAGGAGTCTTCCGGAAGCACGTCGACCGACGGCATCGCCGTACGGAGCCCGAGCACCGGAGCAGCGAACGCGAGCAGCACCACCACGGACGCGAGCCCCCAGACCACCGGTCGACGCCAGAGCCGTTCTCCCCAGGCCGCGAAATGTCGCGACTGCGCCGTTCCTGGCCGGACCCAGGGAAGGGCGAACCGGTTGAGCTTCGCGTCCAGGGTGAACAGCGCCAACGGAAGGAGGGTCAGCGTGGCGGCGAGGACGAATGCGACCGACAGCATGATCCCCCCGGCAGCCGAGCGGAAGGACGGCGAGGGCACCAGGAGGACCGCCGACAGCGAAACCAGCATCGTGACCCCGGACAGCAGCACCGCCTTCCCGGCGGTGTTCATCGTCTCGGCGATGGCAGCGCGGGCACTCGCCTGCTGTCGTGCCGCTCGGTACCGGACGACCAGGAAGAGCGCGTAGTCGACGCCGAGGGCCAGGGAGAACATCATCGCGAAGTTCATGGCCCAGACCGAGATGGGTGAGAACTGCGTGAGGAGGACGAGCGAGCCGGCCGACGCGGTCAGTCCCGCCAGGGTGAGTACGAGCGGGAGGCCGGCCGAGACCAACGCCCCGAACGCGATCACCAGGATCAGCATGGTCACCGGCCAGGACCTGAGCTCCGAGCCGAGCATGGCGTGCAGGTTCGCCTCGTTGAAGTCCGACCAAAGGACGGGCGCTCCGGTGGGGTTCACCTGGACGGTCCCGGTCGACAGGTCATGAAGAGGCTGCTTCAGGTCATCAGCAACCCTGACCATCTCGTTGCTGTCGGCCCGCGAGCCTGCGAGCAGGATCGCGGTGCGCCCGTCCGCGGAGACGCTGACCCCGGGCACCGGTTGCACGACCTCGGTCAGGCGAGACTCCCGGTCGAGCAGCTGGCCGACCCGGGCGATGACCTGTGGCCCTTCGCCCTCGGTCAGCGGGGCTCCGGTGCTGTGGACGACGACCTGGATCGCATAGCTGCCCCGGCCGTCGAAGTGCTGCTGCACCAGCTTCCTGACCGCGATGGACTCGGAGTGGTCGGCCTGCCAACCCGCACCGGACAGACTGCGCTCGACGCCTGGGGCGAAGGCGCCGAGCCCGATGACGACCAGCAGCCACAGTGCAGTCACCACACGGCGATGGTCGATGACCCACGTTCCAAGTCGTCCGAGCAGCCCGTGGCGTGACGTCGACGGCGGGGCCTCGTCCGGTGCAGTGAGGATGGTCATGATGTTGCTCCGTTGTTCGGGGGGTCGGGTGACCTGGTGGATGCGGATCCTGGGAGTCGCCGAGCGGCGACGCTTGGTGTCGAGAGGCCACGACGCTAGGAGCGGCAACTTCCGCCGACCTTCCCTACGCCTTCCCGAGGGCCTTCCCCGCAAATGGGGCTCTTGTGACGGATCCGTGGATGCCCGCGCGCCTACCGGATCGCGTCTCGCCGACCCCGCTGATGGGGATTGTGGAGGGAAATCGGCACCTGGTGCCCGAGAACCTCGGCAAAGCCGGAACACGCCCCGGGCGGCCGCGCATGCGGGGCGGAGCTTGCTCCGCCCTTGCGCGCCCCCAAGCGCGCCGCTCGGGACCCGCGGTCAAGGACGCCGCAGGCGCCGCGCAGCGGTGCCGAAGGCATCCTTGAGGGCGGGTTGCGGCGTGCTACGCGCGCGGCCGCCCACCCACGCGCCTACCGGATCGCGTCTCGCCGTCAACGATCGCTGGGTTTGCGGAGGGAATTCGGCACCTGGTGCCGGAGAACCTCGGCAAAGCCGGGTCCGGCGGATATGCACCGCATCTCGGCGTCCTGGGTGGCCAAGGGCAGGCCGTACTCCTCTCGCCGATCGGCGACGGGTTCCAGGCCGCCTAAGCCTTCGTCCACCGCCCGGTCATGGCCGCCGTGCGGGCGGAGCCCGACCGTGGCCGCCGGGCGAGCTGCCTGGTCGTGTTCATCGAGTGGCCGAACGCGGGCTCTGCCGCTCTGACCTGCATCAGAGGACGAAGTAGCGGAGCCATACGTAGACCCAGGCCACGGCGAGGGACGAGGCGGTGACCAGCATTCCGTAGCGGGTGAACGTCCAGAAGCTGATCGGGTGGCCGGCGCGGGCGGCCAGACCCAGGACCACGACGTTCGCGCCGGCAGCGACCGCAGTGGTGTTGCCGCCGAGGTCGGCTCCGAGCACGAAGGACCACCACAGAGGGCTGCCCGACCCGTCGTTGGGTGAGGCGGCGACGAGGTCGTCGACGATCGGGACGGTGGCGGCGGTGTAAGGGATGTTGTCGACGAAGCCGCCGACCACCGCGGAGCCGAACAGCAGGACCGTGGAGGCGAGCAGCTCGTGCTCACCCATGGCGTCAGCAGCCATCGCTCCGAGGTCTCCGATCACACCAACCTCGACCAGGGCGCCGACCAGCACGAAAAGGGCCATGAAGAACGCGAGGGTCGTCCACTCGATCTCCGCCAGGAACTCCTCGGGCGTGGCGCCCGAGACGACGACCATCGCGCCTGCCCCGAGCATCGCAACGATGGACGGGTCGAAGTGCAGCGTGTGGTGCAGGCTGAAGGCAACCATCACCACAGCGAGCACGACCAGGCACCTCACCAACCGCGGTGCGTCCGTGATGGCCACGGCGGGCCGGATGTCGGCGACGTCGTTGTACGTCGGCTCGTCGAGCTCGCGGCGGAACAGGAACCGGCAGAGCAGCATCAGCCCGGCGATGAGCACCACGGTGATCGGCAGCGAGTGCACCAGGAAGTCGTTGAAGGTCAGGTCGCCCCGGCTCGCAATGATGATGTTCGGAGGGTCGCCGATCAGCGTCGCCATGCCGCCGATGTTGGCCGCGAACACCACCGTCATCAGGTACGGCGCCGGAGCGAGCCCGAGGCGGGCGCAGACCTGGAGGATCACCGGGGTCACCAGCAACACCGTCGTGACGTTGTCGAGGATCGGCGAAGGCACGGCAGTGACGAGCACCGTGAGGGCGAGCAGCCGACGCGGATCGCCCCGTGAGGTCCTCGCGGCCCAGAGCGCGAGGGCCTCGAACAGCCCTGTGTGCTTGAGGATCCCGACGATCACCATCATCCCGAACAGCAGGAAGATCACGTTCCAGTCGACGCCGGTCTCCCGATCGAAGAACGCACTGTCGGCGTCCACGAGCCCGATCACGGTCATCGCGGCCACACCCCCGAGGGCAGCCGCGACCCGGTGCACCTTCTCGGTGGCGATGAAGGCGTAGGTCACCGCGAAGATCGCCACCGCGGCCACCACCAGGCGGTGGTCGGTGGCCGCGGCCTCGAAGGCTCGCACGACCGTCAGGTCACGCAGGTCCACTGTCGAGCAGGTCGTCCAGCTGGAGATCGACCTCCACCAGCCAGAGGTCGAGCAGCGTCACCCGGTGCTCGTCGACGGCCGCTGACACCGCGTGACGCACCGACCGCTGCCCAGCCACGGCCGACGTGGCCAGCTCGCTCGCCGACCAGGTGGCCACCACCCGCGCGATGGTCGCCTGCGCCGCCCCCTCAGCCGGGACCCACGGATCGGCGTACGCCGTGCCGGGTTCGGGGGCGGGCAGGGAGACCGTTGCCTCGGCCAGGACCAGGACTCGGACACCGTCGAGGGTCGTCGCACGCACCAGCAACGGCACCTCGTGCGGCTCTGAGAGCTCGACCTGGCACCGGTCCACGAGTGGAGCCCACACGGCGAGCCCCGCCTCGTGGACCCGGTGCACCACGCCGCGACGGGTCACCACCAGGCGCCGTCCCGCCGGCACGCGGCGCATGCTCGTGGCGAGCCAGCAGGCGACAGGCACGGCCATCGCGAGGCCGATGGTCGTCGCCATCCTCATCGCACCCTCCCTGCCGCTTGCACTTGGCTCGGCTCCAGTCTTCGCGAGGAGGGCGGCTGGCTGAATGGGTGCTTCCACCCATCTGTTCCGGATGCGGCGCAGGATCCTTGGTTCCCCTTGGCCTCTCGGAGAGGCTGAGAGCGTGAGGTTGTACTGGAAGGTCGTGGCGATCAACGGCGCCGTGCTGTGCCTGGCGCTGCTGGCCCTCGTGCTCGGCCCGGTCAGCGTGAGCCGCCGGACCGTGGCCTCCGAGGTCCTCGTCCTGGCCCTTGGTCTGGCGGCGATCCTGCTCACCAACGCGCTGCTGCTGCGCTCGAGCCTGGCGCCCGTCGATCGGGTCCTCCGAGCCATGGCCGACGTGGATCCCACGGACCGCCGGGCCAGGATCCCGGTCCCCAGATCGGGACCGGGCCGCCGCCTGGTCGAAGGCTTCAACACGATGCTCCATCGGCTGGAGGAGGAGCAGAGCGCCAGCAACGCGAAGGCGCTCGCGGCCCAGGAGGCCGAGCGGCACCGCATCGCCCAGGAGCTCCACGACGAGGTGGGTCAGCACCTGACCGTGGTCCTGCTGGGGCTCAAGCAGCTCGAGGGTGTCATCCCCGACGAACAGCGCCACGAGGTCGCGTTGCTCCGCGAGAGCGCCCGCAACGGGCTCGACGACGTACGACGGGTGGCCCGACGGCTGCGCCCCGGCGTCCTGGAGGACCTCGGGCTGACCAGTGCCCTGGCCGCGTTGACCAACGACTTCGCACGACACCACCCGGCCGCGGTGCAACGTGTGATCGCGCCGGGGCTGCCAGGCCTCCTTCAGGACACGGAGCTGGTCATCTACCGCGTGGCCCAGGAGGCACTGACCAACACCGTGCGCCACTCGGGCGCGGAGCGGGTCACGCTGTCCCTGGTCCGTGTCGGCAGCCACGTGGTGCTCGAGGTCACCGATGACGGCGTCGGCTTCGACACCACCCGCTTCGGCGCCGGCGTCCGCGGGATGCACGAGCGCAGCCGGCTCGTCGGCGGCGATCTGCAGATCGCGAGCACCCCGCTGAAGGGGACGACGGTGCGGCTGGCGGTCCCCTGCCTCGGAGACCAGCGGTGACGCGGGCCAGGCTGCTGCTGGCCGACGACCACGCCCTGGTGCGCCGCGGCGTACGCCTGATCCTGGAGCAGGAACCGGACCTCACCGTCGTCGCCGAGGCCGGCGACGGCGCCGAGGCGGTCGAGGCCGCCCGCACCTCGCAGGTCGACCTGGTGGTCCTCGACATCGCGATGCCTCGCATGACCGGGCTCCAGGCCGCTCGGGAGATCGGCCGCCGACGGGGCCGCGGCGAGCCGCCGAAGATCCTCATGCTCTCGATGCACGACAACGAGCAGTACTTCTTCGAGTCGCTGAAGGTCGGCGCCTGCGGCTACGTCCTCAAGTCGGTCGCCGACGAGGATCTCGTGTCCGCATGCCGCGCTGCACTCCGCGGAGAGGCGTTCGTCTACCCCGGAGCCATGAGCGCGCTTATCCGCGACTACCTCGATCGGCTGCGCCGCGGCGACCGCGTGCCGGCCCAGGTCCTGACCGAGCGCGAGGACGAGGTGCTCAAGCTGATCGCCGAGGGACTCTCCTCCAAAGAGATCGCCCGGGCACTCACGATCTCGATCAAGACGGTCGAGAGGCACCGCGCCAACATCCTTGCCAAGCTCGACATGCGCGACCGAACCCAACTGACTCGCTACGCCATCCGCGCCGGGCTCATCGAACCCTGACTTCAATGACCTCGCGGGGCTCGTCGCCCACGTGTTCTCGGCGCGCGACACTGGATCATGCATTCGCCGCCACCGCGCGTCGTGACGCTGGTCCTGTGCACTCCCGCGGGCGAGGTGCTGGGCCAGTTACCGCCGTTCCAGGCGTCGCTGCCGTGGTGGCAGGAGGCACAGGATCTCGTCGCTCAGGCCCGTGACGACCATGGTGTGGACGTCACGATCCTGCGAATCCTGGACGCGAGCCTGCCGGCGCCGCCGGGTGGCGCGGTGACCTATCTGGCCCAGGTCGACGGAGCCAGAGCCGGCGGCCTGCCGCTCTCAGGCTGGCCGGGGGTGCTGGAACCGCACCCACTCCGCCTGCCCTACGCCGAGCCTGGTGGACCGAGCAGGGAGCTGGCGTGGGCCGAGGCGGCGCTGGAGGACCAGGGGATCGTGCGCACGGGCCGTCCCCAGCAGGTGCGGACCTGGAACCTCTCCAGCCTGTGGCGGATCCCGGTCGAGGGAGGATCGGTCTGGTTGAAGTGCGTGCCACCGTTCTTCGCCCACGAGGGGGCCGTCATCAGCCGGCTCCACGGCGGGCCTGTTCCGCAGCTGTTGGCACACCAGGCGGGCAGGGTGCTGATGCCTGAGATCCCCGGCGAGGACCTGTACGGCGCCCAGCCGCCCACGCTGCTCACGCTGGTGTCGATGCTGGTGAGCCTCCAGGCGGAATGGCGCGGTCGCGAGGATGAGCTGCTCGCGCTGGGGTTGCCGGACTGGCGCGGCGATGCGCTGACGGTGGCCATCGAGTCGGTCATGCGGAGGACGTGGCCGGAACTGGTCACGGAGGATCGGGGCGCGCTCACCGATCTGCTCGAAGAGCTGCCCCGACGGTTCGCCTCCTTGGCGGAGTGCGGGCTCCCCGACTCCCTGGTGCACGGCGACTTCGCCCCCGGCAACGCGCGCGGGAACGAGGACTCGATCGTCCTGCTGGACTGGGGTGACTGCGGTGTCGGACACCCCCTTCTGGACATGTCCGCGTTCGTTGACCGGATCCCGGCCGAGTCGGTTGCGCCGGTCAGGAGCCATTGGGCGCTGAGCTGGCGCCAGGCGATCCCCGGGTCCGAGCCGACCCGAGCCGCCGAGATCCTCGAACCGATCGCCGCGGCGAGGCAGGCGGTGGTCTACCAGGGGTTCCTCGACCGTATCGAGCCCTCCGAGCACCCCTACCACCGCGCCGACCCCGCAGAGTGGCTGCACCGGGCCGCCGAGCTGGCCAGGAGATCCGGAAGCAAGCTGTGATGCTCACTCGAGCTGATCACCGGGGCCCAGCAGGCACTGCCTGCCGGGCCCCGGGCGTGCTCAGCGCGTCAGCGGACGAAGCGGATCTTCACCGTCGCCTTCGCCGCCGCGAAGCCGGCGTCGGGGAGGTACTTCACCTTCACCTTCTGCATGCCGGGCCTCGACTGCTTGGGCAGCTTCACCTTCACCTTGCCGTTGACCACCGTGCCGGTCACCGCGCGCTTGCCGAGCTTCACCACGACCTTCCCGGTCGGGGTGGCGCCCGCAGCGGTGAGCGTCACCTTGATCTTGGCCCGGTGGCCGACCTTGACCTTCTTCGGCGCCTTGACGGCCAGGTCGACGCGCGCCGACTGTGACGTGCCCGCCGCAGCCGACGTGCTGCTGACCGAGTCGTAGCCGGCCTTGGTGCCGGTGGCCACGACGGTGATCGCCTTGCCGGCGTCGGCCGGCCTGACGACGTACGTCGAGCCGGTGGCGCCTGCGACCGGTTGACCGCCGACCTGCCACTGGTACCCGACCGTGACGCCGGACTGGTAGAAGGTCGGCGCCACCGCGGTCAGCGTCTGGCCGACCGTCGGCGTGCCCGTGATCGCGACCTGGGAGGTCAGCAGCAGGAACGCCTTGCCGGCCTTGACCACCATGTGGCCGGTGTTCTCGTCGGAGGAGAGCACCTGGATCATCGAGCCGACCCCGGCGACCTTGACCGAGTACCACGACGACCGGGCAGTGGTGCTGTCCCAGTAGCCGTTGACGTTGGTGTCGTCGAAGACAGCCACGCTCGGGCGGGCGGGGACGTCGAAGGTCCGCCCACCACCGGCCTCGCTGGTCAGGTGCAGCGCGTCCAGCGTGTCCACGTCGAACGTGGCGTCGCGCGCGTTGAGGTCACCGCTCGCGGCGTTGCCGTTGCTCCACCGGACGTAGGCCGGCGTGGCGTCCACGGGCAGCGCGTAGCCCTCACCGGGGTGGGTGCTCACGTCGTTGTCCTCGTAGAACCCGTCGACGTACCAGACCAGTAGACCGTCCTGGTAGGGGAAGTGGTCCACCTTGTTGGGCGCCGTGTTCGGGTAGTCGAAGCTGTACGGACCCTGGACCAGGGTCTTCTCGTAGCCCAGGGGCTGCTTGTTCTCGGCGATGTAGAACCGGTCGTAGACCGCCTCGTAGCTCGGGCCGTCCATCACCCGGAAGCCCCGCAGCACCCAGCCGGCCCCGCCGTCCTCGACGTCGGTGACCGTGCTGCCACCGAGCGCGATGCTGTCCACCGAGAAGCCGAGCTCGTGGTACGCCGCGTCGTTGACCATCTCGAACTGGATCTTGATGTCCTGGCCGGCGTAGGCGCTCAGGTCGGCCTCGAGGTCGGTCCAGGTCATGTCACAGACGCCGTCGTCGTCACGAGTGCCCGAGCAGCCGGTGATGCCGTGCCCGAGGTTGTTGGTGTTCGGGTCGGTGTCGGTCGAGAGGTTGGTGTCGACGTAGTCCCAGCTCACCCCGTCGTCGTTGGAGACCTTGAGGTAGGCGTAGTCCCAGTCGTCCTCGGTGGAGTAGCTGACCCGGGCGGTGAGGGTCGGGTCGCCCGCGTCCACCGTGTAGGACTCGGGGCTGGTCGCCGTCGCGGTCCGGTCGTTGCTGGTGCCGGAGTAGAAGTAGTGCGTCCCCTGGTCGGGTGCGACGACGTCGACGGTCCGGTGTCCCTGCGGGAGCTGGACCTCCACGGCCTGCTTGCCCACGTCGGTGGAGTGGTAGGCCGGGCCGAGGTCCACCGTCCTGGCCGAGGCGGTGCCGTCGACCTTGGCGATGTCGTCGTTGCCGTACCAGCCGAGGAACAGCTTGTCGGGGGCGCCCATGTGGTTGGGCGTGGTGCCGATGCTGTCCTGCCCATGGCCCATCCAGGAGCCGCGGCTCATCAGCGTCCAGAAGCCGGTGCTGTTGTCCCCGCCCTGCGTGTCGTAGTAGTCCGGCAGGCCGAGGTCGTGGGCGAACTCGTGGGCGAAGACCCCGACGCCGCCGTTCTCCGGCTCCACGGTGTAGTCCCGGATCCAGTAGCCGGTGTTGCCGATCTCGATGCCGCCGTTCTTGTTGAAGTCGGGGCCGACCTTGCCGTTGGTGTTGGTCGCGGAGCGGTGCGCCCAGATCGACCAGATCGGGGCACCCGCCGACTCGTCCTCACCTGCGTGCACCGCCTGGAAGTGGTCGATGTAGCCGTCCGGCTCGTTGTAGTTGCCGTCGTTGTCGTAGTCGAACCTGTCCCAGACGTCGAAGCTCGCGAGGTAGTCCTCGATGTCTTGGTCGGACTTGCCCGCGTCGTGCTGGGCGGTGTCCCACGCGTCGGCGGCGTCCTGGAGGAACGCCTTCATCGAGACGCCGTCCTCGTCGCCGGTGCCGTCCGCGGACTGGTAGTAGGACGCGGCGTTCGGCACCTTGACCCAGTCGGAGACGTCGCCCTCGAGGTCGAAGCGACCGCTCGACATCTCCTTGTAGTCGGCCTTGAACGACTCGTTGCCCTGGTCGGGCAGGCCGTTGAAGAACATGTCCATGAAGTGCTCGCGGCTGAAGTCGGGCTGCCAGTACGTCGAGTTGTCGTTGGCGTCCGGCTCCGGGATCGCGTTGTGCAGCGGCCCAGCGGTGTTGCCGGTGTAGGCGTGGCCGTAGTCGGCGTCGCCGAACTCCACCAGGAACGTCAGCAGCTGGGCTGTCTGCTCCGTGGGGTACTCCACGTGGTCGCCGCTGGCCAGCTCGATCGTGCGGTCCTGGCCCTTGCCGACCGTCTTCGCCTTGCCGTTGACGAGCTGCTGGACGGCCTCGCGACGCAGCGCCGTCTGGTGCCGCGACTGCTCGTCGGGGCGGTTGTCCGGCTTGTCGAAGCGCGGTCCGCCGGCCGCCGGTGACGCGTCGGGGTCCGCGGCCGCGGCTCCTGGGACGCTCGTGGCGGTGAGCGCGAGGGTCGCGGTCACGGTGGCGGCGCAGGCGAGGCCGGCGACCGCCGTGAGATGGCGTGTCAAAGTTCCTCCGAGAAGTGACGAGGGATGGACGAGCCCGGACCGACGGCATGTTTCGCCGTCGAAATACCGGGCCCGCCGCAGCCTCTGTTGCCACGCGGATGGTTGTCAAGGGCAACGGGGGGTGGAAATGCAGAAATTGCGCAGGTTCACCCCTCGGGGTCAGCGCACCGAGTGGCCCTCGGCCGCGAGGGACTCCTTCACCTCGCGGATCCGCAGCGTCCCGAAGTGGAACACCGTGGCGGCCAGCACGGCGTCCGCACCGGCAACGACGGCCGGCGCGAAGTGCTCGACCCGGCCCGCGCCACCGGAGGCGATGACCGGGATGGTGACCTCGCGGCGTACGGCGTGGATCAGCTCGAGGTCGAAGCCGTCCTGGGTGCCGTCGGCGTCCAT
>NZ_DASUFR010000222.1:0-21566 GCF_036274455.1 Nocardioides sp. | reverse complement strand
AACGACGCCCCGGCCGGTAGCAGACGGCCGGGACGTCGAGTCCAACAGCAGCTAGTTCAGTACGACGGCTGGCTGGGGTCAATCTGGTTTACCCAGGCTGAGATGCCGCCGCCGACGTGGACGGCATCGGCGTACCCGGCGCCCTTGACGATCGCCAGGGTCTCCGCCGAGCGGACGCCGGTCTTGCAGTGCATGACGATCTGCTTGTCGGCGGGCAGCTGCTCGAGGGCGTGGCCGTTGAGGAACTCGCCCTTCGGGATCAGAACCGAGCCCGGGATCTTGTTGATGTCGTACTCGTTGGGCTCGCGAACGTCGACGAGGACGAAGTCGCGGGTGCCCTCGGCGCGCTCCTTGAGCATGTGCTCGAGCTGCACCACGGAGATCGTCGAGCCGGCCGCCGCCTCGGCGGCCTCCTCGGAGACCGCGCCGCAGAAGGTCTCGTAGTCGATCAGCTCGGTGACGGTCGGGTTGTCACCGCACAGCGCGCAGTTGGGGTCCTTGCGCACCTTCAGCTTGCGCCAGCTCAGCTCCAGAGCGTCGTAGATGACCAGCTCGCCGACCGCGGGGTCGCCGATGCCGGTGATCAGCTTGATCGCCTCGTTGACCTGGATCGACCCGATCGAGGCGCACAGCACACCGAGCACGCCACCCTCGGCGCAGCTCGGCACCATCCCCGGCGGCGGCGGCTCGGGGTAGAGGCAGCGGTAGCAGGGCGCGTCCTCGGCCAGCGTGGGCGCGAACACCGACGCCTGGCCGTCGAAGCGGTAGATCGAGCCCCAGACGTAGGGGATCCCGAGGAAGTAGGCCGCGTCGTTGACCATGTAGCGCGTGGCGAAGTTGTCGGTCCCGTCGACGATGAGGTCGTAGCCGCGGAAGACGTCGAGGACGTTGTCGTTGTCCAGCCGCTCCTCGTGCAGCACGACCTCGACGTACGGGTTGGTCTCCTGGATCGACTCCTTGGCCGACTGGGCCTTGGACTTGCCGATGTCGGACTGCCCGTGGATGACCTGGCGCTGCAGGTTCGACTCGTCCACCTCGTCGAACTCCGCGATGCCGAGGGTGCCCACGCCCGCCGCAGCCAGGTAGAGCAGCGCCGGGCTGCCCAGGCCGCCGGCGCCGATCACCAGCACCTTGGCGTTCTTCAGCCGCTTCTGCCCGGCCATCCCGACGTCGGGGATGATCAGGTGACGGCTGTAGCGGCGCACCTCGTCGATGGTGAGCTCGTCGGCGGGCTCCACGAGTGGGGCCAGGGATGTCGGCACTGCTGCTCCTGCTTCTGGACTGCTGGTGGTCGTCGATCGCCCGGTGATCACCTGGTGATCGAGTGGTGACCGACCTGTGGTCGATGATGGAAGAACGCCGCGAGGCGCTCGATCTGTTCCCTCCATGGTGGCCGCGCCACGCCGCCACGGCCGACACGTCCCGTCATCCGGTCGGCCGGCCCGGTTTGGGTAGGGTCAAGCCGTGAGTACCGGCCAGTACGACGTGGAGGCCGCGCGACCGCGCGGGGGGCGGCTGCCTCGGCGCGAGCGGCGCGCCCAGCTGTTGCAGTCCGCGCTCGAGGTCTTCGTCGCGCAGGGGTACCACGCGGCCGCGATGGACGACATCGCCGACCGGGCCGGGGTGTCCAAGCCGGTGCTCTACCAGCACTTCCCCGGCAAGCTCGACCTCTACCTGGCCCTGCTGGACACCTCCTGCGACACGATCATCGGCGGCACCCGCGCCGCGCTGGAGTCGACCCAGGACAACAAGCAACGGGTCGAGGCCACGATGGCGGTCTTCTACGACTACGTGGCCAGCGACTCCGGCGCGTTCAAGCTGGTCTTCGAGTCCGACCTGGTCAACGAGCCCGCGGTGCGCGAGCAGGTCGAGCGCGTCACCAGCGAGACCGCGGCACTGGTTGCGGACGTGATCCACGAGGACACCGGCCTCTCCGACGAGGAGTCCCGGCTGCTTGCGGTCTCCCTGGTGGGAATGGCGCAGGTCAGCGCGCGGTTCTGGTTGACCGAGGCGGGTGGCATCGAGCGGTCCGAGGCGGCCGCGCTGGTCGCCGGGCTGGCCTGGCGGGGGATCCGCGGCTACCCACTCACCGACGAGCACTGACCGCTCCGAGCCAGACCGTTCCAACCCTTCCAACCCAGACTTTCCGCCCCAGCACAGACTTTTCTCAGGAGGAACGACCGTGGAGGTCAAGATCGGCGTCCAGCAGGCCCAGCGAGAGCTCATCGTGGATGTGGACCTGTCAGCCGAGGACATCGAGAAGCAGGTCAGCGAGGCCCTGTCCAGCGAGTCGGGCGTGATCACGCTGACCGACACCAAGGGCCGCAAGTTCGTCGTACCCGGCGCTAAGGTTGCCTACGTCGAGATCGGTACCGGCGTCGCAGGGATGGTCGGCTTCCGGAGCTGACCGGCCGGGCCGGGACAGGAGCTCCACACCATGGTCGGCACGATCCTCTGGGCGCTCATCGGGGGCGCCATCATCGGCATGCTCGGCAAGTGGGTCGCACCCGGTGACCGCGACATCCCGCTGTGGGCCACGGTCCTGTGCGGCGTCGGCGGTGTCTTCCTCGGCAACTGGCTCTACGTCGACGTCTTCGACTTCAAGGCCGACACCGCCCGCATCGACTGGTGGCGCCACATCTGGCAGGTCGCGGTGGCCGCGATCCTGGTGATCGGTGCGGCCGCGGTGCTGGGCCGACGCAAGCGCGCCTGAGCTCGTCCTGCCCCACCGCCGGGATAGTCCGTGACGAAGTGGTTGTGGAGAACGGTGTTCGTCCAGCCATTTCGTCACGGACTATCGCGACGTTGTCCACATCCTCGCTAGGCGGCGAGGCCCAGCTCCTCCATCCGGGCGGCGTGGCGCTCGGTGATGCGGGTGAACATCCGGCCGATCGCGGCCAGGTCGAGCCCGGGCCGGTCGACCCCGCCCGCCAGCAGCGCGGAGAGCGCGTCCCGCTCCGCGGCGACCCGCTGGGCCTGGGTGAGCGCCTCCCCCATCAGCCGCCGCCCCCACAGGGCCAGCCGGCCGGCCAGCCGCGGGTCGGCGCCGATCGCGGCGCGCACCCGGTCGACCACGAACGCCGCGTGCCCCTCGTCGTCGAGCGAGGCCACGACCAGGTCGCGCGTCTCGGTGTCGAGGAACGCCGCGATCTCACGGTAGAAGTCGTTGGCCAGCCCGTCGCCGACGTAGGCCTTGATCAGGCTCTCGAACCAGTCCGACGGCGCGGTGTGCGCGTGGAAGAGGTCGATCGCGTCCCGGAACGGCGCCATCGCCTCGAAGGGGTCGGCACCCAGCCTCCGGATCCGGTCGTGCAGCGCGGCCACCTTGCCGAACTCAGCGCTGGCCATGGTCGCGATCGCGACCTTGTCCTCCAGCGTCGGGGCCATCCGGGCGTCCTCGGCCAGCCTCTCGAACGCCGAGATCTCGCCGTACGACACGGCGCCGAGCAGGTCGACGACCGCATCCCGGTAGGCGGGGTCCTCGAAGACCAGGGGGCTCTCGTCCGGCGGAGATTCAGCCACGCGCGCACCCTACCGATACCATTGACACCGGTAGGGGCCGTCATCCGACGGCCCAGGATGTGCGCGGTTGACGTGTGAAGTCGGCCGCACCGAACTGACAGACCTTCCAGTTCGGCTCCCCCGGCCTACGAGCCGGAGCGGGCTGACAACTACACACGAAAGCGACAGACCCCTGACCACGTTCAGAGAGCTCGGGGTGCTCCCCGAGATATGCGACGCGCTCGAGCGCGCCGGCATCACCACCCCGTTCGCCATCCAGGAGATGACCCTGTCGGTCGCCCTGATGGGCACCGACCTGATCGGCCAGGCCCGCACCGGCACCGGCAAGACGCTGGCCTTCGGCATCCCGATCCTGCAGCGCAGCATCGCGCCGCACGACCCCGACTACAGCGAGATCCCCGACGGCAAGCCGCAGGCGCTTGTCGTCGCCCCGACGCGTGAGCTGGCGCTGCAGGTGTCCGGCGACCTGGCCCTGGCCGGCGCCGACCGCGGCATGCGGGTGCTGACCGTCTACGGCGGCGTCGGCTACGAACCGCAGCTCGACGCGCTCAAGAGCGGGGTCGACGTCGTGGTCGGCACGCCCGGCCGGCTGATCGACCTGGCCGACCGGCGCGCGCTCGACCTGTCCCACGTGCACGCAATGGTGCTCGACGAGGCCGACGAGATGCTCGACCTCGGCTTCCTCCCCGACGTCGAGAAGATCCTCTCGATGACCCCCGAGACCCGGCAGACGATGCTGTTCTCTGCCACCATGCCGGCCGCGATCGTCGCGCTGGCCCGGCGCCACATGCGCCACCCGATGAACATCCGGGCCGAGTCCTCCTACGAGAACGCCACGGTCCCCGCGACCGCGCAGTTCATCTACCTCGCGCACGACCTCGACAAGCCCGAGATGATCGGCCGGATCCTGCAGGCCGAGGACGCCGGCAAGATGATCGTCTTCACCCGCACCAAGCGCCAGGCGCAGCGGGTCGCCGACGACCTGCAGGAGCGCGGCTTCAAGTCCTCGGCGCTGCACGGCGACATGGCCCAGGTGGCACGTGAGAAGGCGCTGACCCGGTTCCGCGAGGACAAGCTGCAGGTGCTGGTGGCGACCGACGTCGCGGCCCGCGGCATCGACGTCCAGGGCGTCACGCACGTCATCAACTACACCTGCCCCGAGGACGACAAGACCTACGTGCACCGCATCGGCCGCACCGGCCGGGCCGGCGCGTCGGGCATCGCCATCACCTTCGTCGACTGGGCCGACGTGCATCGCTGGAAGATGATCAACTCGGCGCTGGACCTGCCCTTCGACGAGCCGATCGAGACCTACTCGACCTCCGAGCACCTCTTCCACGACCAAGGCATCCCGAAGGGCACCAAGGGCAGGATCGTCGACCCCAAGCCCGAGCAGCCCCGTGAGGAGCGCGCCGGCCGGGCGCCGCGCGACCGGGGCGAGCGAGCCGACCGCCCGGAGCGCAACCGGAACCGCAACCGGACCCGGACCCGTGGCGGCGAGAAGGTCGAGGTCTCGGGCTCGTCCGAGGTGCGTCCGCCGGCTGAGAAGTCCGAGGGCTCCAGCGGCTCGCGCAACCGGCGCCGCCGGCGCCGCCGTTCGGGCTCCGGTTCGGCTGGACAGGCGACCGCGTCGGCCTAGTCTGCGGTCTGTGGACCGCACCTTCGTCGCCGGCCTGCCGAAGGCCGAGCTGCACCTGCACATCGAGGGCAGCCTCGAGCCGGAGCTGGCCTTCGAGCTGGCCGCGCGCAACGGCGTGGACCTGCCGTACGCCGACGTGGCTGCGTTGCGACGGGCGTTCTCCTTCCGCGACCTGCAGTCCTTCCTCGACGTCTACTACACCTGCATGACGGTGCTGCGGACGGCCGAGGACTTCCACGACCTCGCGGAGGCCTACCTGGCGAGGGCGCGCGCGGACGGCGTGGTCCGGGCCGAGGTGTTCTTCGACCCGCAGGAGCACACCTCCCGCGGCATACCGCTGGCCGACGTCGTCACCGGCCTGTCCCGCGCCGGGGAGGAGAGCGCCGAGACCGGCGGCCCGCACCTGGCACTGATCGCCTGCGCCGTCCGGCACCGCGGGCCTGAGGAGGCCGTCGAGATGGTGCACTCGCTCGAGCCCCACCGTGAGCAGCTGACCGGCTTCGGCATGGACTCGACCGAGGTCGGCCTCCCGCCGCGACTGTTCGCCGCCGCCTTCGAGGCGGCCCGGGGTCTTGGTCTCCGCTGCGTGGCGCACGCGGGTGAGGAGGGGCCGCCGGAGTACGTCTGGGAGGCGATCGACGTGCTCGGGGTGGAGCGGATCGACCACGGTGCTCGGGCGATCGAGGACGCCGCGCTGGTGCGCAGGCTCGCGGCCGACGGCACGCCGCTCACGATGTGCCCGGTGTCGAACGTGCGGCTGCGGGTGGTGCCGGAGCTGGCCGCCCATCCGCTCCCGAGGCTGCTGGACGCCGGGGTCCGGGTGACGGTCAACTCCGACGACCCGGCGTACTTTGGCGGCTACGTCGCCGACAACTACCTCGCGCTGGCCGAGGCGTGCGGCCTGTCGGAGGCCGACCTGGCCGGGCTCGCGCAGTCCTCACTGGACGCGTGTTTCACCGGTGCAGGCGGACCCCACCACCGCTGATCGAGCCCGTCGAGATCCCCGCAGCCCGGGCACCGCGGGCGAGTCCCAGCCCACGCTGCGAACGACTCGACAAGCTCGACGAGCGTGGTCCGGTCAGGCCGTGACGTCGACCTCGGTGCCGACCGGGGCGAAGTCCCACAGCGCGATCGCGTCGGCGCGCAGCTGGCGGATGCAGCCGTGGGACTGCGGCGTGCCGAGCTGGGCCGCGGTCTGCACGAGCCGGCCGTTGTCGACGGGGATGTCATGGAAGCCGATGGCGGCGTCGTTGGTGCCGTGGGTGAACCGCACGAAGTACTGCATCGTCCCCGAGTCGTCGACGCCCCACGCCTGGAGGGACCTCGAGTAGACCGCGTAGGTGCCCGGGAAGAGGTTGTCGTAGAGGCTGCCCGACACCAGGTAGGTGCGCTCGACCTTTCCGTCCTCGCCCACCAGCCAGACCCGCTGGTCGCTCTGGTCGAAGACGATCCGCTTGCCCTCCCCGGAGCTCGCGGGGACCGGTGGGTCGTCGGCGACCGCGTGCGTGGCGTGCATGGCCGACGGCTCCTCCGCGACCACCTCCTTGTCAGCCGCGGCCGGCGCGGACGCCTGCGTCGACGGGGCGGATGACGGGGTCGTGGTGGCGACAGCCAGGGCCGGCCGGCCACCGTCCCCGGAGCCGCCGGCCACGGACGGCAGCACGCCGACCCCGCCGAGCATCGCGACCCCGGTGACACTCAGCGCCGCACCGAGCACGGTGAGCCGGCCGTACCGCGGGCGCACCTTCGCCGCACGACGGCGACCGGGCGGCGGCGCCGCGTGGCGGCGCGGCGGATGGGCCCGATGGCTGCTCATGGTTCAGGAGGCCGCCCGGGCCAGGAGGTTGGATGCCACCTCGCGATAGGCGTGGGCACCCTTGCTGCTGCGGCTGGTGGCCAGGATCGAGCGCCCGGCGGCCGGCGCCTCGGCGAACTTGATGGTCTTGGGGATCGCCGGCTCGAGCACCTCGAGGTCGTAGGTGTCGGCGATGGTGTCGAGCACCGCACGCGCGTGGTTGGTGCGCCCGTCGTAGAGCGTGGGCAGCACGCCCCACACCGCGAGGTCGCGGTTGGTGAACCGGCGTACGTCGTGCACCGTGTCGAGCAGCTGGCCGACGCCCCGGTGCGACAGCGTCTCGCACTGCAGGGGGATCAGCACGCCCTCGGCCGCGGTGAGCGCGGCGACGGTGAGGACGCCGAGCGACGGCGGGCAGTCGAGCAGGATCCAGTCGTAGTCCTCGCCCTGCTCGACCAGGTCCTCGACCACGGCGCGCAGCACGTGCTCGCGGCCGGTGCGGGTGAGCAGATCGGCCTCGGCCCGGGCGAGCTCGATCGTCGCCGGGAGGAGGTCGACGCCGTCCTCGGTGGTGATGATCGCCTCGGTGGCCGGCAGCCCCTTGGTGAAGACGTGGTGGATCGACAGCTCGAGGTCCTCGGGGTCTATCCCCAGCGAGAAGGTCAGGCAGGCCTGCGGGTCGAGGTCGACCAGCAGCACGCGCTGGCCGAGCTCCGCGAGCGCCGCACCGATCGACGCGACGGTCGTCGTCTTGGCGACGCCACCCTTCTGGTTGGCGATCGCGAGCACGGTCGTACGTCGCTCGGTCATGACACAGCCCATCATGCCGGACGACCCCGGTCCGGTGGCCCACCGACCTGTCAGACTCCTGTCCATGTCGAAGACCGCGCTCGTGACCGGCCCGACGGCGGGCATCGGCCACTGTTTCGCAGAGCAGCTCGCGGCCCGCGGGTACGACCTGGTCCTGGTGGCTCGCGACGAGGAGCGGCTGGAGAAGACCGCAGCTGCCCTGCGGGCCGACCACGGCGTCGAGGTCGAGGTGCTCCCGGCCGACCTGACCGACCGCGAGTCGCTCGCCCGCGTCGAGGCCAGGCTCCTGGACAGCAGCCGTCCGATCGACCTGCTGGTCAACAACGCCGGCTTCGGGCTGAAGGGCCGCTTCCTGGACAACTCCGCCGACGCCGAGACCGCGATGCTCGAGGTGCTGGTCGTCGCCGTCATGCGGCTCACGCACGCGGCCCTGCGGACCATGACCGAGCGGGGCGAGGGCGGGGTGATCAACGTGTCCAGCGTGGCGGCGTTCCTCCCGCGTGGCACCTACAGCGCGGCCAAGGCCTGGGTGAACTCCTTCTCCGAGTGGGCGGCCAACGAGTACCGCCCCCGCGGCGTCAGGATCATGGCGCTCTGCCCGGGGTTCACCAAGACCGAGTTCCACGAGCGGATGGACGTCTCGCGCGGCTCGGCGCCGGGCTTCATGTGGCTCGAGGCCGAGCGGCTCGTGTCCGATGCGCTCTCCGACTTCGACAAGGGCAAGGTCGTCTCGGTCCCGTCACCCCAGTACAAGGCGATCGCCACCGCGTCGAGGCTGGTCCCGAACAGCCTGCTCCAGCGGTTCCAGTCGGTGGGGCGGAAGTAGCTACCTCGTCAGCGCCCGCAGCGGCTCGACCGGGACGATCCCCTCGGCCTTCCCGGCCAGCTCCTCGTCGACGGTGACCAGCGCGTCGGCCTGCAGCCTGGCGACGGCGAGGTACTCCGCGGCGTACGTCGTGTCCCAGCCCTGCTCGCGGGCGATCTGGAACGACGTCCAGCGCGAGACCCGGTCGCCGAGCGTGCGGATCTTCAGCTCGGTGAGCCGGGTGTGCAGCTCCCGGGCCGCCTTGTCGGTGAGCTCGCCGCGCCGGACCTGACCGAGCAGCAGGGTGAGCGCGTCGGAGCGGATGCTGTTGGGGGCCACGAGCTGGTGGCTCGGGTCGACCGCCACCTCGTCGGCGACGATGCGCAGCAGCGTGGGTGCGTCGATGGCGTACCGAGTCACCGGACCACCTCGGGGGTGGTGCGCCCCGACCGCGCGGACGCGGCGTCGGCGAGGGCGAGCAGCCGTTCGTAGTGCTCGGGCGCGGTGGTGTTGACGCCCAGCTCGTGGTCGCGCTTCCCGGCGCCGTGGTGGTCGCTGGAACCGGTGACGACGAGGTCCAGCCTCTCCGCGATGGCCCGCAGCCGTGCCCGCCGCTCCGGGGGGTGGTCCTGGTGGTCGACCTCGAGGCCGGCCAGCCCGAGCGCGGTCAGCTCCGCGATGGCCGGCTCGTCCATCACCGAGGACCCGGGCCGGCCCCAGGGGTGCGCGAGCACGCTCACGCCCCCGGCCTCGTCGACGACGCGGAGCATCTCGACCAGCTCGGGCGCGTACCGGTTGACGTGGGCCGGCCGCCCCGGGTTCAGGTAGCGCTCGAAGGCCGCGCCCCGGTCGGGCACCACCCCGAGCGTCACCAGCGCGTCGGCGACGTGGGGCCGCCCGGTCGCGGCCGTGCCGTCCGAGGCGCGGCGCACGTCGTGGATGTCGACCTCGATCCCGAGGTCGCGCAGCCGCTCGAGCATCGCCGGCACCCTGCTGCTCCGCCCGTCGAGCGTCTTCTCGAGCTTCTCGACGAGCGGCGGGTAGGTCGGGTCGGCCAGGTAGGCCAGCAGGTGGGCTCCCCTCCCCAGGTGCTTGGTGCTGATCTCGACGCCCCGCACCAGCGCGATGCCGACCTCCTCGGCCGTGCGGGCCGCCTCGGTCCAGCCCTCGGTGGCGTCGTGGTCGGTCAGCCCCAGCACGTCCAGCCCGGCCGCGTCGGCCGCTCGCACCAGCTCCTCCGGGGTCTGCGTGCCGTCGCTGGCCCGCGTGTGGGTGTGGAGGTCGATGCGCACGAGGTGAGCCTAGGAGCCTGCTCACCAGGCGGGCGCGGGACCTCCGAACGGCAGCTCCACCAGCGGCGGGCCGAGGCCGGACACGTCGCGCAGGAGCCAGTCGTCGGCGAGCAGGAGCACGGCCGAGGCCGGGCGGAGCACCAGCCAGAGCCAGCGCCCCTCGGCCTCGCCCGCGACCACGGAGCGGTCCCACTCGCCGCCCGCCGCGGAGGTGGAGACCGGCCACAGCGGGACGGTCTGGGAGTCGACGCGGACCCGGAGGCACGGCGGGCCGTCGCCGACCTCGGTGCCCGGGTCGTCGTGCCAGGTGCCGGCGATGCGGGCCCCGAGGCCGACGCCCGGCTCCTCGGTGATGATCAGCACGTCGACCGGACCGTCGAGGGAGGACGTGCCGGACACGCAGGTCATCGCGGCCCGGCCGCGGTCCACGGTCCCGACCGCGGCGAAGTCGGTGACCCGCCACCCCGGGCTGAGCGGCCAGGGAAGGTAGGTCGGGAACCGCGCGGTGGCGCGCAGGTGCTCCACGAACGTGTCGTACGACGCCTCCTCGGGCCGCCACAGCGGCTCGACCTGGCCGTGGTCGGGGCACGACCACGTCCCGCCGGACTCCGCGACCGGCGTCGAGCAGCGAGGACAGCTCGCCGAGAGAGGCATGCTCAACCGTCGAGGACAGGTGAGAGACAGGTCAAGAGTTCCACCGAAGCAGCGCCGGCGTCTCGCGCTCGTCGCCGAGCACGGAGAGGGTTGCGGTCTGCAGCACGAACAGCCGGCCGTCCTCGACCGGCAGCCCCAGCCACCGTGCCGCCAGCACCCGCAACGCGTGGCCGTGGCCGAACAGCAGCGCGTCGCCCCCGGCGCCGCGGCAGCGCGCCACCACCCGGTCGAGCCGGGCCCCGACCTGGGACGCGGTCTCGCCACCCGGGCACGGGTGGGAGAACACCGTCCAGCCCGGCACCGACTCGCGGATCTCCTCGGTGGTGACACCTTCGTAGTCGCCGTAGTCCCACTCGCGCAGGTCGTCGTCGACGGCGGCCGAGGCGAACCCGGCCAGCGCGGCCGTCCGCCGCGCCCGGGTCATCGGCGAGGTCAGCACGAGCGCGAAGTCGTGGCCCTGCAGCCTCGCGGCGATCGTCCGCGCCGCGTCCTCACCCGCTGGGGTCAGCGGCACGTCGGTCGTCGAGGTGTGCCGGCCGGCCTCGCTCCACTCCGTGGCGCCGTGCCGCACCAGCCACGCCTCGCCCACGGGCCCCGACGGTAGCCGACGACTCTCACTCCTCGGCGAGCACGACCACCGCGTCGCCCGGCCCGACCGTGTAGGTCTGCGACTTCGGCGGGTTGACGACCACACCGAACTTCAGCCCCGGCTCGGCCAGCAGCGCGGACTTGAGCCCGATCGCGGTCTCGTTGCGACCGATCGCGCCGGCGACGACGGTCGCCCAGGACACGTCGTCGCCCGGCTCGACGTACCACTCGGCCGGCCGCAGGTAGATCTCGCTCCCGTCGGCGCCGAGCAGCTCCTTGAACACCGCCTCCAGCCGGCCGTCCTCGGAGAGCTGGGTGACCAGCAGCGACACGATCTCGCCACTCACCACGATGTCGTCGACGTCGGCGACCGAGGCGAGCACCCGATTGCGGTCGTCGATCATCTCGCTGACCACGGGTGTCTCCGAGCCGAGCTTGCCGAGGATGTCGCGGACGTGGAGCAGCGTGACCAGGGTCCGCGAGTCGGCGGTCTGCACGTCGAGGTCCTCGTCGTAACAGAGCACGATGATCTGGTCGAGGTCGGCGGCCACGTGCTCCTCGAGCACCGCACGGTTGGTCGTGGGCGCCTTGACCACGCTGACCGCGAGGTTGTGGAACGCCGGCACGACCGGGTCGCCGTACGCCGTCAGCACGGTCAGCGTCGAGCCGGGCGGCGCGTAGCGGTCGAGCTCGCGCAGCACGATCGGGGCGCGCTGGTTCCAGCCGACCAGGAGCGCCTGCGTGGGGTGCACGTCGGTCGCGGTGGCGTTGCCGAGCCGGTTCAGCGCGGGCTCGGTCATCGACCGCGACTGACCCTCGAGCGCCGAGTCGTCCTCGACGACCACGATGAGGGTCTGCTCGGCGGTGATGGGGGTGTCCGGCGGCGGGTTCAGCTTGGAGACGCCGCCGCCGATGACGCCGACGACGGATGCCGCCTCGAAGGCGAGCTGCGCCTCGGCGTACGTCGACCCGGCGAGCCCGTGGTCCTCGTGGAAGTAGAACTCGTCGCCGGAGTAGTCGAACAGCTCGGTGTAGACGGCCGCGGCGCCGGACTGGCGCGAGGTCTGGACGACCAGCTTGGCGACGGTCTCGCGGATGTCGAGGAGCGTGGTCCGGCCCTTGCCGACGAGGGATGCCGCCTCGAGGTTGCTCGGGTCCCGGATCTCGGCGACGATCCGCGGCGCCGCCTCGCTCCCCTCGTCGACGTGGTGGGTGAGGGCGAGCAACGTCTTGATGACCTCGGCGTCGGGGTCGTCGGAGTCCGGTGCGAGCAGGATCACCGAGCGGGCGGTCTCGTGGCTGCTCAGCCGCAGGTCGTCGAGGTCCATCGGCGAACCGGAGCGGCAGATGATCCTGGTGCCGCGCCGCTCGGGGACCTTGACCTTGAGCTCGTCCTCCATGTCGACCTTGTCGCGGTCGGCCAGGATCACGATGACCGGGTCCTTGCGGCTCTCGTTGGCCAGGGTGAGCTCGGAGATGATCGTGAAGATCGACTCCGACCAGCCGAGGATCACGGTGTGGTCCTCCTCGAGGACGATCGAGCGGCCGCGGCGCAGGTCGGCGAGCTTGCTGTCGATGCCCGTGGCGAGCACACCGATCAGGGCGCTGACGATGAACAGGCCGCACAGGGTGAGGGCCAGCATGGTCAGCAGCCACGCCCACGAGCCGGAGTCACCGCCGACGGTGCCGGGGTCGAGCGCGTGCAACAGGTTGTAGAAGAGGTCCTCGAAGAAGTTCCGGTCGTCGCCCTCCTGGTTGAGCCCGGTCAGCGTCAGGACCAGTGCGAAGACGATGATCAGCACGAGGGTCGCAGCGGTCAGCCAGGCGATGAGGGCGGGCGTCCCCGACGACATGGAGTTGTCGAACATGTAGCGCAGCCGGTCGCCGAAGCCGGACTTCTTCTCCGTCGCCACCTTGACGTTGCCGCCGCTTCGCTCGGCCATCGCCTTGGCCGTTCGGACCCGCAGCTGCTGTCCCGTGCGTGCCATCCCTCACCTCTCCGAACGCCGGCCATGTGCCGGGCAGGACCCCAGAATGGCCCGAAAGATCCTCCCCCGCCCGCAATGACGCGGTCACTGGCACGATCGGGCCATGCAGAGCACCCCCGCGGCCGCCCCTGCGGCCACCCCCATGGCCAGGGACCAGCTGGCCCGCCGGGCGGCGGCCCTCGCCTTCGCCACCCAGGGGATGGTCTTCATCAGCCTGACCACGCGGCTGCCGAGGTTCTCCGACAAGTGGGACCTGTCCGAGGTCGAGCTGTCGCTGCTGCTGCTGATGATCGTGCTGCTGGCCGGGGCCGGGTCGGTGGTCGCCGAGCTCGTGGCCCACCGGGTCGACAGCGCCCGCACCCTGAGGGCCGGGCTGCTGACGATCGGCATCGCGGTCCCGGTGCTCGCGGCAGCGCCGGAGGTCGCGGTGTTCGTCGCCGCGCTGGCGGCGTACGGCGTGGGGCTGGGCATGGTCGACGCGACCAGCAACATGCAGGCGGTCGCGGTCGAGCACCGCTACGGCCGTCCGATCCTGCCGTCGTTCCACGGGGCCTGGACCTTCGGCGGCATCATCGGCGCCAGCTATGCCCTCGCCGCGGCCCACGCACCCCTCTGGACCGCCGGCCTGGTCGCCGTGGTCCCGCTGGCCGCCCTGTTCGCGCCGTACCTCCCGCGCGAGCACGGCGAGGCGCTGGCCGAGGCCGCGCAGGTCGCCGTCCCGTGGCGGCCGATCCTGCTGGTCGGTCTCGGGATGGTGCTCTTCTACATGGTCGACACCGCCGCCCAGACCTGGGGCCCGACCTTCCTCGACGACGTCGTCGGCGCGCCGCAGGGGCTGGTGGCGTTGGCCACGCTGCCCTACCTCGTGGCGAGCCTGGCGATGCGACTGGCGGGCGACTCGCTGGTGCTGCGGTACGGCGCCACGCCGGTGCTGCGCACAGGCGCGGTGGTCGCCTCGCTGGCGCTGCTGGTGGTGGTGACCTCGCCGACCTGGCCGGTGGCGGTGGTGGGGTTCACCCTGCTCGGGGCCGGGGTCTCGGTGATCGCGCCGCTCAGCTTCTCGGCGGCCGCGCGGATCGCCGGCGGCGAGCAGGCGCGGGTCGATGCGGTGATCGCGCGGTTCAACCAGTTCAACTACGTCGGCGGGCTGCTCGGCGCGGTCCTCACCGGGCTGGTCGGCGCCGGTTCGCTGCGCCTCGGCTTCGCGGTGCCGATGGTGCTGATCCTCGGGATCCTCCCGCTGGCGCCCGCGTTCGCGCCGGCGGGGACGGTGACGGCCCCGGCCCCCCAGCCGATCGACCCGACTGTCTAGCTCTCTCGCCCGGCCGGGCCCGGCCAGGACTTGTCCGGCTGGGGCACCGGCCGACCGGGCTGCTCGCCGCCTCGGGCGTCGAGGTAGCTCTGCTTCGGCACCATCACCTTGCGACGGAAGATGCACACGACCTGGCCGTCCTGGTTGTAGCCGATCGTCTCCACGTGCACGACGCCGCGGTCGTCCTTGGACGTCGACTCCCACTTGTCCAGCACGGTCGTCTCGCCGTAGAGGGTGTCGCCGTGGAAGGTCGGGGCGACGTGCCGCAGCGACTCGATCTCGAGGTTGGCGATCGCCTTGCCGGACACGTCGGGCACCGACATGCCGAGCAGGATCGAGTAGACGTAGTTGCCCACCACGACGTTCTTGCCGAACTGGGTCGTCTCACCGGCGTAGTGCGCGTCGAGGTGCAGCGGGTGGTGGTTCATGGTGAGCAGGCAGAACAGGTGGTCGTCGTACTCGGTCACCGTCTTGCCGGGCCAGTGCTTGTAGGTCGCACCGACCTCGAACTCCTCATAGCTGCGTCCGAACTGCATGCGCCCATGATCCCGGCTCGGCGCGACCCGGGGCACCGGCTGGGCGCGTGGGCTATCTCACGAGGTCAGCTGCCGCCCCCGCCGGCCTTGCGCCGGTGCATCCGTGGGCCGCCGCCGACGACCTCCGAGCCGTGCGCCTTCTCGCGCAGCGGTCCGTCCTCCTGGACGCCCTTGGCCTTCTTGTTCTTGCGATCCAACGCCTCCCGCATCTTCGCCTTCAGGTCGTCGTTCGCGCTGGACTGGTCGGCCATCGTCTCCTCCGTCAGGGTTCGTAGGGCACCAGCATGCCTGTTCGCGCGGTGACCTGTCCGCTCCTATTCAGGGTGAGCGTCCCGATCGTCACCGGGTCGGGGTCGACCCGGACCCACTTCCTGAGCCCGCTTCGGACGGTCTCCCAGAGCCGGCTGTGGTCGCGCGCGTCGCGGACCCTGACGGCATAGTCACGCAGCGTCACGTCGATGCGGTCGTCGTGGACGTCGAGGAGGGCGTAGGTGGTGAGCCCGAACTGGAACGCGCCGCCGTGGGCGAGCTGGAGGATGCCGTCCTGGCTGGTCGCCGTGACGTCGTGGACCTCGCCGCACAGGTAGGCGTCGACGCCGTAGGTGCCGAACACCTTCCAGAGCCGCGACCGGGCGCCGCCCGGGTAGTGCAACCCGCTCGACCCCCGCGACCGCACCGGCTCGAGGATCGGCACGTGACCCTGGACGATCGTCCACGACACACCGTCCTGCTGGGCACGGCGCAGCACGCCCACAAGCCACCGCAGCTGCTGCCGGTCGACCCGGATCCGGGCGTGGTCAGCCGCGACGTCGAACGGGTCGATGGTGACCACCTGGACGTCCGGGGCAGGGCGGAAGGCGTACGCCGTCCCCGCGTGCGGGCCCCTCGGATGGTCGCGGAACCGGGCCTGCCCGGACGGCGTGCGGGTGAAGTAGCGGGCGAACTCCTCCTGGAAGACCGGCGCGAGCCTGCGCTTCGAGGTCGTCCAGGGGTTGTCGCCGTACTCGTGGTCGCCCGGCGCCGGGTAGAGGTCGAGGTGGTGGGCGCGGAACCGCCGGACGTACTGCGGGTAGTACGTCTCCGCGGCCAGCCGGGCGGCGACGGCCCGGTGCGCGGCGGTGTCGACCGGCCCGAAGTTGCCCGTGTGGTGTGAGTCCCGGCCCCACCGTCCGTCGACCAGGTCGCCCGCGACCAGCACCGCGTCGGGGTCCTGTCGCTCCCAGTCGTCGAGGACGTGGTCGATGGCGCGCTCGTAGGCCGGGCTGGTGGAGTTGGCCGAGCGGCGCGGGTTCCAGAAGCCCGGTCCGCGGCGGAGGTCGGCGACGTCGGCGTTGAGGAAGTCGGGGCTGGAGAGCAGCCGGAGCCGGCGCGGGGTGTCCGGCGTCCCGGCCACGACCGCGCGCTGCGGCGCCGCGGTCGCGGTGCCGGCCTCGGCGATCGTCACGGCCAGCGGTCCCGCACCCGTCGCGGCGCGGATCTGGACGGCCAGCTCCTGGGCGTGCCGGTCGACGACGACGCAGTCGAGCATGGTGCCCGCACTGGAGATGTAGGAACGGCGGCGTACGACGGTGCTGGCCGCGCACAGGTCCGGGATCCCCGCCACGGTCCCACCGGTCACCCGGACCATCGGCTCCGTCGCGGCACCGGCCGCCAGGGTGACCCGCAGGGTCACCAGAGCCCCCTCCGCGACCGGCACGTCGTCCGCCCACGTCACCGACGACACGCGGATGGCGTGCGCCGGCCGCGCGCCGCCCGCCGGTACGCCGAAAGCGGTCACGACAAGCGCGGGAACCAGGGCAGCGCCGATCAGCGGCGCACGTCGCCGCGGGGGCTCGGGTCGGACCAGCGTCATGGCGGTCCGAAGATAAGCGCCGGCGACCCGGCAGAGTGGGTGCATGGAACCCGACGCGCCGAGGAGTCGTCCGATCGGCATGCGAGGTCTCGCGCTGTCCGCTGCTGCTCTCGTGCTGCCGCTCGCGCTGGTGGGGTGCGGTTCGGACGACGGCGAGGTCGCCTCGGACCCGGCGCCGACCACCACGGCGACCAGCCCCTCGGCCAGCCCGACCGTGGGGACCTACCCGGAGTTCGCGCCGGCCGACTACACCTTCCAGCTGACCGTGTCGTGCTTCTGCGCGTTCGCCAATGTGCCGGTCAAGGTGACCGTGGCCGGCGGGGAGGTGGTGAGCGCCGTCTACACCCAGGACGACGGCGGTCGGAGTGGGGTCCACGCCGGCGACCCGGCGGACAAGTCCTCCTGGCTGACGATCAACGACGTCATCGCGAGGGCCAACGACACCACCGCCGACAAGGTGACCGTGGACTGGCCGGCCGGCCAGGACTACCCGAGCTCGGTCTACGTCGACCCGCACAAGACGATGGCCGACGAGGAGGTCGGCTACACGATCGCCGACGTGCAGGTCAGCTGAGCGCCGCGAGCAGCGCGTCGAGGGCGGCGTACTGCCGCTCCACCGGGAACCGGTCCGGGTCGAACAGCGCCTGGACCACCAGGCCATGGGTGAACGCGGTGAGGATGTCGACGATGGTCTCCCGGCCACCTTCGAGCTCGCCGTTCAGCTCGCCGTTCAGATCACCGGCGTCGATCGCCTCGTCGACCAGCGGCCGCAGCCGCTCGCGCCAGCGTTCGTAGCGCGCGGCCTCGGATCGGCCGAGCTCGGCATCGGCCAGCGCAAGGTCCCAGAAGCCGACCCACACCTTGCTGAGGACCGCGGCCTCCTCGTCCTCGACGAGCACAGCGCGGAGCCGGAGCCGGAGCCCCTCGAGGCCACCGACACCCTCGCCCGCAGCCGCCATCCGGGGCGCGGTCCGCTCGTGCACGACCTCGAGCGCGTGCTGCACCAGCTCGCGCTTGCTCCCGAAGTAGTGGGTGAGCAGGCCGGTGGTCGCACCCAGCTCGCGGGCCACCGCGCGCATGCTCAGCCCCGCGAATCCGGTGTCGGCGAGGACCCGCCACACCGCCTCGGCCACCTCGCGGCGGCGTACGTCGTGGTCCACGGTCACGGGCATGGTGGTAGGTTACACAACAGTTGTTATGTAGCCTCGGCAGGCACCCCGGAAGGACTCATCGATGCTCTCCCTCGACCTCGGCGACGACCTGACCCTCACCGGCCTCGAGCCGTGGCAGGCCGCGGAGTTCGCGGCGTTCGTGGCTGCCGAGCAGGACCACCTCTCCCCCTGGCTGCCCTGGGGCAGCGCGCTCGCAGAGGAGGAGCCGGCCCGGGCCTTCCTGCAGCGGTACGCCGACGGCACCGCCCAGGACGGTCCGCGCATCTACGCGCTGCGGCTGGGAGGGCGAGTCGGAGGGCGGATGGTCGGCGGCACCCTGTTCCGGACCTTCGAGGCCGGCGCAGGGTCGTGCGAGCTCGGCGTCTGGCTGGCGGCGGACGCCCAGGGGCACGGCTACGTGACTCGGGCGGTGGCCGCCATGCTCGACTGGGCGCTGCTCGAGCGGGGTCTGCACCGCGCCGAGTGGCACTGCGTGCCGGAGAACACCGCGAGCCGCAACGTCGCGAAGCGGCTCGGCCTCACCCTCGACGGGACGACCCGCGAGTCCTGGCACCACGCCGAGCGCTGGTGGGACACCGAGATCTGGAGCATCCTCGCCCCCGAGTGGCGAGCCGCCCGCGCCGGTGGCTGAGTCCCAGCCCCGAGTCACCCGGCTTCGAGGCTCGGCGCCGGGGCGCCTCGCACCTCAGCCACCGTGACGGCTCGGCGCTGGTCGAGCCTGTCGAGACCTCCGCAGCAATGGCACCTGCTGGCCCCCTCGGTGGCTGAGGTGCGAGGCCGTTCACGGCCGAGCCTCGAAGCCTCCGCAGCGAAGGCACCCGCGCCAGTCCCAGCCCCAGGTCACCGGGCTTCGAGGCTCGGCGCCGGGGCGCCTCGCACCTCAGCCACCGCCGTGGCCCACCGCCGGTCGAGCCCGTCGAGACCTCCGCAGCGAAGGCACCCACGCCAGTCCCAGCCCCAGGTCACCTGGCTTCGAGGCTCGGCGCCGGGGCGCCTCGCACCTCAGCCACCGTCGTGCTGGGCAAGTCGACCGTCGCCGAGGACCCACTCCGTCAGTCCGCCGCCGTGTCTCGCCGCCACGGCGCGCAGGCGCGACCGGGTGATATCGGCGACGGTGCGCAGCCCGGCGAGGCGGGCGTTCGAGCCCTCTCGGGTCGGCTCGGCCGAGTTGATGCTGATGCAGCGCCGGCCGCCGCCGTCCTCCTCGTTCGCCAGCGCCACCGCATGGCCCGTCGTCCCGCTGCCGGCGAAGAAGTCCAGCACGAGCGCATCGTCCGGCATCGTGGCCAGGATCCGCCGCACCAGCCCGGTCGGCTTGGGTGACTCGAAGACGTGCCCGATGATCTCCTTCAGCTCGGCCACCGCGGTGTCGGTCGAGCCGACCTCCTCGGCCAGCCAGATGGTCCGCAGCTTCTTGCGCCGGCCGCCGGGCTCTCGGTGCAGCCAGTCCTTCTGGAAGACGTCGATCCGCTCGCCGTGCCTGCCCTTGATCCGCCGGCACACCAGGTCGCCGGGCCGCTCGTCGATCAGCGGCGCGCTCCACCGCCAGACTGCCGGCGTACCGTCGCCGAACACCGGCTCGATCTCGTGGCTGCCCTCGAACGGCCGGGTGCGCACCAGCCCGCTGTCGGGGTCGCCGTAGACGGGGAAGTGCATGGTCCGCGCGGTCACCGGGTTGAACTTCTTGTTGGTGTTGCGCAGCGGCAGGTGCCGGTAGTGCCGCCCGTCCGGGTCGACCAGCGGGAAGTCGCTCTCGACCACGGCGTCCGGGCTGCTTGCGTCGAGCACGGTTCGAGCGGCGTCCCTGGCGTAGACCAGGAGGTACTCGTGGCTCGTCGCGAACCCCTTCCCCAGCTGGCGTCCCTTGGGGTTGAGGTTGACGACGACCTGGGCGAGGAAGTTGGCCTCGCCGAACACCTCGTCCATCAGCAGCCGCAGGTGGGCCGCCTCGTTGTCGTCGATGCTGACGAACATCGCGCCGCGGTCGGCCAGCACCGCGCGCGCCGCCTCCAGCCGCGGCCGCATCATCGCGACCCACGCCTCGTGCCTCGTCGCCGCCGCGTCACCGCGGATGTCGTCGGCGTAGGCGAAGGCGTTCCCGGTGTTGTACGGCGGGTCGATGTAGACCAGGTCGACCTCGCTGAACTCCCCGGTCAGCAGCGGGAGCACCTCGAGGTTGTCGCCCTCGATGAAGGTGTTCCACGGCCGCACGCCGCGACCCTACGGCTTCTCCGGCGCTGATCCGGAGAAGAGGTGACCAGCGCCAGGAGGATCTCCTTCACGAGTCGTACCCCACCAGCGTCGGCGTCGCCGTCAGCACCTCCAGATCGACCGGCGCGCCGGGGATGGTCACCGAGCCGGGTACCTCGCGCCAGGCGCCGCCGTCGACGCGGTAGGTCGCGGTGTACGTCGTGTCCACGCTCGGCGCCACGTGCCCCTTCCTGAGGTAGCGGTGGGTCACGTCGAGGTGCGGGTACGGCGAGCCGGGCTCGTCGGTCGTCAACGACCGGTCGTCGCCGAACCGCCACCCGAACTCGCTCGGCACGATGTGCAGGTCGACCCGCCGGCCGAGCAGGGTCACGGTCCGGTCGAACGGTTGGGTCTCGGTGTAGAAGTTCGTGTCGAAGTTGACGAGCGTACGTCCGTTGGGTGGCTGCACTTGCAGAGTCGACGGCGGTAGCCGGATGCGGGCGAGCGCCTGCGCAATCAGCCCGGGAGTAAGGCGAACCGGACCATCCTCAGGCGGAATGTCGCAAAACACGAAGGGATCGACTCCATTCGTGATCGCAGTGCTCACGCAGATCGGATCCAGCCCTGAATCCGTCGGGGCCAAGACCTCTTGCGCCGAGCCAGTAGTTCCGTATGCAGTGCATACCTCGACATTGTGTGTCTGAAGAAGCCCATTCACGTAGAACGCATGAATCTCCGTGTGACATGCCTGTGCGTTCGCGGCAGACGCGTCTTGCGGGCTCGAGCTGAGACTGAAGATGACTAGGAGACAAACGCAATAGCGGAGAATCGCCACGCATCCGCCTCCATTTTGAGTTCGAACGACATGAGGTGGTGCTGTGGCTTGTACTTCACTGGCTTGGCCCCCGCGGCAGGAACCGTGGTGCCGCCGGCGATCCGCACGGCCGCAGTGAGGCGGACTGCAGATGTAGAACTTGTCGCAACGTGGCTGTTGATCAATCTCCAACGGCCACCATGGAACGACCCACCCGCTGCATAGACGTCCTCAATCGGCTTCGGAAAGTCGTCGCAGCCACTGCATCCGGACGCAGCAAGATCTCGGAGGTCCGCAGTAGCTCCCGTTTCAAGGGCAGTGTTTTGGGCGTCCACCCATGCCCGCACCGTCTCCTCTGGACTCAGCGTCGGCGCCGCCGAGCTCTCCGAAGGGCTGACCGGAACTGACGACGCGGGCGCCGACGGCGTCGGGTCCGAGATGTCCGGCTTCGGGTCGTCGTCCGAGCACGCCCCGAGCACCCAGGCGACGAGCACCGTCGCAACCACCATGCGCGTGCGGGACATCCGGGTCCTTCCCGAGAAAGAGAACCTTGACCCGCAACGTACAGCCGCCGGCGCACCGCCGCGACCCGTCGCG
>NZ_DASUFR010000221.1:0-7766 GCF_036274455.1 Nocardioides sp. | reverse complement strand
CGGACCGCGATCGTCTCCCCGAGGTTCGGGTCGTCGATGACCACCGGCCGCTTCACGACGGTGCCCGGACCCAGGATCGCCACCTGCGGCTTGTTGATGATCGGGGTGTCGAAGAGCGCCCCCACGCTGCCGAGGTTGGTGATGGTGAAGGTGCCGCCGGACAGCTCGTCGGGGCCGATCTTGTTGGTGCGGGTGCGCTCGGCGACGTCCGCGATCTTCTTGGCCAGCCCCGAGATCGAGAGGTCGCCGGCGTCGCGGACCACGGGGGTGATCAGCCCCTTCTCGGTGTCCACCGCGAAGGCGAGGTTCTCCCGGTCGTAGTAGGTGATCTCGCCGGCCTCGGTGTCGATCGTGGCGTTGAGCTTCGGGTGCTCCTTCAGTGCGTCGATCGCTGCCTTGGCGAAGAACGGCAGGTAGGTGAGCTTGACCCCCTCGCGGGCCAGGAACTCGTTCTTCACCGACTCACGCAGCCGGGCGACGTTGGTGACGTCGACCTCGATGACCTGGGTGAGCTGCGCCGAGGTCTGCAGCGAGTCGACCATCCGCTCGGCGATGATCTTGCGCAGCCGGCTGATCTTCTCGGTGGTGCCCCGGCGTGAGTCCGGCGTGATCGTCGGCGCCGTGCCACCCGCCGGTGCCGCAGCGCCAGCGGCGGCAACACCCGCCGGAGCGGCCGCGGCCGCCGGCTGGGCGGCCTGCTCGGCCTGGCGAGCGGCGGCCTCGAGCACGTCCTGCTTGCGGATCCGGCCGCCAACACCTGAGCCGGTCACCGTGGACAGGTCGACGTTGTGCTGGCCGGCGAGCTTGCGGACCAGGGGCGTGACGTAGCCGGCGGCACCCTCGGCGGCACCGCTCAGGGCGGCCGGCGCGGGCGGCGCGGCAGCGGCTGGCGGCTCGGGCTCCGGCTGCTTCGCCGGCTCCGGCTGCGTCTCCTGGGCCGGTGCCGGTTCCTCCTTCGCCTCGGGCTCCGGCTCCGGCTCCGGTTCGGGCTCGGGCTCGGGCTCCGGCTCCTGAGCTTGCGGCTCGGGCTCAGGCTCCGGCTCCGGCTGCTTCTCCTCCGGCTGCGCCTGCTCGCCACCGCCGCCAGAGGCCGGCTGACCGGAACCCACCAACGCCAGCTCGGCGCCGACCTCGACGGTCTCGTCCTCGCTGACCTTGATCTCGAGCAGCGTCCCGGCGACCGGTGAGGGGATCTCGGTGTCGACCTTGTCGGTGGAGACCTCGAGGAGCGGCTCGTCGACGGCCACCTCGTCACCCACCTGCTTGAGCCACCGGGTCACGGTCCCCTCGGTGACCGACTCACCCAGCGCGGGCAGTGTCACCGGTGTGGCGTCGCCACCCCCGCCACCGCCGCCGGACGACGACTCGTCCGCGCCCCCACCGCTCGCCGCAGCCGCCGCCGGCTCGGACGATTCGGCGGCCGCGGGCTGCTCGGGCTCCGGCTCGGCCTGCGGCTCGGGCTGCGGCTCGGGCTGCGGCTCGGGCTGCGGCTCGGGTTGCGCGGGCTCCGATTCGTCCGCGGCCTGACCGGTCCTCGCCGGCTCGGCCTCGGCAGACGAGTCGCCGGAATCGGAGCCGGTGCTCTCGCCCTCGTCGCCGATCACCGCGAGTACGGCGCCGACCTCGACGGTGTCGTCCTCGTTGGCCTTGATCTCGAGCAGCGTCCCGGCGACCGGCGAGGGGATCTCGGTGTCGACCTTGTCGGTGGAGACCTCGAGCAGGGGCTCGTCGACGGCGACCTGGTCGCCGACCTGCTTGAGCCAGCGCGTGACCGTGCCCTCCGTGACGGACTCGCCCAGTGCGGGAAGGTTGACTTCGGTGGCCATGGAGCTCCTTCGCTCGGATCGGGTCAGCGTGGTCTGGAAGGGACGGGTGGTCGGTCAGGAGTGGGAGTGCAGTGGCTTGCCGGCGAGAGCCAGGTGCGCCTCGCCGAGGGCTTCGTTCTGGGTCGGGTGGGCGTGGACGAGCGAGGCTACGTCCTCGGGGTACCCCTCCCAGTTGTAGATCAGCTGGGCCTCGCCGACGAGCTCGCCGACCCGGTCGCCCACCAGGTGGACGCCGACGACGGGACCGTCCTTGCGGCGCACCAGCTTGACGAAGCCCTGGGTCTTGAGGATCTGGCTCTTGCCGTTGCCGCCCAGGTCGAGGGTCAGCGACTCGATCGCGTCGGCGCCGTAGGTCTCGCCGGCCTCGGCCTCGGTCAGCCCGACCGAGGCGACCTCGGGGTGGGAGTAGGTCACCCGCGGGATGCCGGCCTCGTCCAGCGGCGTGGGGGAGAGCCCAGCGATCTCCTCGGCCACGAAGATGCCCTGCTGGAAGCCTCGGTGGGCGAGCTGGAGGCCGGGGACGATGTCGCCGACCGCCCAGACGTTCTCGAGGTTGGTCCGGCACCGCTCGTCGGCAAGGACGAAGCCGCGGTCCATCGCGACGCCCTGCTCGTCGTACCCGAGGCCGTCCGTCGCCGGCCCACGGCCCACCGCCACGAGGAGCAGCTCGGCCTCGAGGACCTCGCCGCCCTCGACAGTCACCGCGACCCCGTCGTCGGTGGTCTTGACGCTCTGGAACGGCGTGCCGGTCCGGAACCCGATGCCGCGCTTGCGGAAGGCCCGCTCGAGCGCCTTGGAGGACGCCTCGTCCTCCAGCGGGACCAGCCGGGGCAGCGCCTCGACGATGGTCACCTCGGCGCCGAAGCTGCGCCACACGCTCGCGAACTCACAGCCGATCACCCCGCCGCCGAGCACGACCACCGACGCCGGCACCCGGTCGAGCCGAAGCGCCTCCTCGGAGGTGATCACGCGCTCGCCGTCGATGTCGAGGCCCGGCAACGACCGGGGGTAGGAGCCGCTGGCGAGGACCACGTGGTCGGCGGCGTACGGCGTACCGTCGACGCTCACCTCGCACGGACCGGTCAGCCGCCCGGTGCCCTCGATGAAGGTGATGCCGCGGCTCTTCATGAGCCCGGTCAGCCCCTTGAACAGCCGCTGCACGACGCCGTCCTTGTAGGCGTTGACCCCGGCCATGTCGATGCCCTCGAGGCTGGCCCGCACCCCGAACTGCTCCGACTCCCGGGCACTGTCGGCGACCTCGGCCGCGTGCAGCAGCGCCTTGGTCGGGATGCAGCCGACGTGGAGACAGGTGCCGCCGAGATTCCCCTTCTCGACCAGACCTACGCGCAGCCCGAGCTGGGCGGCCCGCAACGCGCACGCATAGCCTCCCGACCCGGCTCCGAGGATGAGGACGTCGAAGTCGGACACGTCAGCCATCTTTGCACCTGTGTCGCGCGTGTTCACAGCGGGCTGAGGGCGGGCGAGGCACACTTGTCCGCATGTCATGGCTGGATCGGTTCCGAGGCGGCGCGAAGCCGCGGACCAAGGGACCGGCGCGGGAGGCGTATCGCACCGGGTCCACCCGGGTGCGCGCCTCGGACTCCGTCGACCAGGACCACCTGCAGCAGTTCGTGGCCGGCCACAAGGGCGTCGAGGGCTTCGTCGAGCCCCGCACCGCGGTCAGCGACGTGACCCTGCTCCTGGTCGCCCACGACGGTGAGTGGACTCGCCGCCGGGTTCCCTCGGTCGACTGGGCGCACAAGTTCTGCAACCGCTTCCAGGTGCCGTCCTACGACGCCGCCGTGGTCGGCATTCCGCAGCGGATGCGCGACTACAACCGCCGCAAGAAGCTCGAGGGCTAGCCCGGCAACCGGGTCGCCGGCTGGGCGGCCCATGGTTGGAGCTGCCGCGGAGCACGACTGCACCGCATGTCGGGCGGATCCGTGGGTGACCGCGCGCCCATCGGTGGGTTTGCGGAGGGAGATCGGCACCTGGTGCCGGAGATCCTCGGCAAAGCCGGGTCCGGCTGCGGCGTGCTACGCGCGCGGCCGCCCACCCACGGATGCGTCACAGAGCCGCATTTCGGCGACCCAGTGGCGAAATTCCTCTACTGTCTGCCGATGCCGCTAGCCAGACCTCACTCGCACAGCCCCCGCGCGTAGTCGACCAGCGTCGCGACGGACACGCCGGTGCCGCCGGAGGTGATGTGGCCGTAGGCCCCGCCGGAGTTGAACGAGGGGCCGGCGATGTCGAGGTGCGCCCACGGCAGCCCGCCGGTGAACTCCCGCAGGAACGCCGCCGCGAACAGCCCGCCGCCCCACCGGACCCAGTCGTGCTGGGCCAGGTCGGCGATCCGGCTGCTGTGGATCCGCTCGTCCATCGCCTCCGGGATCGGCATCGGCCAGCTCTCCTCGCCGGCCCGCTCGGCCGCCGCGAGCACGTCGTCGACCACGTCGGGGGAGCCCATCACCCCGGACACCCGGTCACCGAGCGCCACGACCATGTGCCCGGTCAGCGTCGCCACGTCGAGGATCACGTCCGGCTTCGCCTCGGCGGCGAGCACGAGCGCGTCGCCCAGGATCAGCCGGCCCTCGGCGTCGGTGTTGAGCACCTCGACAGTCGTGCCGCCGTACATCGTCAGCACGTCGCCGGGCCGGACCGACGAGCCGGAGACCATGTTCTCCGCCATCGGCACGAACGTGGTGACCCGCAGCGGCAGCCCGAGCCGCGCGATCGCCAGGGTCGCGTGGACGACCGCGGCGGCGCCGGCCATGTCGGACTTCATCTCCTTCATGCCGGCGTGCGTCTTGAGCGTCAGCCCGCCGGAGTCGAAGGTGATGCCCTTGCCGACCAGCGCCAGGTGCGCCTTCGCCTCGCGCGGGGCGTAGGTCAGCTCCACGAGCCGAGGCGGCGCCGAAGAGCCCATCCCGACCCCGAGGATGCCGCCGCAGCCGAGATCTTGGAGCTCCTTCTCGTCCCGGACCCGGATCCCCACCTTGGGCGCGCCGCGCCCCTTGGTGGCCTCCTTGACCGCGGCCTCGACAGCGGCGGCGAAGCTCGGCGGCGTGAAGTCGCCGGGCGGCATGTTGACCCAGCTGCGGGTGGCGGCGACGGCGTCGGCCACCAGGCGGGCCTCCTCGAAGGCGCGCACGAACTCCCGCTTGCGCGCCGACGGGCTCAGCACGACGACGTCGCCCGGCTGGTCGGGCTTGGAGTCGTCGGAGCCCTTCTTCTTGTACGCCGTGAACGTGTAGCCCCCGAGCACGAACCCCTCGGTCACCGCGCGCAGCAGCTCGAGCGAGTCGGCCGGCAGCGCGATCGCAACGGAGGCGGCGTTGCTGACCCCGCGCGCCGCGGCGCCGGCGGCACGACGTACGGCGGCCGGAGTCGCGGTCTCGCCCTTGCCGAGCTTGCCGAGGCCGACGATGACCAGCAGCGGCGACGACACCTGCTTGCCGGTCGGGACCTTGGTGACCTCTCCTGCCTTGCCGGTCACCCCGAGGGAGGCCAGCAGCGGACGGAAGGTCCGGCCGTAGGCCTTGGCGACCTCCTCGCCGCCCGAGGCGACCAGCAGCCCGTTGCCTGCCTGCACCACGCCGACCACGACCACGTCGCAGCGGGTCTTGGCGGGGTTCGCCGTGCGCAGCGTGTAGGTACTCACCGCCGCAGGATAGTCACGGTAAGTTCCGATCCATGGACGGCACTGAGCCCCACGCGGAGGGCGGGCCGCTGACCTCGCCGTTGCACGAGCGACACCTCGCCCTCGGCGCCAAGTTCGCGGACTTCGGGGGCTGGTCGATGCCGCTCGAGTACCCCTCGGGCGTGGTCAAGGAGCACACGGCGGTGCGCGAGGCGGTCGGCCTCTTCGACGTCAGCCACCTCGGCAAGATCACCGTCGTCGGTCCGGGCGCGGCCGACTACGTCAACGCCACGCTCACCAACGACCTGGGCCGCATCCGTCACGGCAAGGCGCAGTACACGTTGTGCTGCGACGACGCGACCGGCGGGATCGTCGACGACCTGATCGCCTACCTCCACACCGACGACCGCGTCCTCCTGGTGCCGAACGCCGCCAACACCGCCGAGGTCGCCCGTCGCCTCATCGGGGGCGCACCCGACGGCATCGCGATCAAGGACCGGCACCGCGACTACGTCGTGCTCGCCGTCCAGGGCACGAAGTCAGACGAGGTGCTCGAGAAGGTCGGGCTGCCGGCCGGCCACGAGTACATGTCCTTCGTCGAGGCGCCGGTCCCCGGCGACGACCAGACCGACGCCGGCGTGGTGGTCTGCCGGACCGGCTACACCGGCGAGCGCGGCTATGAGCTGATCGCTGCCAACAGCGTCGCCGGGGTCCTGTGGGACCAGCTGATGGCCGCCGGTGAGGAGTTCGGGATGCTGCCCTGCGGCCTCGGCGCCCGCGACACGCTGCGCACCGAGATGGGCTACCCGCTGCACGGCCAGGACATCTCGCTGTCGACGACGCCCAACGAAGGCCGGCTGGGCTGGGCGGTGGGCTGGAGCAAGCCTGCCTTCTGGGGCCGCGAGGTGCTCCGGAGGGAGAAGGAGGAGGGTCCCAAGCGGATCCTCCGCGGCATCGTCGCGACCGGACGAGCCATCCCGCGGCCCGGGATGGCGGTCTCGCTCACCCCCGACGTCCAGGTCGGCGAGGTCACGTCCGGCACCTTCTCGCCGACGCTCAGGAAGGGCGTCGGGCTGGCCCTGGTCTCCGCCGTGGTCAACCCCGAGGCCGAGGTGGGGGTCGACGTGCGCGGCCGGCGCGAGATCTTCCAGGTCACCCAGCCACCTTTCGTCCAGCCGAAGGTCCGCGAGAGTTGAACCTCCCGGAACAACCGCCGACCTTCCGCCCGCCCAGCCCGGCCGAACGTCCCTGGTCGTGGCGGCTCGAGGATGCCTCGGGCGCCGAGGTCGACGTGCCGTCGGAGTACGCCGGACACCGGTTCGCCTCGCAGGCCGACGCGGAGTCCTGGGTCGGCGAGGTCTGGTCCGACCTGGCCGAGCTCGGCGTCGACGCGGTCACGCTGCTGGAGGCAGAGCGGGTGGTCTACGGACCGATGTCACTGCACGCCTGAACCACACGAGTCCTAGGTTGGATCCGTGAAGATCCTGCACGTCGGTGCCACCGGACACGTCGGCGAGCCGGTCGGTGCCGCGCTGCGCGAGCGCGGCCACGACGTGGTCAGCGCGCACCGGAGCTCGGCCGACCGCCCGGTCGACATCACCGACCCCGAGTCGGTCCGTGCGCTCTACGACACGGTCGGCCCCGGCCTGGACGCTGTCGTCGTCACCGCCGGCACCACGCCGTACGCACCCTGGGACGAGATCGGCCGCGAGCAGCTCCTGGCCGGGCTGACCAGCAAGTTCCTCGGCCAGGTCGAGCTGGTCCGGCAAGGAGTCGGGTTCGTCCGCGAGGGCGGGTCGTTCACGCTCACCAGCGGCATCCTCGGCCGCGAGCCGGTGCGGACCGGCAGCGTCGCCGCCGCGGTCAACGGCGCGCTCGAGGGCTGGGTGCCCGCCACCGCGGGCGAGCTGTGGGGCCGGTTCCGGGTCAACGTTGTCAGCACGACCGTGCTGACCGAGTCCCGCGCGGCGTACTCCTCGGTCATGCCGGGCTACCCCGCCGTCGACGGCTCGGAGGTCGGCCTCGCCTACGTCCGCTCCGTGGAGTCGATGGACTCCGGCCGTGTCTACGTGCTCTGAGTGACGGGTGCCCGCGTCGTTCCGGCGTGACCGGCTGACCTGGACGGCCTACGTCATGCTGGCCTGGTTCGCCTACCTCCAGGCGGCACCCGGGCTGGTGGTCCCGCACCTGAGGGACGAGCTCGACCTGAGCTACACGGTCGGCGGGCTGCACGTCGCCGCGTTCGCGGCCGGGAGCCTGGTGGCCGGGTTGGCGTCGTCCCGGCTCGAGGTGGCGATCGG
>NZ_DASUFR010000220.1:0-21217 GCF_036274455.1 Nocardioides sp. | reverse complement strand
GTTCCATGCCTGGCGTGCGCTCCTCGGGTGCGGGAACGACGCGGTGCGTCCTGTCGTCGGGGTGCATCGCCGACCTCTCCTCGGTCCGGCGCCGGCCGGTGCCGACGGGTCATTGACGAGACGAGGCAGGCGGCCCGCCTGTTACATGCCCGCGTGCGATGGTGGGCCCGGCGTCAGGACCCCCGTGCTCCTGGCGCGGGACGGAGGTGGCCGAGGCCGGCGTAGATGTCGAGGGCGTTGCCGCCGAGGACCCGGCCGGCCAGGTCGTCGTCGAGACCGAGGTCGACAACGGCGCGCGCGTTGGCGGCGGTGCCGGGGACCCCGGGCCAGTCGGTGGCGAAGATCCACCGGCGCGCGAGGCGGCCGAGGTCGAAGCTGCTGAAGTAGTCGGGAAGGCGCTTGGGCGGCAGGCCGGACAGCTCGATCCACACGTGCGGGTTGCTGAGCGACAGGAACGCCGCCGCGTCGTACCACCAGCCGCGGCCACCGTGGGCGAGCACGACGTCGAGCTCCGGGAAGTCACGCAGGACCGGCAGGAGGAGGGCCGGGTCGGCCAGCTCGTTCGCCGAGCCCGGGAAGCTGCTGGTGCCGCAGTGCACGACGAGCGGGACACCCCGCTCGACCAGGACCTGGAAGGCCGGGTAGAGGGCAGCGTCGTCGCAGCGGAAGCCGCCGTGAACCGGGTGGAGCTTGAGCGCCGCGGCACCGTGGTCGAGCTGCCGGCTGACCTCCGCGCCGATCGGGAAGTGCAGGTGCGGGTTCACGTTCGCGACCGGGCGGAACCGCGCCGGGTTGTGCTCGACGATCGGCAGCAGGTCGTCGAAGAGCTGGTAGCCGGTGGCCTTCGGGCTGTACTCACAGAACAGCAGGACGGCGTCGACGCCCTGGTCCTCGAAGTGCTCGTCGAGCGCGGCGGGCCGCGGGACGCCGTCCGCGTCCCAGAAGCGCTCCAGGACTCCGTCGGGCCCGAACTCCTTGGCCCACTGGATCCAGGCAGGCTTCAGCGACCCCAGCACCGGGACGTGCGTGTGGGCGTCGACGAGGACGTGGCCGTCGAGCACGGCCGTTCAGAGCTCCGCCACGAGCGGGGTGTCGACCCCGATCTTGCCGGTCCGGTGCGCGCCGCCGGGCACGCCGAGCGGTGCGTCGCGTCCGGCGAGGACCTGGTCGAAGAACGCGAGGTTGTCGGCGACGTGCGCCTCGTCCCCGTCAGCGACGCGCCGGTCCTGGCTGATGGCCTCGACGGGACACACCGGCTCGCACGCTCCGCAGTCGATGCACTCCATCGGGTTGATGTAGAGCTTGCGGGCGCCCTCGTAGATGCAGTCGACAGGACACTCCTCGACACAGCTGCGGTCCATCGTGTCGATGCACGGGCTCGCGATGACGTACGGCACGCAGCCTCTCCTCTCCGCCCTGCTCGTGGGCCTGCTAGTGGGTCAGCGGCCCTGTCGCCGGTGCCGCGGCCAGGAAGGCGCGCACCTTGAAGCGCTGGAGCTTGCCGGTCGCGGTCTTGGGCAGGTCGTCGACGAAGACCACCTGGCGAGGCGCCTTGAAGTGGGCCAGCCCGTCGCGGCACCAGGCCACGAGCTCCTCCGCGCTGGCACCGTCTCCGACCACGACCGCCACGGGCTTGTCGATGCCGTCGGCGTCGGCCAGGCCGACCACGGCCGCCTCCCGGACCGCGGGGTGCTCGAGGAGCCGGCTCTCGACCTCGGCGGGCGAGACCCACATCCCGCCCGCCTTGAGCATGTCGCTGTTGCGCCCGAGGCATCGGAAGTAGCCGTCCTCGTCGCGGACGTAGGTGTCGCCGGTGCTCAGCCACTGCCCCTGGAACACCTGCCGGGTCGCGTCGGTACGCCGCCAGTAGCCGAGCGCGATGGACTCGCCGCGCACGTGCAGCGCGCCCGGCTGGCCGGGTGCGGCCACGGCGCCCGACTCGTCGCGGACCTCGATGTCGTAGCCCGGGACCGGCCGGCCGGTGGTGCCGGGCCTGATGTCGCCCGGGCTGTTGGACAGGAAGATGTGCAGCGCCTCGGTCGACCCGATCCCGTCGAGGATCTCGACGCCGAACCGGTCGGTGAACCTCTTCTGCAGCGGCGCCGGGAGCGGCTCGCCCGCACTGGCGCACCAGCGCACCGACGCGAAGGTGTCGTCCGGGAGGTCGCTGGCGACCAGCGCCGCGTAGAAGGTCGGGACGGCGAAGAACAGCGTGGGCCGGTCGCGTTCCATCCGCTCGCGCACGACCTGGGGGGTGGGCCGGCGCGGCTCGAGGGCAGTGGTGGCGCCGACGGAGAACGGGAAGAACAGCGAGTTGCCGATCCCGTAGGCGAAGAAGAGCTTGGCGACCGAGAAGGTGGTGTCGTCGGGCCTGATGCCGAGGACCTGGTGTGCGTAGGTCTCGCACACGTGACGGATGTTGGCGTGCCGGTGCATCGCCGCCTTGGGCAGCCCGGTGGTCCCCGAGGTGTAGAGCCACAGGGCCCAGCCGTCCTCGTCGGTGCCGGCCGGAGCACCGTTGCCCTCGTCGGCGGCGTACGACGCCGCGCCGATCGCCACGAAGGCGTCCCACCCGTGCACGGTGCGGCCCGGCCGGCCCGCGAGCGGGCCCGGCTCGCCCACGGTGACGACGAGCTCGACGTCGGGCGCGGCCTCCAGGCCGTCGGCGACGGCGGTGGTGAACTCCTCGGTGCAGACCACCAGCCGGGCACCGGAGTCGGCGATGATCGCGCCCAGCTCGCCGCCGGTGAACATCGTCGAGACGGGGACGGCGACCAGGCCGGCGTGGAAGGCCGCCAGGATCGAGGCCAGCATCGGCACGTCGTCGGAGGCGACCAGGACCACGCGGTCGTCGCGGTGGAGGCCCAGTGCGCGGTAGGCCGCGCCGACCTGGCGGACCAGCGTGCTCAGCTCGGCGTAGGTCACCTGGGACGTGCTGCCGCGGACCGCGACCCTGTCGCCGAGCCCCTCGTCGAGGTGCCGGTGCAGGAGGTAGGCCGCCGCGTTGAACTGTTCGGCCATCGCCTCACACCCTCGTGTAGTCGTAGCTGCCGCGCTGTCCGGTGCCGAAGCGTCTGAGCGCACCGTCGGGGCCGGAGGCGTTGGGGCGGTTGAAGACCCAGTTCTGCCACGCGGTCAGCCGACCGAAGATCTTGGTCTCCATGGTCTCCGGCCCCACGAAGCGGAGGTTGGCCTCCATGCCGGTCAGGGCGTCGGGGGAGAGCGAGGCGCGCTCCTCCAGGACGATGCGCAGCTCGTCCTCGAAATCGATGTCGTCCAGCGCCATCGTCACGAGCCCGGCCGCCTCGGCGGCGACGGCGTCCAGGGGCTCCCCCAGCGTTGCCCTCGCGGTGGCGAGGTCGTCGTCGCGTCCCCAGAACCTGCTGGCCAGCCTGCTGATGCCGTTGCCCATGGGGAAGCTCCCGTCGTTGGACTCGGTGAGCACGACGCGGGCGGGCGTGGCGTCGGGGTCGACGTCCTCGTAGACGCCGTCGAGCATGTACTGGCGGTCCGAGGCGAGCGGGATCTCGAGGAGCAGGCCGGCGAAGCAGCTGCCCGGCTCGATGACCGAGACGAGGCTGCGGCTGGTGACGTCGAGGCGCTTCAGGAGCCGCTTGTGGAAGTGGGTCACCTCGTTGACGAACCAGTCGTCGGCCAGCTCGCGCAGCTGCGCGTCGTGGGCCAGGACCAGGTCGAGGTCACCCTTGCTGCGGAACACCCACGTGCCGAGCTCGGGCTCGTTGGTCCGCAGCCGCAGCACCAGGTCGTCGAGGGCGCGGGTGAGCGCCAGGGGCCAGTAGCCGACGCCCTCCCGGAGGACGCCGGCGGCGTCGGCGGGCGGGGGGCCGTCCGGTCCGTCGACGGTGATGTCGACCCGGCGAGCGGTGCGGTCGACGACGGCCGTGAGGTAGGGATAGCTGATGACGTCGCCGTCGACCGAGCGGTCGAGGGGCGTGAGCTCCACCCCGTGGTCACCACGGCGCGTGGAGCGGGCGGCGGCACGCCGCGCGCGGGCGCCGATCTGCTCCTCCCAGTCGCGCTTGGGGACCGTGGCGTCGACCAGCCCCCACCTCAGCGCGGTGTCACCTCGGTAGCCCTCGGGCCTGGTCGCGAACAGGTCGGCGCGGTCCCTGCGGACGCGGCGTTTGTCGACCACGCGGGTCAGGCCACCGGTGCCGGGTAGTACGCCGAGCAGCGGCACCTCGGGCAGCGACACCGTCGAGGAGCCGTCGTCGACGAGGACGATCTCGTCACAGGCGAGGGCGAGCTCGTAGCCGCCGCCGGCCGCGGTCCCGTTGAGCGCTGCGATCCAGGTCTGCCCGCTGCTCCCGGTGGCGTCCTCGATGCCGTTGCGGGTCTCGTTGGTGAACTTGCAGAAGTTCACCTTCCACTCGTGGCTGGACCGGGCGAGCATCCGGATGTTGGCCCCGGCGCAGAACATCCGGTCGAGGCCGCCGGTCATGACCACCGCCTTGACCTCGGGATGCTCGAACCGGAGCCGCTGCACCGCGTCGTGGAGCTCGATGTCGACCCCGAGGTCGTAGGAGTTGCTCTTCAGCTCATAGCCGGGCACGAGCCCGCCGTGCTCGTCGACCTCGAGGGTCACCGTGGCGATCTCTCCGTCGACCGAGAGCCTCCAGTGGCGGTAGCGGTCCGGGTGGGTGTCGAAGTCGACCACCGGAGGAGCTGCCTGGCCCACCTCGGCGTGCTGGACGGCGGTCATCGTGGGTCACCTCTTCCTCGAGGCTCGAGACGTCTGGCCCGTTCGGACACTCTACAGAGACATTGCACTACGTCAACGGTCTGTGGAATAACTTGGCTGTGCCCGCGAGCGAGGGACGCCCGGTGAGCCGCCGGCGCGAGATCGGGTCCGCGAGCGCCCGGTCGCTGCTCCTGACGGTGCTCGGGGAGTTCGCCCTGCCGCGCGGCGAGCCGGTCTGGACGGCGACCGTCCTCGACGCGCTCGGCCGGCTCGAGGTCGAGCAACGGGCCGCGCGCCAGGCGCTCGCCCGGACCAGCGCGGAGGGGCTGCTCAGCTCGGCACGGCACGGCCGGCGCACGGCCTGGGAGCTGACCGAGCACGGCACCCGGCTGCTGACCGAGGGCACCGCGCGCATCTACGGCTTCATGCGCCAGCCGCACGCCTGGGACGGGCGCTGGCTGGTGCTGACGGTGTCGATCCCCGAGAGCCAGCGCCGGCTCCGGCACCGCCTCCGGACCCAGCTGACCTGGCTGGGGCTCGGCTCGCCGTACTCCGGCCTGTGGATCTCGCCCAACGTCGACAAGGCCGACGAGGTCCACCGGGTCGTCGTCGACCTGGGCCTCGAGGGGCAGTCCTTCGCGTGGGTCGGTCCCACCGCCGGGATCGGCGAGGAGAGCCGGCTGGTCGAGGCCGCCTGGGACCTCGAGGACGTCGAGAAGCGCTACCTGAGGTTCCTCGACGCCTTCGAGGGCCGCCGCGCCGGGTCGGCCGGCGAGGCGTTCGCGGCACAGGTCGAGCTCGTCCAGGAGTGGCGCCGGTTCCCGTCGCTCGACCCCGACCTCCCCCGCGAGCTGCTGGACCACGCGTGGCCGGGCCACCGGGCGGCCGCGGTCTTCCACGACCGGCACGCGCTGTGGCATCGCCGGGCCCAGCAGGAGTGGGACCGGCTGCAGCGCGAGGCGTCGGACCGGAGCTGACGGCGCGGTCGGCCCGGTCAGGCGATCCCCTCTTCGGCGAGGTGGACGTAGTCGAACTCGACCGGCTGGTCGTTGATGCCGGTCTTGGGCGGGGCGATCCAGCTGGCAAACCTGCCGTACTCGTACTCCGGGACCATGATCTCGGCGACCCGCGCTCGGTCCTCGGGCGTCGGCAGCCACTCGGCGGCCCGCGCCTCCCACGTCGCCTCGTCGAGCACCTCCCCGCCCGGGCTGATGCGGTGCCCGGCGTAGACGCCGACCTTGCGGTTGAAGCCCTCGTGCGGCAGCGTCAGCCGAGCCTCGAGCCCGGCCTGCTCGAGCTCCTGGTTCCAGCGGCGCACGCCGTTGGCGCAGTCGGCGGCGTACTCGTCGCGCAGGTCGAGGTTGAGTGCGCTGAGCATCGGCACCTCCTGCTGCCTGATCTCGCCGTCCTCGACGTAGCTCATCGCGCGCGTGTCGTCGAGCAGGACGTGGTCGTCCTTGCGCCGGGTCTCCTGCCAGCGGCCCTTGAGCCCGGAGCTGTAGTAGTTGCCGGCGTTGGTGGACTGCTCGGAGCCGAAGAGGTCCATCGAGACCGAGTACTGGAAGTTGAGGTACTTCTGGATGACGTCGAGCGGGATGACGCCGTCCTCGAAGCCGGCCCATCCGCCGTTCTCACTCATCGCCTGCGCGGTCCGCTCGACGGTGCGCTGCACCCCGGTGGTGCCGACGAACATGTGGTGCGCCTCTTCCTTGAGCATGAACTCGCAGGTGCGCGCCAGCGGGTCGAACGCCGACTCCTTGAGGGTGCCGAGCTGGTACTTCCCGTCGCGGTCGGTGAAGTAGGTGAACATGAAGAACTGCAGCCAGTCGGTCGTCTGCTCGTTGAACGCGCCGAGGATGCGCGGCGCGTCGATGTCACCCGAGTTGCGCTTGAGCAGCTGCTCTGCCTCCTCGCGGCCCTCGCGGCCGAAGAAGGCGTGCAGCAGGTAGACCATCGCCCAGAGGTGGCGCCCCTCCTCGACGTTGACCTGGAACAGGTTGCGCAGGTCGTAGATGCTCGGCGCCGTGTTGCCGAGGACCCGCTGCTGCTCGACCGACGCGGGCTCGGTGTCGCCCTGGACGACGATCAGCCGCAGCAGGTCCGCGCGGTGCTCGCCCGGCACCTCCTGCCAGACCGGCTCGCCCTTGTGCTTGCCGAAGCTCACCGTGCGGTCGGGGTCGCGCTCGGCGAGGAAGATGCCCCAGCGGTACTCCTCCATCGGCACGTGGGCGAAGTGGGCCCAGCCGTCGCGGCCGACCGCGATCGCGGTGCGCAGGTAGACGTCCTTGGTCGGCAGCGCCGGCCCGAGGGTCTTCCACCAGTCGAGGAACTTGGGCTGCCACCCCTCGAGGGCGCGCTGCAGGCGGCGGTCCTCGGCGAGGTCGACGTTGTTGGGGATCCGCTCGCTGTAGTCGATCGTGCTCAGCGGGCCGGTCGGTGCCGGGGCTGGTCCGGTGCGCTCGCCTGCGGTCATCGGCTTGCTCCTCCCAGAGCGGTCTGACCAGGGCGGTCTGAGTCCGGCTGGCCTCCCATACCTTCTACACTCCTGCTGCGATCTTGCCAAGCGAGTGTCTAATGATTCCCGCCGTACGGGGCGGCCGGGCGACCTCGCCGACCCGGCCCTCGTCAGTGACAGCCACCGATGTGACTCGCACGTAGGTTCGCCGACGTGCGAGTGTCGTGACGACGGGTTCCGAGCGTGACCCGTCCGGGCTGGAGGGTCACGGGTGTTTTCTCGAGTTGCGATCGTCAACCGCGGCGAGGCCGCGATGAGGCTGATCCACGCCGTCCGCGACCTGAACGCACAGGATGGTGCGGAGCCGATCCGCACCATCGCGCTCCACACCGACGAGGAACGAACAGCGATGTTCGCGCGGGAGGCCGACGAGGCCTACCCGCTGGGTCCCGCCTCGGCGCGGCCCTACATCGACCTGGCCGTCCTCGAGCGCGCCCTGGTCGAGTGCCGCGCGGACGCGGTCTGGGTCGGGTGGGGCTTCGTCGCGGAGGACCCAGCCTTCGCCGACCTGTGCGCGCGGCTCGGCATGACCTTCATCGGCCCGAGCGCCGAGGCGATGCGCCGGCTGGGCGACAAGATCGGCTCGAAGCTCATCGCCGAGGAGGTCGGGGTGCCGGTCGCACCCTGGAGCGGAGGCGGCGTCGACACGCTCGCCGACGCGCTGGCCGCGGCCGACCGCATCGGCTACCCGCTCATGCTCAAGGCCACGGCGGGCGGGGGCGGCCGCGGCATCCGGCGGGTCGACTCCGCCGCCGAGCTCGAGGACGCCTACCAGCGCACCCGCGACGAGGCCGAGCGGGCCTTCGGCAGCGGGGTCGTGTTCCTCGAGCGGCTGGTGACCGGGGCCCGCCACGTCGAGGTCCAGCTGATCGCCGACGCGCACGGCACGGCGTGGGCGGTCGGCGTCCGCGACTGCAGCGTGCAGAGGCGCAACCAAAAGGTGATCGAGGAGTCGGCGTCCCCGCTCCTCGACGCGGGCCAGACCGACGAGCTCAAGGGCTCCGCCGAGCGGCTGGCGCTCGCGGTGGGCTATGTCGGCGCCGGGACCGTCGAGTTCCTCTACCACCCCGAGGAGCGGTCGTTCGCCTTCCTCGAGGTCAACACCCGCCTCCAGGTCGAGCACCCGATCACCGAGGTGACCACCGACCTCGACCTGGTCAAGGCCCAGCTGCACGTCGCGGCCGGCGGCCGGCTCGAGGGTCCGAAGCCGCCCGAGAAGGGGCACGCCGTGGAGGCCCGGCTGAACGCCGAGGACCCCGACCGGGACTTCGCGCCCTCTCCCGGCCGGATCGTGCTGCTCGACCTGCCGTCCGGGCCCGGCATCCGGGTCGACACCGGCGTCGCCGAGGGCGACACGATCCCGGCCGACTTCGACTCGATGATCGCCAAGATCATCGCCTACGGCCGCACCCGCGAGGAGGCGCTGGCCCGGCTCCGCCGCGCGATGGCCGAGACCAGCGTGGTGATCGAGGGCGGCGCGACCAACAAGAGCTTCATCCTCGACCTCCTCGACCAGTCCGAGGTGGTCGACGGCAAGGCCGGCTGGGCCGACACGGCATGGATCGACCGGGCCCGCGGCGAGGGGCGGCTCGTCGTCCACGAGCACTCCGGCATCGCGGTCGTGGCGGCCGGCATCGAGGCCTACGAGGACGAGGAGCAGGTCGAGATCGCCCGGCTGCTCGAGAGTGCCCACGGCGGCCGGCCCCAGGTGCAGCACAAGGTCGGCCGGGCGGTCGACTTCAAGCTGCGCGGGGCGTCCTACAAGGTCACCGTGCTGCAGACCGGGCCGCACCGGTTCCGGGTGGCGGTGGCCGCCGGCGACACCACGCAGGTGGTGGACGTCGACGTCGAGCGGCTCGACGAGTTCCACACGAGGCTGACGGTCGGTGACCGGGTGCACCGCCTGGTGGCCGCCACCCACGGGCCGGTCCACTTCATCGAGGTCGACGGCATCGCCCACCGGGTCAGTCGCGACGAGGGCGGCGTGCTGCGCTCGCCGGCGCCCGCACTCGTGGTCGCCTCGCCGGTCGCCGTCGGCGACCTGGTCGAGGCCGGGGCTCCGGTGCTGGTGCTGGAGAGCATGAAGATGGAGACGGTGCTGCGCTCGCCGTTCGCCGGACGGGTGCGCGAGCTCCTGGCCGCGACCGGGAGCCAGGTCGAGACCGGTGCGCCCCTGGTCCGCCTCGAGCCGGTCGCCGACCAGGACGCGGACGAGGCCGCCGACGAGACGAGGCACGAGGGGGGCGGCCCCGACCTCGACCTGCCGGAGACGGGGTCGGGCTCGACGGCGCGGCAGCGCGCCGCGCGCGGCCGCGAGGACCTCGCGGCGATCCTGATGGGCTTCGACGTCGACCCGCAGACCAACGGCTCGGTGATCGAGGACTACCTGCGAGCCCGCGACGAGCTGGTCGCGGCCGGCGAGGACGTCCTCCCCGACGAGCTCGAGCTGCTCGGCCGGTTCGCCGACTTCGCCGAGCTGAGCCGCAACCGCCCGGCCGGCGAGGACCTGCACACCGAGCTGCTGGTGCACAGCCCGAAGGAGCACTTCCACACCTACCTGCAGAGCCTGGACGTCGACCGCGGCGGGCTCCCTGAGCAGTTCCGCGACCGGCTGGCCCGGGTCCTCGCTCACTACGGCGTGACCGACTGGACCCGGACACCGCAGCTGGAGGAGGCGGTGTTCCGGATCTTCCTGGCCCAGCAGCGAACCACGCCCGAGGTCCAGATGACGACCGAGCTCCTGCAGCGCTGGATCGCCGAGCCACCGCCGAGGGAGGAGCTCGCCGGACCGGTGCGCGAGCTCCTCGAGCGGCTGGTCCGGTCCACCCAGCTCCGGTTCCCCGCGATCGGCGACCTCGCGCGCAGCACCCGCTTCCGCTGGTTCGACCAGCCGCTGGTCGACGCCGAGCGCTCCAGCGTCCTGGCCGGGGTGCGCGACGAGGTGGCGGCCCTGGTGGCAGACCCCGACAGCCCCGACCGCACCGCACGGCTGGACGCGCTGGCCGCGATCCCCGAGCAGATCGTGCGCTTCCTCGCCGAGCGGCTCGAGACCGGCATCCCGGAGCACGAACCGATGCTCGAGGTGCTCGTGCGCCGCCACTACCGCGAGCACGACCTGCACGGGCTGCGGTCGTTCGTGCGCGAGCGGCGTACCTTCGCCGTCGCCGACTACGTCCTCGACGAGCGCCCGACCCGGGTGGTCTCGACCGAGGCGACGATCGGCGAGCTCGACGACCCCGGCAGCGCACTGGTCGCGGCGGTCGGGAGCGAGGTCGCGGCTCGCCCGGACGGACACGAGGCCGTGCTCGACCTCTACGTGTCCTGGCCGAAGGCCCCCGACGCCCCGGAGCAGGCGACCGAGGAGCTGGCGCGCATCGTCGGCGGCCTGCCCTTCGCCCACGACGTACGCCGGGTCGCGGTGGCGGTGTGCCCCGGGGAGGGACGGCCGGTCACCTACTTCACCTACCGTCCGCTGGCCGGTGACGGGACCGTCGAGGACGACCTGGTCCGCGGCGTGCATCCGATGGTCGGCCGCCGGCTCGACCTGTGGCGGCTGCGCGACTTCGACGTGACCCGCATCGAGGCGCCCGAGGACGTGCTCCTCTACGAGTGCGTGGCGCGGGAGAACCCCGCGGACCGCCGCCTGGTGGCCCTGGCCCAGGTCCGCCAGCTCGCGGTCGTCCGCGACGAGGAGGGTCGGGTCACCGGCCTGCCCCACGCCGAGCGCGCGGTGGAGAACTGTCTCGAGGCGATCCGCCGGGTGCGCGCCTCGCGCGGCGCGGCCGGCAGCAGGCTCGACACCAACCACGTGTGGGTCCAGGTCTGGCCGATCGTCGAGGCCGACGTCGAGCAGCTGACCGCGCTCCAGAGCAAGATCACCCCGCTCACCGACGGCGCCGGCATCGAGGAGGTGCTCGCCCAGGGCCGGGTGATCGGCCCCGACGGCAAGCCCACCCCCATCGCGATCCGCTTCCACGCCCGCCCCGGCGCCGGCGTCACCGCGTCGATCGAGGGGCCGCCGACCGAGCGGCTCAAGCCGCTCGACGAGTACGCCGGCAAGGTCGTCCGCGCCCGGCGCCGCGGGCTGGTCTACCCCTACGAGCTCGCGAGCGTGCTGACCGGGCCGGAGGGCGGGTTCGTCGAGTACGACCTCGACGACATGGGCGCGCTCGTACCCGTCGACCGCTCACCGGGGCAGAACAAGGCCGGCATCCTGGTCGCCGTGGTCACCACGCCGACCGCGCTGCACCCGGAGGGCGTGACCCGGGTGGTGCTGTGCGGTGACCCGACGAAGGCGCTCGGCGCGGTCTCGGAGCCGGAGTGCACCCGGATCATCGCCGCCATCGACCTCGCGGAGCGGATGCAGGTGCCGGTGGAGTGGTACGCGCTGTCCGCGGGCGCCCGGATCTCGATGGACTCCGGCACGGAGAACATGGACTGGGTCGCCGCCGCGCTCAAGAGGATCGTCGGCTTCACCCAGGCCGGCGGCGAGATCAACGTCGTCGTCGCGGGCATCAACGTCGGCGCCCAGCCCTACTGGAACGCCGAGGCCACGATGCTCATGCACACCAAGGGCATCCTCGTGATGACGCCCGACAGCGCGATGGTGCTGACCGGCAAGCAGTCGCTGGACTTCTCCGGCGGGGTGTCCGCGGAGGACAACTTCGGCATCGGCGGCTACGACCGCGTGATGGGTCCCAACGGGCAGGCGCAGTACTGGGCGCCGGACCTGGCCGGGGCGTTCGAGGTCCTGATGGGGCACTACGACCACACCTACGTCGTACCCGGCGAGACCCGGCCGCGACGCGCCCCCACGAGCGACCCCAGCGACCGCGACATCTCGACCTTCCCCCACGAGGTGGCAGGCAGCGACTTCGCCACCGTCGGCGAGATCTTCTCCGCGACCGCGAACCCCGATCGCAAGAAGCCCTTCGACATCCGCACAGTGATGCGCGCGCTCTCCGACCAGGACCACGTGCCCCTCGAGCGCTGGGCCGGGATGGCCGACGCGGAGACCGCGGTGGTGCAGGACGCCCACCTCGGTGGCCACCCGGTGTGCCTGCTCGGGATCGAGTCGCGCCCGGTGCCGCGGCGCGGCTTCCCCCCGACCGACGGACCCGACACCTACACCGCGGGCACCCTGTTCCCCCGCTCGTCGAAGAAGACGGCCCGGGCCATCAACGCCGCCAGCGGCAACCGCCCGATCGTGGTGCTGGCCAACCTCTCCGGCTTCGACGGGTCACCGGACTCGATGCGCAACCTGCAGCTGGAGTACGGCGCCGAGATCGGTCGCGCGATCGTCAACTTCGAGGGCCCGATCGTCTTCTGCGTCATCTCCCGCTACCACGGCGGTGCGTTCGTGGTCTTCTCCAAGGCCCTGAACCCGAACATGACCGTGCTCGCCCTCGAAGGGTCCTACGCCTCGGTCATCGGCGGCGCCCCGGCGGCAGCGGTCGTGTTCGCCGGCGAGGTCGAGAAGCGGACCTCGGCCGACCCCCGCGTCCGCGAGGTCGAGAGCCGGCTCGCCGAAGCGAGCGAGTCGGACCGGAGCCGTCTGGTCGTCGAGCTCGCGGAGCTCCGGGCGGAGGTGCGGCCGGAGAAGATCAGCGAGGTCGCCGCCGAGTTCGACGGTGTCCACGACATCCATCGCGCCGTACGGGTCGGCTCGGTCGACGAGGTGGTCTCGGTCGCGCGGCTCCGGCCGCGGGTGATCGAGGCGATCGAGCAGGGGCTCGGCTGAGTCGCGGCGCCTACGGGCCCACACGTACCGCGAGTGCGCTCGGTTGGACGACGAACCGAAGTGTCGTCGCCTCGGTGAGCACGTCTCCGTCGACCTCACACAGCTGCGGCGGGTCGACGCTCACGGTGATGTCGCGGCCGTTGCCGCGTTCCAGCGCCGGTCCGTCGTCTCGGTTGGCCAACACCCGGGCCGCCACGCCGATCCACTGGGTGAGGCTCTCGGGACTGACCGTGGCAACATCCAGGAGCCCGTCATCGATCAGCGCGTCGGGAAGCAGCACCATGCCTCCGGTCAGCGCGCCGCAGTTCCCGACCACGACGGTGCGGGTCTTCCGAGTGACGACGGGTCCGCGGTCGATCGTCAGGTCGAGCGAGAACGGTGCGTCGGTGAGGTGCTTGCCACCACTGGCGACGTAGGCCGCCCAGCCGACCTTGCCCTTCAGTCCTTCGGGGGCGTCGGCCATCATCTGGGCGTCGAAGCCGACACCTGCCATGACCGTGAAGGAATGGACGTTGGTGGCCGCCTGCGGTATGCCGCGGCGCTGCTCCGGCGTCGGGTCGACGACCAGCCAGCCGACGTCGATCCGCCGGTCACGACCGGTGAACGCGACCGACGCGGCCTCCTCGAGGGAGGAGAGCACGCCGCCGAGGTTGCGGGCGAGCAGGTTGCCGGTGCCGCCGGGCAACAGACCCAGGGGCACGCCGGTGCCGACCAGCTCCTGCGCCACGGCACGCACCGTCCCGTCGCCGCCGAGGGCGCACACCACCGAGGCACCCGCATCGACGGCAGCGCGCGTCTGACCGAATCCGGGGTCGTCCTCGGTCGTCTCCACGATCGTCGGCTCGGGCGCCCCGGCCGATCTGGCCACCTCTCGCAGCACCTCGCCAGCCTTGTCGGCGTCGACCTTCGTCGGGTTGACGACGACGGCGATGCCTTCCCTCTTCACGTTCTCCCTCTCCACGCGAGCCTCGCCAGGTCAGACCCGCGCGTAGCGGGCGCGGGCGAAGGAGTAGACGCCGTACGCGGCGAGGCCGAGCGCGATGACGATCAGGATGACCATGCCCGCCGGAAGGTCGCGTAGCGACTTCAGCGCGCCGTCGAGGCCGGTGGCCTTGCCGACCTGTTGCTGGACCGCAGCAGCGATGAAGAGGACACCGACCGCGCTGAGCGCGATGCCCTTGCCTATGTAGCCCACCCGGGCGGCTCCCACCGCAAAGCGGCCGGGATGCTCCTGGAGGTCGCCGAGGAACTTCTTCTTCCAGCCCTTGTAGACGTGGTAGAGCGCGACGCCGATGATCCCGAGGCCGACCAGACCAACCAGCAGCCGGCCCGCGGGCGCCTCCATCAGGGTGCGGGTGAAGTCCTTGGTCTGCTTGTTGCTGGACGTGCGCCCACCGAGGGCGAAGACGAACGCGGTGTACGCGAGGGCGGCGTACATGACTGCCTTGCCCGCTGCCTTGGCCTTGTCGAACGCCTTGCGCGCGGTGAACAGCTCGGTGGCCTGCCACAGCGCCAGCAGCGCGAACCCGATCGCCAGCAGCCAGAGCAGGACCTGCCCGAACGGCTGGCGGGTCACCGTGGCGAGCGCACCCGACTGGCTCGCCTGCGCGCCGTCGCCGATCGCGATCTGCACGGTCAGCCAGGCGAGCAGCAGGTGGAGCACGCCGCTCGCTGCGTAGCCCAGCCGTGCGCCCCACTCCACGATGGGGTTGTCCCCGGCGCGGGCAGCAACTCCCTTGGCGGAGGTGGTCCTGGGGGCCACCGTCACCGACATGTTCTGGTCCGTCATGGTCTCCCTCACGTCTCTCACCCCTTGGGGTGGTTAGGCAATACCCATCCCAGCCGGCAGCCATACCTACGCGAGGCTGTGATCTGCCGGCGGTCTCGACGCGACACGCTCGTCTGCCGGTGTCGCGTCGTCCCGAGCGGGCTCGCGGCGCAGCCAGTGCCAGGCGAGCAGGCACGCGACCAGACCGTTGACCATGGCAACGGCGACGTCGCTGAGATGGTGCATGCCGCGGTAGATGCGAGCCGTGCCGACCAGGAACGGCACCAGCAGGCACACGGTCACGACGACCGCGCGGAGCGCGGGCTGCCGGATCCGAAGTGCCATCAGCGCCAGCGTGAAGTAGAGGCCGGTGGCAGCGCCGGTGTGGCCGCTCGGGAAGCTGGAGGTCGGCGGCGAGTTGTCGAGCTTCTCGACGTCGGGCCGCTCCCGGTCGATGAGCAGCGTGGTGAAGAAGAAGACCAGCGCCTGGGCAGAGATCGCGATCAGGGGCACGACGGCGTACCACCACTGCCTGGTGTGTCGCCACACGAGCACCAGGACGAGCAGGCAGAGGCCGATGATGCTGACCGTCGCGCCGACCCAGGAGAAGACCAGCGTGAGGTTGTTCAGGAACGAGGTCCGGGACGATGCCAGGGACTCGTTGATCTTCTCCTCGGAGATGCCGAAGTCGTGGAGCGGGCCATCGGTGAGCGCCCAGCCGAGCGCCAGCACGACCAGCCACCACACGACGAGCGGTGCGAGCACGCGCACCCCCAGGTCGCGGGCGGCCTCCTTCGGCGTCGGTCGCGACAGGTCGTCATGCCACCTGGTGAGCATCCTCATGAGCTGCCTCCTTCGTGCCGGTGTCGATCGGTGTCGGTGGGCTCCAGCCCTGGTAGCCGGCGTACGACGCGGCGCAGAGGCCGACCCCGAGCAGCACGCCGGCTGTCACGTCTGAGAGGAAGTGGGCACCCATGAAGATCCGGTCAGCACAGGTGACGAGCACCCACGCGGCGCCGAGCGCACACAGCACCCACCGCGCGGTCGTGCCCAGCACGGGAGACAGCAGCAGGAGCACGGCCGTCACGACGATCGCGTTGTTGGTGGCGTGGCCCGACGGGAACGAGTAGCCGTGGTGCACCCCGAACGGGTCGTCGACCACGGGCCGGGCGCGCTGCACCGCCAGTTTGACCAGCACCGCGATGAGCCAGCCGATCGCCATCGTCGCGAGGGCCCAGAGCGCGCGGGAGCGCAGGTGCAGCCGGGCCCAGGCGAAGACGCACGCCGGCACGCCCACCACGGCGTACATCACCCAGGGCTGGCTGAGCCGTTCCCACAACTGCGCGAACGAGTGGACCCCGTCATGAGACCGGGTCACGTCCGTCGCCGCGGTGCTCACCTGCTGGTCCAGGTCGATCAGTGGACCGAACTGCGTTCGCACCAGGTAGGCGAGGAGGGCGATCGGGATCGTCACGACGATCGCGTAGACGACGGCGCGCGTCAGTCGTCGCGCGCGCGCCGGGGCCCCTCCCATGATCCGCATCTTGCGCACTTGGTTGATTCCTCAAACATTCGGTTGCACGGCGGTTTGCGGACGGGTCGCGGTGAGCAGAATGTGCGCCGTGGAGGTGAGGGAGTGGCTCCTCGTCAGCGAGGAGAGGGAGAACCCGCACACTGCGATCGATGCGGTCCGCGGCGACGGGACGGCGTGGAGCACCGGCAACACGGTGCGGGCGCTGGTCCACGGTCGCGACTACTTCGCGGAGCTCTACGAGTGCATCTGCGCGCTCGGCCCCGGTGACCGGTTCTACTTCGCGGACTGGCAGGGCGACCCTGACCAGCAGCTGATCGACGACCCGCGGTCGACGCTCAACAACACGCTGATCGACGCCGTGCGGCGTGGCGTCGAGGTCCGTGGGTTGCTGTGGCGGTCGCACTGGCACCGGCTGGGTTTCAGTGCGCACCGGCACCGTCAGCTGGGTGAGGAGATCGGCGAGGCCGGCGGCCAGTGCCTGCGTGACATGCGGGTCCGTACCCGCGGGGCGCACCACCAGAAGTTCGTGGTCATCCGGCACGCGGTGGACCCCGATCGCGACGTCGCCTTCGTCGGCGGCATCGACCTGTGCAACGGCCGCCGTGACGACGCCAAGCACCAGGGTGACCGTCAGACCGTCGACATGGCGCGGGCCTACGGCCCCACCCCGGCCTGGCACGACGTCCAGGTCGCCATCCAGGGCCCGGCGGTGCACGACGTCGAGACGACGTTCCGCGAGCGGTGGGAGGACAGCACCCCGTTGACGGTGAACCCCGGTCGCCTGCTGTCGAGCTTCATGCACCGCGAGGACCTCTCCCCCGAACCACTCGGTGACCAGGCCCCGCCTCCGCCGTCCCGGCCGGAGGGCCACGAGGTCGTCCAGATCATCCGGACCTTCCCGCGCATCTTCCCCAAGTCCTACGACTTCGCCCCCGAGGGCGAGCGCTCGGTGATGCTGGGCAACATCAAGGCGATCGCCCAGGCGGAGCGGCTGGTCTACGTCGAGGACCAGTACCTCTGGTCCGAGGAGGTCGGCGAGCACTTCGCTCGAGCGCTGCGTGAGAAGCCCGACCTCCGGCTGGTCGTCGTGTTGCCGATGGTCCCGGACCGGGAGGGTGCGGCCGTGGAGGTGCCGCAGCTCTACGGCCGGGCTCTGGCGATGCGGAAGATCCTGGAGGCCGGCGGGGATCGCGTCGCCGTGTTCGGACTGACCACCGAGAGAGGACTGCCGGTCTACGTGCACTCCAAGACCTGCATCATCGACCATCGCTGGGCCAGCGTCGGGTCCGACAACCTGAACCGGCGCTCGTGGACCAGCGACAGCGAGATCGCGTGTGCCGTCGTGGATGATCGCGGCGAGGCCGGGGCACCCGCTCCGGCCGACTCCTTCCCGCGGACGTTGCTGCGCACGCTCGTCGCCGAGCACCTCGGCTGTGCCCCGGTCGACGTACCCGAGGATCCGCACGAGCTGTTCGATGCGATGGTGTCCTGCGCCGACGCGCTCGACGGGTGGTACGGCGCAGGGGCACGAGACCGGCGCACGGGGGTGCGCGGGATGTTGGCGGGCAAGCGGCCGCGGCGCCCGGTCCCCGTACCGAAGTCGGTGAGTCGCAGCATCCCGGGCCACGCGTCCCGGCGCCAGCGGGTCCTCGACCGGGCGACCGCGTTCGCTGCGGCGAACCACAGCCAGCAGCGCCCGCCTGGCCGGCTGCGTCGCCTGTCCCCGCCCGAGCTCACCCGTGCCCAGCTCCGGTGGGCGCCGCGCCTCTACGACCTGGTGTTCGACCCCGACGGGCGACCTCGCCCGGGAGAGGGCGGCTGAGGATGGGAAGCAAGGGCGGCTCCGACTGGACGGCGGATCCTCGCGAGCTGCTGGGAGTCCACGAGCGCTTCGAGCTCGACCGACTCGACCGCGGCGCCACCCCGGGATGGAGCTCCGGGAAGAAGGCGGCAACGCGGTTCTGCGAGGCTCGCGGCACCCTCCTCAGCGAGCTCCAGGAGCGTCTCTTCGCCGAAGGCCGGGCCGGCGGGAACCGCTCGCTACTCGTCGTCATGCAGGGCCTCGACACCGCCGGCAAGGGCGGAGTCGTGCGGCACGTGATGGGCACGGTGGACCCTCAAGGTGTCGCACTCCACTCCTTCGGAGCACCGACCCCTGAGGAGGCCGAGCACCACTTCCTGTGGCGGATCAAGAAGGCACTGCCCGAGCCGGGCTCGATCGGCGTCTTCGATCGATCTCACTACGAAGACGTGCTCGTCGCTCGCGTCGACGAGCTGGTCCCGCCGGAGGTCTGGGAGAAGCGGTACGACGAGATCAACAACTTCGAGGCCGACCTCGTCGACTCCGGCACCACCGTCCTCAAGCTCGGACTCATGGTCAGCCACGACGAGCAGGGCCTGCGGCTCATGAAGCGCCTCGATCGCCCCGACAAGCGGTGGAAGTACAGCAAGAACGACGTGCCCACCCGCCGCAAGTGGGACAAGTACCAGCACGCCTACCTCGACGTGTTCCGGCGTACGTCCACCGCGGCCGCGCCGTGGTACGTCATCCCGGCCGATCACAAGTGGTACACGCGCCTGGCGGCGACCGAGCTTCTCACCCAGACGCTCATCGAGATGGATCCCAGCTGGCCGACCGTGCGCTGGGACCCCGAGGTCCAGCGTCGGGAGCTCGCCGACACGATGTCCACCCGGGCGCTCCGCAAGTCGTTGAAGGAGACCGCCCGACAGGTCAAGAAGGCAGTGAAGGACGACCGCCGCGTGCACGAGGAGGCCGCCCGGGCGCTGGCGGAGGTGGCCGACGACGATCCGATCGCCCAGGCGGAGACAGAGGCGCGCACAGCCGAGGCCGCGGCCTCGTCGGCAGCCGCCATGCTCGACCTGCAACGGACCCGCCACCAGAAGGCCGCACTCGTCGACGCACGCCGCGAGCGGAGCTGATCGGCTGGTGTCCCGCACGCGAAGTTCGTGTGCTGGGTCCGTCGTCCAGGTGAGCGAGGTGCGTGTAGACGCCAAGCCTTGGAACGAGGGCTCGACACCGAGTCCTCGGCGCCTACTCTCGCGCCTGCCTGTGGCGGCTGCGAGCTGCGTGGGACTGCTCGGCCTGGAGCGAGATCTCGCACACGCTCGCTCGGAGGGGCGAGCTGCCGCTGACGGGGTCGCTGGGCGTCTGGGACAGCACGAGGTTGAGGTTCGCGCTGTCCGGACCGTAGGGCGGGTAGGCCGGGAGCCCGAGCTCGTCACAGGCCTGCCACCAGCCATGCTGCGCAAAGACGACGTGCGGGTCGAGGCTGGCGCTGAGCTTCGCCCGAGCACGGATGCTGCCCCGAGGGGTGTCCACCGAGACCCAGTCGCCTGCGGCGATGCCTCGGGCCTCGGCGGTCGACGGATGCAGCTCGACCAGCGGGTCGGGTGCGCTCCTGCGCAGGGCGGCCACCTGCCGGTGCTGGGTCTCGCAGAAGAACAGCGACTTCGCACAGCTGAGGACCAAGGGATACCGGTCAGCGAGGTCGGGGCGAGACCGTGGGCTGATCGCTGGCTCCTCGAACGCAGGCAGTGGGTCGTGGCCGTGTGCGGCGAGCGTGGTGGAGTACAGCTCCACCTTGTGCGACGGAGTCCTGAAGCCCGAGTCGACGTACTTGCGGTAGCGCGTCGTGAGCGGGACGCGCACACCCTCCGGGTGGGACCGCAGGTCTTCGAGGGTTATCCCGCTCGGCGCGAGCTGATGGCGCAGCGCCGCTTCGATGTCGCCGTTCCAGAAGTGGGCACCGAGGCCGAGTCGCACAGCAAGGTCGAAGACGATCTGGAGATCAGAACGCGCCTCTCCGCGCGGCGCGACAAGGGGCCGGCGGAGCTGCACCAGTGACTGCGCCTCCTGGCTGTACTCGAAGCCGATCTTGAGCGCCTCGGACTCGAAGGGAGTCGCGACCGGAAGCACGATGTCCGCGAGCTCCGCCGTCGGAGTCATGAACAGCTCCGCCTGGACGAAGAAGTCCAAGCTGCGCAGTGCCTCGCGGCCCCGGAGGCTGTCCGCGTGCGCCATCACCAGGTTTCCACCGAAACCCACCAGAGCTCGGACTCGGCCAGCGAGGACGGCCGCATAAAGGTCCTCGCCGGTCACGAACTCGAACCTGGCCGGCCCGAGGGGACGGCGCTCGACGCCAAGTGCCGGCGGCCGGGCTCCGGAGAGGAACTCCCCACCGTCGACCGGGTTCGACGGGACCGCCTCGAACAGCACGTTCCCTCCCTTGGCGTCCAGGCACCCGGTCAGGGCGTAGAGCACGTCGATGGCGCGGATGGTCTGGGTCGCGCCGCTATGTTGCTCCAGTCCGCTCCACGTGTAGAACGCGAGCGGCCGCGCGTCCGAGATCGTTCTCGCGGTGGCAACGATGTCGGCCGCAGCAACACCGGTGATCGCCTCGGCCCGTTCCGGTGCGTACTCGGCACAACGCGACCTCAGGAGGCTCCACACGGTCTCGCCGTCGACGACGTCTGCCGCGTTGGTCCAGTCGCGAACGAAGTCTTCGTCGTACCAGCCGTTCTCGATCATCACGTGGGTGATGGAGAGGGCGAGCGCGGCGTCGGTCCCGGGCCGCACCCTCAGCCAGTGGTCGGCCCTGGCAGCCAGACCCGCCTTTCGCGGGTCAACCACGATCAGCTTGGCGCCTCGACGGACCGCTGCGACAGTGCTCGTCGCGTGCGCCAGTCTCGCCACGGACGGGTTGTACCCCCAGAACAGGATGCACCCGGCGTTCTCGAGATCGGGCAAGTAGGAGCCGGGGACCGATGCCCCGAAGGTGTAGAGCGGTGCGAGGTAACGACCCCAGCCGCACAGCTCCATGTAGTTGGCGTAGTTGGGGCTTCCGAAGGCACGAACCAGCCGCTGCACCCAGTCCACCGCGTCGCTGATCGCCGAGGTGGACGGCGAGCTCGAGCTGAAGGCCACGGACTCGGGGCCA
>NZ_DASUFR010000219.1:0-39610 GCF_036274455.1 Nocardioides sp. | reverse complement strand
CTGGCGTCCGTGTCGTTCTACCTGTTCGAGAAGCCGATCCTCCGGTTCAAGGACATCCGGTACTTCTCGCGCATGGAGCCGGCGCGGGCGGTGGCGCCCCCGCCCGAGATCGCCCCTTGAGCGACACCCTCGACCGGACCGGTCCTGGCACCTCGCACGCAAGGGCACGTACGCGTCAGCTCAACAGGGTCGTGCTTGTCGGCCTCCTCGCGATCGCTGCCGCCACCGGGTTGCGTGTGTGGCTGCTTCAGCGCACCTGGTTCTACCTCGACGACCTGGTGTTGACCAACGCCGCGGCCGCCGCCCCGCTGACTGCGCACCAGCTGGTCGAGCCGTACTACGGGCACCTGATGCCCGGGGGCCGCCTCCTGGCCTGGCTGGTGTCGGCCAGCGGACCGTACGAGTACGCCGTGGCCATCGCCCAGGTGGGAGTCCTCTACGCCTTGTGCGGGTTGGCCATGTTGCACCTCCTGCTCACGCTGTTCGGTCGCCGGCCCGCGATCCTGGTGCCGCTCACGTACTTCCTGGTCAGCCCGTTCCTCATCCCCGCGACCGCCTGGTGGGCCGCTGGCATCAACCATCTCCCTTCACTCGCGGCCACCTGCCTCTGCCTGGCCGCGCACGTCCGTTACCTCAGGGACGGCCGGGCCCGGGATCTGGTCGCCAGCTCTGCCTGGCTCGTGGCGGGGCTGGTCTTCGCCGAGCTGACGCTCTTCGTTGTTGTGCCGCTGGTCGTGATCACCCTGGGCTACTTCGCGTCCGGCACCATCGGCCAGCGGATCGGCCACGTCTGGGCACATCACCGCGGGTCCGTCGTCGCATTGGGCGCGATCGGTGCGGCGTACGTCGGCATCTACTTCTCCACGGCTTGGGAGACGATCCCGTCGCCGACGCCACCGGACTGGAGCGCGTTCATCACGAATGCTTCCCTGACCGCGCTGCCGGCAGCGGCGATCGGAGGACCGGGTGGCTGGCACGTCGCCTGGGCAGCCCAGCTCGAAGTCGCACCCAGCGCACTGACGCGACTGATCGGATACGTCGTGGCCGGGACCGTGCTGTCGTTGTCAGCCATCGCCCGGGATCGAGGGCTCCGAGCGTGGTTGATCCCGGCCGGCCAGCTCGCGCTCGGGATCATCCTGCTGGGCCGCAGCCGGTCACTGTTCGGCCCCGGGATCGCCCTGGACCTGCGCTTCTTCGTCCCGGTCGGGCTCGGGATGGCACTCGCGCTCGGACTGGCGTTCTTGCCCGTGGAGCGTGCCGTCGAGTCGTCGAGCGTGCGAACGGCCGGCACGTTGGTCGACCGCCCGTGGGTGGTCCTGATCGCGCTGGGCACCTTCACGGCATTCAGCATCACGAGCGCACGGAGCTACCCCTTGCTCCATCTCGGCGACCGGTCGCCCGAGCCGTTCCTCACTGGCGCGACCCGGACCCTTCAACAGCAGGGGTCCCCGGTGACGCTGGTCGACGCGACCGTCCCCGAGTGGGTGCTCGGACCGCCGGTCAACGACTACGGACAGGCACTCGCGCCGCTGCGCGGTCACTTCCGGCTCCCGACCGTCGTACAGGACGACTACTACGTCCTCGACGACCAGGGCCGCTTGGTCCGGGCCGACCTCGACCCGGCCCGCAACGCCCAGGGGCCGCCCCCGGCCGCCTGCGGCTACCCGGTCCGGTCCGACCGGGCCGTCCCGCTCGACGGGCCGGTCCTCGGCTTCGGCTGGCGGCTCCGGGTGGCCTACACCGCGGACGCCGACACCGGCGCGACGATCACCATCGGCGACGTGGCCACCGACGCACACCTGCTGGCGGGACGGCACGTCCTCGAGCTGCCGGGGGACGCGGCGTACGACGCGGTGCGGATCTCGGGAGTGGACCCGAAGAGCCGCCTGTGCGTGTCCTCGCTCACCGTGGGGACGACGAAGATCCCGGAGTGACCGCCGCCCGCTGGGGCCGGCCGCGACGTCCCCACGGCAGCAGCCCCCGGAGCCCGCTCGGCAGCGCTGTGCCGAGCGCGGCGGTCAGGCAGGCCACCGCGACCAGGCTCCACGCCTGACGCCACTCGTTGGCCCAGCTCGCCTCGGTGATGCGGTCCCAGGTCAGCCCGGCGCCGACCAGGAGCATGGCGGCCGCCGACAGCCCGCCCCACAGGTCGAGGCGGCGGAACACCCGGCCCGCGACGAGCCCCGCGCCGAGCGCACCGACGCCGTACCACCCGGCCAGCAGACCACCCGCAACGACGACCACCACCACGTCGAGCAGCCCCGGGACGCCGGGGACCAGCGCCGGGAGGTCCCTCCGCTCCCGCACCGACCGCCGTGGCCGGAGCAGCGCGGCCGCGACGCACAGGAGCAGCCCGACCGCGCCGGCGGCGAGGGCGATCCGGAAGGTGGTCTCGGGCTGGTAGTCGAAGTGGACGGTGACCGCGTCGCCACCAGGCACGATCCAGCCCTGCTTCCACCCGTCGACCCGCTGCGGCGTGAGCCGCTGGGTGCCGGTGGTCGCCACCCAGCCCTCGTTGTAGTTCTGCGGCAGCACCAGGATCGACGGACCCGACCTGCGCGGCAGCGTGACGTCGACCGGCGTTCCCGAGCCGTCGTGCCGCACCTGCAGCGCGGTCGCGGTCGAGGGCTGTGCCGAGACTCGGACCAGGGACAGGGTGTCCACCCGGAACAGCGAGGTCGGCTTCGCCAGGACGTCGGTGGCCGAGACGCCCAGTGCGATCTCGTCGCTCCCGCAGGCCTCCAGCGGCACGCTGCGACCGCGGAGCAGCGAGAGCGTGCTGGCGCGGAAGGAGGTCTGGACGACCTGGTCGCCGATCTGCAGGTCCGGACCACTGCCGCACGGGAAGACGCGGAAGTGCGCAGGGTGCGGCTTGAGCGAGCGGCCATCGAGCTTGATGTCGCTGATGCCGGGGTCGAGCGGGACGAACGTCCGGCCCTGCACCGAGTACGCCGGGTCGACCCGCAGCACCTGCAGCGAGAAGGTCGACAACGTCCACGGCCTCGGCAGCTCGGCACGGCCCTCGTCGTCCAGGGAGAGGTCGACGCTGCGGCTGCCGGACCGCAGCCGCACCACCGTCGGCCGCGACACCGCCGCAGCCGGGTTGACCTCGACCTGAAGCTCGCTGACGGGACGCTCCCCGTGCAGCCGCACCGTCAGCCGCTCACCCTCCTGGGCCCGCCAGGTCGTGACGAGGTCGCCGTCGCGAGCCGCGATCGGCCCCTCGGCCACGTCGACGGGACGGCTGCCGTCGCTGAAGGCGCCGGCCGGGGCGCGCAGCAGCCCGGACCCGTCGGTGGTCCGCCTCAGCGAGACCGTCCCGCTGATCCGGTAGGTGTCGGGGAACGGGACCGAGAAGCGCCGGGCGAGCGTGTCGCCGTCCTCGCCGGGCGAGGCGACGAGGTCGTCGCAGGGCAGGGCGTTCTCGACGAGCACGCAGGCCGATCGGTCGGGGTCGCGGGTCATGGTGATCGCGTCCACCGGGATGTCCGGGTCCGGCAGCGGCAGGTCGAGGTAGCGCTGCGCGTCCACGCCTGACATCCGCACCTCGCTGATGCCGAAGGTGCCCGGGAGCCCCGGGTCGCGGCCGGCGGCCACGATCTTGAGCGACGTGACGCCCGCGGCGTCGACCGCGTAGGTTCGCGAGCTGCCGGGCCGGGGTGCCGCCTCGACGACACGGCGGTCGCCGGCCTGCAGGGAGAGCTTGTCGACCGGCGAGCCGTCCGCCGGCATCCCGACGGTGACGTAGGTGAGGTCGGTCGGCCTGCTGAAGGTCACCTGCCAGTACTGCCCCGTCGGGTCGAGCAGCGGGTTCGAGCGCCAGGCGGTGGCCGGGTCGCCGTCGAGCGCGGCGCCGGGGTGCGAGCCGATCTCCAGCGGCACCCTGCCGTCGGCGTACCCCTGCGAGGTGCTGGCCAGCACCGAGGTGACGTCGCCGGTCCAGGCAGAGGTGGTCTCCCGCTGCTCCTGGTCCGGGTCGAACCGGTGGAAGTGCTCGGGGCCGAAGAGCCGGTAGGGGTCGCCGCGACCGAGCGTGGCCGACTCGTTCCACCGCACCGCGGCGAAGTTCGTCTCGCGGCGCCGGGTGCCGTCGGTGAGGACCTGGCTCTGCTCCTCGCCGGTGGCGTCGCCCGCCAGCACCGAGTCGGTGGCGCGGAGCAGCCGCTGGGCCGACGACAGCCCGGCGCCCGGATCACCGACGGTGACCTTGGGATCGGTGACCAGGGTGGCGCCGGCCGACCCCGTCACCGTGTAGACGTCGACCGAGCCGACCACGGTGCTCATGCCGTTGCCGGTCACCACCCGGACCTGGTCGGCGCCGTTGAGCTGGTAGGGCTTCGAGCCGACCTTCGGCCCGAAGGAGCGCGCCAGGTCGATCCCGTCGGACTGGCTCAGCACGCTCCGGACGTAGGCCGGGTCGGGAGCCCCGGTCTGGAACCGGTCCAGGTCGTTGCGGACCACCAGCTTCCCGACGCCGTTGGCCGCGAGGTAGGACGCCAGGGTGCGGCTCGGCTCGCCGGACTCGATGGTGCGGGTCACCGCGTCCAGGAAGTCGACGTTGCCCGGCTGCGCGAGCGGGATCACGTTGCGGACCGCCCACGGGCTGTCGGCCAGCCCCTGCAGCACGTCGTCGTGGGTGTTGCCCCACGTGTAGACGCCGAAGGCCGAGGCGGGCACCTCGAGCGCCACGGTGCCGTCGTCGGTGTCGTGGAGGTAGTCGGCGACCTTGTACCAGTACGCCGGCACCGCCTCGACGCCCTGGCGGGGCGCGATCTCGTCCCGGGCCCACGGCAGGGCCAGCGCGACCAGGGCCAGCACGGCCATCGCGCGCACCGCGAGGATCGCGGCGCGGGTGCCGCCCGGCGAGTCCGGGCTCCGCAGCAGCCGCGGGAGCACCGCCATCGCGTGCGCCAGCCCGAGGACGAGGGGGATGCGGAGCACCACGTCGAACTTGTGCAGGTTGCGGAGCGGGGCGAGGACACCGTCCAGGACGTCCTGCCGGTCCGCGGCGAAGAACCCGGCCAGGTCGCCGGCGTACCCGAAGCCGACGAGGACCAGCCCGGTCAGCACGCTCAGGGTGAGGAACCGGCGGTGCGGGTTGTCGCGCAGCGCGATGCCCAGCAACCCGAGCGCCACCACCACCGCGGCGTCGAGCATGAGGAACGGTGTGGAGACCAGCTGCAAGCCCGCCTGGTAGTCGATGCCCGCGAAGTAGGCGACCCAGTCCGACTCCCCCACCAGGGTGTGCGCCAGGTCCGTCGGCACGGTGGTGATGGTGGCGTTCTCGATGTAATCGAGGAACGGCACGCTGTAGCGGCCGAGCAGCAGCAGGGGCAGCCACCACCAGGCGGTGGCCAGCATTGTGAACAGCGTCCACCAGCCGAGCAGCCGCCACCGGCGCGGGCCGGGGGCGCGGGTGAGGATGAAGACCACCCCGAGCGGGAGCACGGCCACCACCGCGATCGCGTTGACCCCGCCACAGGTGGCGACCACCAGCGCGCTCAACGCGGCGGCGCGCCGAAGCGAGCCCTTCTCAGCGGCGTGCACCAGCGGCAGCAGGACCCACGGGGCAAGGGCCATCGGCCAGATCTCGACCGACGTGCCGCCCAGCAGCGTCGTGATCCGCGGGGTGAGCACGAAGGCGAAGGCGGCGAGCACCTGGGTCGTCGGCGTGCCGAGGTCGAGCCTGCGGGCCAGCCGCAGGACGCCGAAGAACGCCGCGCAGAGCAGCAGCGTCCACCACAGCCGCTGCACCACCCAGGGCGGGAGCCGCACCAGCTCACCGATGACGAAGAACGGGCCCATCGGCCACGCGTAGCCGTAGGCCTGGTTCTGCAGCTGGCCGAACGCCGCGTCGGGGTCCCAGAGGCGCAGTGCCGTCCCGAGGAAGCGGCGCGGCGCGGTGACCAGGTCGAACTTGGTGTCGGCGACCATCTGCCCCGCCGACTGGCTGAAGGCGAGCGCGGCCAGGATGACGGCGTAGCCGGCCTGGCGCAGTGCCGTCGTCGGGAGCACCCGGCGCGGTGGCTCCGGGGGTGCCTGGGTCCGCTCCCGGCGAGGCTCCTCTGGCGCGTCGAGCGCGCGCTCGCGGGTCTGCTCCTGGGTCACCGCGCACGCACCACGATCGCGAGGTTCCAGGTCAGCAGCTCCCGCAGCCCGGGCAGGCGGGTGAGGGCGTAGCTCCAGCGCGGGTTGTATCGCGGGATCACGTCGAGGACCTCGCCGAGCTGCTGCCGCCCGGCCCACTCGACGCCCTGCGTGACGGTGAGCTCGAAGAGCGACTCGCCGTACTTGTTCTTGGGCTCGTGACCATGCCGACGGGCGTAACGGCGCCGGGCCCGCGCGCCGCCGAGGAAGTGCCAGGGCGCGGTCTCGTGGCCGCCCCACGGCCCGTACCAGCAGGTGTAGGAGATGAAGGCGACGCCGCCCGGCCTGGTGACCCGGAGCATCTCCTCGGCCATCCGCCACGGGTCGGGCACGTGCTCGAGGACGTTGGAGGAGTAGCAGAGGTCGACCGCGTCGTTGCGGAACGGCAGCCGCATCCCGTCGCCGATCACGGTCCCCTCGGCGATGCTGCCCTGTCCGGAGAGCTCGCCGACGTCGGCGTCGAGCGCCCAGTACGTCGCCCCGGCGGCGGTGAACGCGTCACGGAAGTAGCCGGGGCCGCCCCCGACGTCGAGCATCGTCGCGCCGCAGAGGTCGAGGTAGCCCGAGAGCTGGCCGACGGAGTCCTCGGCCAGGGCGCCGTAGAAGCGCGCCGGGTCGGTCTGCTCGACGCGGAAGTCGCGGAACAGCCGGACCGACCGGCGCAGGTCGGCGCGCCACGGCGCGCCGAGGCGCGTCGGAGCAGGCTGCTGACCAGGCATGGCGGAGAACCTATCCAGATGGTGGTTGTTGTTACCGGTGAGTATCAGAGGGGAAGGCGGCGGAACAAAGGCCGCGGCACGTGCCGCAGCCCCGACATGACGAACCGCAGCGGTGCCGGGACCCACACCAGCTCCTTGCGGGCGGCCACACCGGCCACCACCGCGTCGGCGACCTGGCCGGGGCCGACGGCGAGGGGGGCGGGCTCCCGGCCGTCGCTCATCTTGGTGTGGACGAACCCCGGGCGGACCACGAGGACATGCCCACCGTGCTCGCGCAATGCCTCGCCGAGGCCGAGGTAGTAGCCGTCGGCGCCGGCCTTGCTGGCGCCGTAGGCGAAGTTGGAGCGGCGCACCCGCTCCCCCGCGACCGAGGACAGGAAGACGATCGTGCCGTGGCCCTGCTGCCTGACCTGCGTGGCCAGCGCGGTGCCGACGCTGACCGGTCCCACGTAGTTGACCTCGGCCAGCCGGACCGCGGCGTCGTGGTCGCGCCAGGCCTCCTCCTCGTCGCCGAGGATCCCGAACGCGACCACCGCCACGTCGATGTCGCCGCCGCGGGCCGCGTCCGCGACGAGCGCCGGATGGCTCGCGGTGTCGGTGGCCTCGAAGTCGAGCTCCTCGACGGTGTGGCCGAGCGCGGTCAGCCGAGCCGCCGCTCCGGTGCGGCGCGGCCCTGGGCGAGCGGCGAGCACGACGCGGAGGCCGCCGCTCGCGGCGTACTTCTCAGCGATGGCCAGGGCGATGTCGCTGGTGCCGCCGAGGAGCAGCAGCGACTGGGGCTCGCCGAGCGCGTTGAGCATGGTGTCCTTCGGATCTGTCGAGGTCTGGTCGAGGTCTGGTCGAGGTCTGGTCGGGGTCGGTCTCAGAGGTCCAGGCGCCGGGCCAGGTCGGACCGGAGCACGCCGTCGGGGTCGAGCTCGCGGCGCAGCTTGCGGAACTCCTCGGCACGGTCGTACATGCGGTCGAACGTCGCGGGCGCCAGCCGTGAGTCCTTGGCGAGGTAGACGCGGCCGCCGGCCTCGACGACGAGCTCGTCCAGCGCCCGGAACAGCGGCGCCAGCGCCGGTCCGCCGGGGAGGTCGAGGGCGAGCGTCCAGCCGGGCATAGGGAACGAGAGCAGCCCGGGGTTGCCGGCGCCGAACCGCTTGAGCACCGCGAGGAACGACGGGTGCCCTGCGTCGGAGAGCAGCCGGAGCGCGCTCTCGACGGCCACCTCGGCGGTGTCCGGGACGACGAGCTGGTACTGCACCAGCCCCCGGCGGCCGTAGAGGCGGTTCCAGCCCTCGACCAGGTCGAGGGGGTGGAAGAAGGCCGGGATCGGCTGGAGGTCGACCCGTCGGCGGGGGGCCCGCCGGTACCAGAGCTCGTTGAAGGCACGCACGCCGACCCGGGTCACCAACCCCACCGGCGGTGTGGCCGGGATCGCCACCCGCGGGTCGCCCGGGGCCCGCCACGGGTGCCGGGCGGCCGCGCCGGTGAGCTCGGCGGCCGGGGCGTGGTCGCCGCGGGTCAGCACCGAGCGCCCCAGCGCCCGGCCCCGGGCCAGGGTGTCGATCCAGGCGACGGAGTAGCGGAACTCGTCGTCGTGCTCGCGCATCGTGCGCAGGAGGGCCTCGAGGCCCGGGACCCGTTCGGTGTGCACCCGGACGTAGGCCGACTCCACCGGCAGTGCCCGGAACGTCACCCGGGTGACGACCCCCAGGAGCCCCATCCCGCCGACGGTCGCCCAGAACAGGTCGGCGTCGGCCCCCGGGCCGATGGTGCGGACCCGGCCGTCGGGCGTGACCAGCTCGAGCTCGACGACATGGTCACCGAAGGAGCCGTCGCGGTGGTGGTTCTTGCCGTGGATGTCGGCGGCCAGTGCCCCGCCCACGGTCACGTAGCGGGTGCCCGGGGTCACCGGCACGAAGAGGTGCCGGGAGAGGAGGTCGCCCATCAGCTCGTGGAGGCTGGTCCCGGCGGCGGCGGTGACGAGCACCGTCCCGTCGTCGGCGTCGCGGACGGTGGTCGGTCCCGCGATCGGTGCGATCACGGTGCCGCCGGCGTTCTGGGCGGCGTCGCCGTAGGAGCGGCCGAGCCCGCGCGCGATGACGCCGCGGTCGGGGTGGCTGCGCAGGAGCGCGGGCACCCCGTCGGGTGAGACCTCGACGAGCGTGGCGGCGGTGGGGGCGGTGCGGCCCCAGCCGGTGAGGAGGGGGCTCATGCGGTGAGCACCCCGATGCAGACCGTGACCAGCCACGCCAGGCCGATCAGCTGCAGCACCCGGTCGCGCAGGACGATGTCCTCCGGCTCGGCGGCGGTGCCGGCGTCGACGTCCACGGCGTAGCGCAGCAGCCCCATGAGGAACGGCGCGATCGAGATCGTGTGCCAGGGGACGCCGCTGTCGGGAGCCTGCTCGAAGGCCCAGAGGCTGTAGGAGATCACCGTGGCGCCGGCGGCGGTGCTCCAGACGAAGCGCAGGTAGGTGTCGGTGTAGCGGACCAGGCTCCGCCGGGTGCCGGCCTCGCTCCCCAGCGTGTGCAGCTCGGAGTATCGCTTGCCGGCCACCATGAACAGCGACCCGAAGCCGGACACGAGCAGGAACCACTGGGAGAGGTAGAGGTCGGCCGCGATGCCCCCGGCGACCGCACGCATCAGGAAGCCGGCCGCGACGATCGAGATGTCGAGCACCGGCTCGTGCTTGAGCCAGAGCGTGTAGAGCAGCTGCAGGACGAGGTAGGCCGCGACGAGCACGGCCAGCTCGGGATCCGCGAGCCAGCCCACGAGCAGTGCCCCGGCGGCGAGCACCCCGGCGCTCGCGAGCGCCACCGGGACCGGCAGCGCACCCGAAGCGATCGGCCGCAGCCGCTTGGTCGGGTGCAGCCGGTCGACGTCGCGGTCGAGGGTGTCGTTGACCAGGTAGACCGCGCTGGAGGCGGCGCAGAAGCTGACCAGCGCCAGCAGCGTCGCGGCCAGGACCTCACGGTCGCCGAGCTCCCCCGCGGCCAGGGGCGCGGCGACCACGAGCAGGTTCTTGACCCACTGCCGGGGCCGCATGGCGCGCACCAGCGCCGCGGCCACGCCACGGTCAGGCGTGGCCGACGCTCCGACCGTGCCGTCGCTCACCATGATCGGGAATCCTCCCACTCCGAGCAGCGCCCCCTATTGTTCAGCGGGTGTCCGAGCGCGACGTGCTGAACGGCAAGCAGGTCGTCTTCCTGAGCTGGCGGGACACCCACAACCCCGAGGGCGGCGGCGCCGAGCGCTACCTCGAGACCATCGCGGCCGGGCTGGTCGACCGCGGGGCGCGGGTCACGATCTTCTGCGCCGCCCATGCCGCCGCGCCGCCCGAGGAGACGCTGGGCGGGATCCGGTTCGTGCGTCGCGGCACGAAGCTGTCGGTCTACCTCGAGGGGATGCGCGCGCTGCGACGCGGCGACCTCGGTCGCCCGGACGTCGTGGTCGACGTCCAGAACGGCATGCCGTTCTTCTCCCGCCTGGTCACCCGCCGGCCGGTCGTCGTACTCGTCCACCACGTGCACCGCGAGCAGTGGCCGGTCGTCTACCCGGGGCTGGCCGGCAAGGTCGGCTGGTTCATCGAGCGCCGAGTGGCGCCGCTGCTCTACCGGCGCAGCCAGTACGTCGCCGTGTCGAGGGCCACCCGCACCGAGCTGCGCTCCCTCGGCGTCCGCGGCCCGCGGATCGCGGTCGTGCACAACGGGACAGACCCGGTGGTGCCGGTCGAGGGCGGCAGGTCCGAGACCCCCATGATCGCCGTGGTCGGCCGGCTGGTCCCGCACAAGCGGGTCGAGCACGCCATCGACGCCGTGCTCGAGCTGCGCGAGCGCCACCCGGGGCTCCGGCTGCACGTCGTGGGTGGCGGCTGGTGGGAGGCACGGCTCCACGAGTACGCCGCGCAGCGCGGCGCGGGCGACACCGTCGTCTTCGAGGGCCATGTCGACGAGGCCCGCAAGCACGAGGTCTACCAGCGCGCGTGGCTGCTGGCGCTGCCCTCGCTCAAGGAGGGCTGGGGGCTGGTGGTCGGCGAGGCCGGCATGCACCGGACGCCGACGGTCGCCTACCGCGAGGCGGGCGGCACCGAGGAGTCCGTCGTCGATGGGTTCTCCGGCGTGCTTGTCGACGACCGGGCCGGCTTCACCAAGGCGATCGAGGCGCTGCTCGACGACGAGGAGGAGCGGGAGCGGCTGGGCCGGGGGGCCCGGGTGACGAGCCACGCGTTCACGTGGGGGCATGCGCAGGAGTCGTTCGCGGCCGTGGTGCGCGCGACGCTCGGGGGTCGGCGGCTGGACGCGCTGGATCCGGAGTGAGCTAGTTGTTCGACCCGTAGTCGAACTGCGGGGCGTTGACGTTGACCGGGGACTTGTCGGGCGCAGCGGTCTGGGAGGAGATCAGGCCGTACAGCGACCCTGCGGCGATCGCCCCACCCACGACCATGGCTGCGAACGTGGTCAAGATCTTCACTCGGTGGCCCTCCCTGGTCCGCGCGCAAACCTAGCCGATGTGGTGTGACGATTGCTACTCGCCAGTCACTCCAGGGGAAACGGCTGCGCCCCCTCGGCCCGCCGGCGCCGGCGGACGGCGAGCGCCACCGCGACCGCGACAGGTGCCACGAACGCCAGCCACGCGGCCGCCATCGCGACCTGCCAGCCGCTCTGGACCTCGCGCTCGTCGACGTCGGCCAGGGCCACGACCCGCAGGTCCGCGTCGTCGAGCAGGGTCCTCCCCGCGACCTCGGGCGGCCGGTCGCCCGGTGCGGTCGGGTCGACGGCGACCGCACCGATGCCGATCCGGCCCAGTGCCTCGGCCCGCTCGGCGGGGGTGGGCTCGGCCAGCGCCCGGGCCGCGGCGCCGACCCGGGGGTCCTCGCCCGACAGCGGGCGTCCGTCGACGAGGAGCACGTCGCTGGCCACGTAGTCGCGGCGCAGGTAGCGCCCGATCGGGTCGAGCACCGGGCGCCGGTGGTTCCAGGCGGGCGCCCGGTAGCTCGAGAGCGGGAGCACCAGCAGGTCACCCGGCAGGTCGGCCACGAGGTCGCGGCCCCGCTCGTAGGCCGCGGGGTAGTGCGCCGGCTCCAGGCGGTGGCCGATGCCGAGCGCGAGGCCGGGCAGGACCGCGATCGGGAGCAGCACCGCACCGACGGCCAGGGCGCCCCGCGCCACCGGCTCGGTCGGAGCCTTCGCGGCCAGGACCCGGACCCCTTCCGCGACCAGGACCACCAGCAGAGGGGCGCAGAGCACCAGCGCCCGCGCGCCGTCACGGACCACGCCCACTCCCGGGATGTGCTCGGACGCCCAGCCGACCAGCCCCGGTGCCAGCCAGGTGAGCATGGCGGTCCCCCAGCCCACGGCCCAGCACACCAGCAGGGTGGTCCGCTCGCGCGCAGGCGTACGCCGCCACCAGGACCGCACGCCGACCACGGCCAGGCCCACGAAGACCACGAGGGCCAGCCAGCCCAGTGCGCCGGTGCGCGCCGCGGGCTGGACGTCGGTGTTCCAGATCCCGCCCAGCGTGAGCGCCGCGAGCGGTCCCGGCACCGAGCCCTCGCCGCGCAGGGCGAACACCTCGGCGGCCGCGGAGTCCGAGGTCGCCGACCCCGCGTGCAGCAGCCCGGCGACCACCCAGGGTGCGTTGCCGGCCGCCACCAGCAGGCCGGCCCGGGCGGTGCGGCCCCTGCCGGCCGACCCCGCCATGACCGCCACCGCGGTGGCCAGCCCGGCGCTGGCGCTCAGGCAGCCGAGCGGGACCAGGACCAGGAGGGAGAGGGGCAGTCGCCCCCGCTCGCGCCAGCTCCGCGCGGCGACCAGGAGCCACGGCAGCACGGCGTACCCCACCAGGACGGGCCACGCGCCCATGAGCAGCCGCTCGGCCACCAGCGCGTTCCACTGATAGGCCGTGACCGCCACCAGGCGGAGGACGAGCGGGCTGTCGCGGCCGAGCAGCCGGGCGGCGCCGACACCGCCGCCCGCGAGGGCCAGCCCGAGCACGAGCTTCTGGAGCACCATCCCGGGCACCGCAGCGTCCACCACCGCGACGACCGCGTCCGACGGCACCGCCCGCGGCAGCCCCGAGCCGACTCCGAGCGCGTTGCCGGTCAGCGCCAGGTCGGGCACCCACACCATGTCGCGGATGAGCACGAACCCAGGCCCCAGCGCCGGGCCGAGGACCAGCAGCGCGAGGGCCAGCGCCCAGACCACGACCGGCGCCTCCCGCCTCACCGCGCGCCGCATGGCGACGATCCAACCACCGGGTCCGGTCGGCACCGTCCGAATGGGTCCGTCGCCGCTTCGCCCGTAGGCTGCTGCCCCGTGAGCAAGATGGCCACCGAGACGGGGCGCAAGCTGCGCACCGGTGCGGTCATCGCCGTGGCCATCGGCGTGATGAACGTCTGCACCTACGGCTACACCGTGGTCACGGCTCACGTCATCGGCAAGGAGCCGTACGGCGCCTTCTCGGCGCTGATGGGCACGCTGCTGGTGATCGGCGTGCTCTCCCTCGGCCTGCAGGCCACCGGCGCCCGCCGGATCTCGGCCAGCCCCGACCAGGTGGTCGCGATCGAGCGGGTGGTGCTCGGGGTCGGCCTTCGCAGCGCCGTCGTCGCGGGCGTCGTCTGCCTGATGCTGGCCCCGGTCTTCAACGCGGTGCTGCACCTGCACAGCCTCCCGACGGCCCTGCTCGTCGGGGTCAGCACGTTCCCCCTGACCTACATGGGCGCCCAGGCGGGGGTCCTGCAGGGCGAGCGGCGCTGGAACCAGCTCGCGGTCCTCTACATCTCCCAGGGAGTCGGTCGACTGGCGATCGGACTCGTCCTGATCTCGATCTGGCCGACCGAGCTCGCCGCGATGGCGGGCGCCACCCTGGGCTTCTTCCTGCCGGTGCTGGTGGGCTGGCTGGCCCTGCGACGCCCGCGCGTCGACCAGCCGCACAGCGAGGGCCACCCCGGCCTCGACCTCCTCCGCGAGGTCGGCAGCAGCAGCCAGGCGCTGCTGGCCTTCTTCGCGCTGTCCAACGCCGACATCCTGGTCGCGCGGGCCACCATGTCGGACTCCGAGGCCGGTCTCTACGCCGCCGGGCTGATCATGGCCAAGGCGATCCTCTTCCTGCCGCAGTTCGTGGTGGTCGTCGCGTTCCCGTCCATGTCCAGGGACGAGACGAGCCGGAGCACGCTGCTGCTCGCGGTGGCCACCTCGGCCGCCCTGGGCACGATGGGGGTGCTGGGCACGCTGCTGTTCCCGGACCTCGCGCTGCTCTTCGTCGGTGGCGACGACTTCAGCGCGATCCAGGACGACCTCTGGAAGTTCGCGATCGTCGGCACCCTGCTCGCGATCATCCAGCTGCTCGTCTACTCCGCACTTGCCCGGCGCCAGGGGCGCGCCGTCATCGTGATCTGGACCGCCCTGGCCGCACTGGTGGTCGCGGCCGTGTCGATGAGCACCGCGAACGAGCTGGTCCTGCTGGTCCTGCTGGTCGACAGCACCGTCTTCGTCATCCTCCTCGGGCTGGCGCTGCTCACCCGGCCGGCGGTCTCCGAGCCGGTGCCGGTGGAGGCCCGTCCCTCGGCCTAGCCCGTGCTAGTGCGCTGCCTCGTGCCACGAGCGGCCGGTGCCGACCGAGACGTCGAGGGGCACCAGCAGGTCGGCGGCCGAGCCCATCTGCTCGCGGACCAGCGCGTCGAGCGCGTCCTTCTCCCCCGGCGCCACCTCGAAGACCAGCTCGTCGTGGACCTGGAGCAGCATCCGGGAGCCGAGCCCGGCGTCCCTGATCGCCCGGTCGACGTTGAGCATCGCGATCTTGATCAGGTCGGCGGCCGAGCCCTGGATGGGCGCGTTGAGGGCCATCCGCTCGGCCATCTCACGGCGCTGGCGGTTGTCGGAGGTGAGGTCGGGCAGATAGCGGCGCCGGCCCATGCTCGTCTCGGTGTAGCCGCTGCGGCGGGCCTCGTCGACGATCCCGCTGAGGTAGTCGCGGATGCCACCGAAGGTCTCGAAGTACTCATCCATCAGCCCGCGCGCCTCTGACGGCTCGATGCCGAGCTGAGCGCCCAGGCCGAACGCCGAGAGGCCGTAGGCGAGCCCGTAGTTCATCGCCTTGATCTTGGCCCGCATCTCGACCGTGACGTCGTCGGCCGGCACGTCGAAGACCCGCGAGGCGGTGATCGAGTGGAAGTCGCGGCCGGACCTGAAGGCCTCGATCAGCAGCTGGTCCTGGGACAGGTGCGCCATGATCCGCATCTCGATCTGGCTGTAGTCGGCGGTCAGCAGGCACTCGTAGCCGGCCCCCACCACGAAGCCCTCGCGGATCCGGCGCCCCTCCTCGGTGCGGATCGGGATGTTCTGCAGGTTGGGGTCGGTGCTCGAGAGCCGGCCGGTGGCCGCGATCAGCTGGTTGAACGTCGTCCGGATCCGGCCGTCCGGCGAGACGGTCTTGAGCAGCCCCTCGATCGTCGAGCGCAGCCGGGTCACGTCACGGTGCCGGAGCAGGTGCAGGAGGAACGGGTGCTCGGTCTTGACGTAGAGGGCCTGCAGCGCGTCGGCGTCGGTCGTGTAGCCCGTCTTGGTGCGCTTGGTCTTGGGCATCTGCAGCTCGTCGAAGAGCACCACCTGCAGCTGCTTGGGCGAGCCGAGGTTGATCTCCTTGCCGATGACCGCGAACGCCTCCTCGGCGGCCAGCTTGACCTCGGCCGCGAAGTGGTCCTCCAGGGCGCTGAGGTGGTCGCCGTCGACGGCGATGCCGGTGCGCTCCATCTGGGCGAGCAGGTCGACCAGGGGCAGCTCGACCTCGGTGAGCAGCCGGGTGCCGCCGCGCTGCTCGAGCTCCTCGTCGAGCGCGGCAGCGAGGTCGAGCACCGCGCGGGCGTGCAGCATCTCGGTCTCACCGGGCCCGCCGCCGCCGGACCCGTCGAGCCCGTCGAGGCTGAGCTGGCCGTCGTCGGCCGGCCCCTGGCGGAGCTCGCGCTTGAGGTAGCGGACGGTGAGGTCGGCGAGGTCGAAGGTGCGCTGGTCGGGGCGGGCGAGGTAGGCCGACAGCGCGGTGTCGCGCTCGAGGCCGGACAGCGGCATGCCGCGCGCGGCGAAGGCGAGGATCGGGCCCTTGGCGTCGTGGAGCACCTTCGGCTTCGAGGCGTCCTTGAGCCAGACGGCCAGCGCCTCCTCGTCGGCGACGTCGAGCTTGTCGGTGGTGACGTAGGCCGCGCCCTCCTCGGTCGCGAAGGCCAGCGCGATCAGGTCGCCGGTGCCCGCCCGCCAGTGGCCGACCGGGTGGATGCCGACCCGGGCGCCGCTCGAGGCGTGCTCGGCCAGCCAGCCGGCGAGCTCGCCCTCGCCGAGGACCCGCATCGACACGTCGAACCCGGAGTCGTCGATCGCCGCCTCCTCCTCGGTGGGCAGCGCCTCGAGCAGCCGGGTGCGGAGCACGGTGAACTCGAGCCCGTCGAAGAGCGTGTGCACCGCCTGCCGGTCGTAGGAGGGCCACTCGAGGTCGGCCGGCCCGACCTCCAGGTCGAGGTCGCAGACGAGCGCGTTGAGCCGGCGGTTGCGGATCACGTCGGCCAGGTGCTCGCGCAGCGCCTCGCCCTTCTTGCCGGTGATCTCGTCGGCGTGGGTGATGAGGTTGTCGAGCCCGTCGTACTGGTTGAGCCACTTGGCCGCGAACCCCTGCCCGACGCCGGGGACGCCCGGCAGGTTGTCGGAGGTCTCGCCGACCAGCGCGGCCAGCTCGGGGTAGCGGGCCGGTGGGACGCCGTAGCGCTCCTCGACGGCCTCGGGGGTCATCCGCTTCATCTCCGACACCCCGCGCATCGGGTAGATCACGGTGGTGACCTCGTCGACGAGCTGGAAGGAGTCGCGGTCGCCGGAGCAGATCAGCGTCTCGATGCCGGCGGCCTTGGCCTGGGTGGCGAGCGTGCCGATGATGTCGTCGGCCTCGTAGCCCTCCTTCTTGAGGAAGGGGATCCGCATCGCGGTCAGCACCTCTTCGATGAGAGGGAGCTGGCTGGAGAACTCGCCGGGGGTCTTGTTGCGGCCGGCCTTGTAGTCGGCGTACTCCTCCATCCGGAAGGTCTGCCGGGAGACGTCGAAGGCCACCGCGATGTGCGTCGGCCGCTCGTCGCGCAGCACGTTGATCAGCATCGAGGTGAAGCCGAACACCGCGTTGGTGGGCTGGCCGGTGGTGGTCGAGAAGTTCTCCAGGGGCAGCGCGAAGAACGCGCGGTAGGCCAGCGAATGGCCGTCGAGCAGGAGCAGCTTGGCGGGACCCTCGGTCACCCCGCCAGCCTATTCACCCCGACCGACAGTCAGTGGGTCCCGGTGCCGCTGCCGGTCCGGCGGCTGAGCTGGCGGCGTACGGCGAGCACCTGGACCAGCTGCCGGCGGCCGGCCACCCGGTCCGAGGCCCGGGCCGGGCCGGGCTGCATCGCGGCCAGCTTCGCCCGCACGAGCGAGGGCGAGGACGCGCGAACGATGGCCAGGGGCCGCAGGGAGAGGCGGGCCATGAACCGGTTGCCGTTGCGCGAGCCCGAGGGGGCGGCCGTCGAGATGTGGGCGACGCCGAGGTCCTCGGCCCAGAGCACCGCGGCCTCCATCAGCGCACTGCCGATGCCCTTGCCCCGGAAGCTCGGGGTGACCGAGGGCGCCACCGCCTGCACGGTCGGCTCCAGGTCGAGCGGGGTCATCGGCACCACGCGCAGCAGCACGGCACCGGCGGGCTCACCGGCGTACTCGGCCAGCAGGAGCCGGCGCTCGGCGGACTCGGCCGCCTCCTTGACGATGAGCTCGAGGTCGTGCACCTGATCCTGGCGGTCGGCCCGGCGGAGCACGTCGGACCAGAGCTCGACCAGGAACGGGACGTCGGCAACCGTCGCCTGACGCATCGACACAGGCTGCCTGCTCATCCGTGACCCCTGTCGCTCGTGATCGCTCGTGGTCGCTCGTGGTCGCTCGTGGCAGGGAGTACCGATGCGCGAGACTGTGCCCCGCCCTCCCTCACCCCAGGAGCCTCCTTGTTACCGGGTCTCGCCTCCCTCGTCAACGTCACCACGGTGCTGATCGGCGCCACGGTGGGAGTGCTGCTCGGAAACCGGCTACCGGTACGGACCAGGGACCTCGTGACCGACGCCCTGGGCCTGGTCACACTGCTCATCGCGGCGACCTCGGCGATGGAGGTCCTCTCCCCGGACCTGTCCGACGAGGTCGGCGACAGTGCCCCGATGCTGATCGTCCTCGGCTCCCTGCTGATCGGTGGGATCGCCGGCTCCCTGCTCCGCATCGAGCAGCGGGTCGAGGGGTTCGGCGGCTGGCTGCAGCGACGGCTCGCCGGCGAGACGGAGTCGGCGGAACGGGCCAGGTTCATCGAGGGCTTCGTGGTGTCGTCCCTGGTGTTCTGCACCGGCCCGCTCACGATCCTGGGGTCCCTGAACGACGGGCTCGGCAACGGCGCGGAGCAGATCCTGCTCAAGTCGGTGCTCGACGGGTTCGCCGCGATCGCATTCGCGGCGTCGTTCGGGTGGGGCGTCGCGGCCAGCGCGGTGACGATCTTGGTGGTCCAGGGCGGGCTCACCCTCGTCGGCCTGGCACTCGGCGACGTGCTCCCGGACGCACACCTGGCGGCCATCACCGCCGCGGGCGGGCTCCTGCTGGTCGGTGTGGCCCTCCGGCTGCTCCGGATCCGGGAGATCCCGGTGGCCGACCTGCTGCCTGCGCTGGTCGTCGCGCCCCTGCTCGTGGAGCTCGCGGCGGCGTTGCACAGCTGAGCGAGCGGCGTCCATAGCCCACCCCTAGCCCGAATACACCATGTTGTGACCCGTGTGGCGCATTGACGTAACGGTTCGCTAACGAGAGTGTTCCTCGGAGCGCGACCACGCCTGGTGACACTACGGTGGCCGTGCTGTGCCCGGCGCATTCGGGGGGTTCGGGCCGCGGTGAAGTGCACTCACTAGAAGAAAGGTTCACGACGTGAATCGATCCACCATCGCCACCAGGCGGTTCCGGCGGCTGACGGCCACAGTCGCCATGGGCGCCGCCATGGGGTTCTCACTCGTCGCCTGCGGCGACGACTCGGACTCCGGCAGCGCGAGCGACGAACCGTCGTCGAGCGACACCTCGGCGTCCGAGTCGGCCGCGCCGTCGGAGACTGCCGCCGCGTTCACCAACGACAAGTGCGACGCCAGCGCGACGAGCGACAACGCGTTCAAGGTGGGTGGCATCCTGCCCCTGACCGGCAACCTCGCCTTCCTCGGTCCTCCGGCCGTCGCCGGTGTGGGTCTGGCCGTCTCAGACATCAATGCCGCGGGCGGCGTGAACGGCGTCAAGGCCTGCCACCAGGTCCTCGACTCCGGTGACTCGACCGACATGTCGATCTCGACCGCGTCGGCGGGCCAGATGGTCGCCTCCAAGCCGTCGGTGGTCATCGGCGCCGAGTCCTCCAGCGTGTCCCTCAACTTCGTGGACACCCTGACCGACGCCAAGATCACCCAGGTCTCCCCCGCGAACACCGCGATCGACCTGTCCGGCTACTCGCCGTTCTACTTCCGCACCGCCCCGCCGGACACCGTGCAGGGCAACGCGCTCGGCACGCTGATCACCTCCGACGGCTACACCAACGTCGGCTACCTGGTGTTCAACGACACCTACGGCACCGGCCTTCGCAACGCGTCCCAGGCGACCATCGAGGCCGCCGGCGGCAAGTGCGTCTACGGCTGCAAGGGTGACGGCGACGAGTTCCCCGCCGGCCAGACGACGTTCTCCGCCGAGGTCCAGGCGGTCACCGCCGCCAAGCCCGACGCGATCGTCATCATCGCCTTCGACGAGACCAAGTCGATCGTGCCCGAGCTGGCCAACTCCGGTTGGGACATGTCGAAGACCTACTTCGTGGACGGCAACCTGTCCGACTACAGCCAGGACTTCGAGCCCGGCACCCTCGCCGGCGCGCAGGGCACCCTGCCCGGCCAGGACCCCGAGCAGGGGTTCAAGGACAACCTGGTCGCCTGGTACAAGCAGGCCAACGGTGAGGACATGAAGGACTTCTCCTACGGCGCTGAGTCCTACGACGCCACCATCCTCTCCGCGCTCGCCGCGGTGAAGGGCGGCAGCAACGACTCGGCGTCGGTGCAGAAGAACTTCGCCGCCGTCTCCGGGGCCACCGACGGCGAGGAGTGCAACACCTACGCCGACTGCGTCAAGCTGCTGGGCGAGGGCAAGGAGATCCGGTACGCCGGACCGTCGGGCATCGGCCCGATCGACGACGAGAACGACCCGTCGTCGGCCTTCATCGGCATCTACCAGTACGGCGACGACAACTCCTACACGCTGGAGACCACGGTCGAGGGCTCCAAGCCCCAGTGATCGGCTGAGGTAGTCCAGTCAGAGTTCGAAAGAAGGCCCCGGACCGCAAGGTCCGGGGCCTTCTTGGTCGGTTCACCTGCTTGTGTGGCGGCCGCGCGACCGGGCTTCTGTAGCGACCCCTGAGCTCGTGTGCCGAGATCTCGGTAGAGAAGCGGATGGGTCACCGGATATCCGGCTCTCGTGTCGGATCCGGGTGGGCGGCCGCGCGCGTAGCACACCGCAACCAGCGGCGCGCTTTGGGGCGCGCAAGGGCGGAGCAAGCTCCGCCCCGCATGCGCGGCCCCCCAGGGGCGTGTTCCGGGGATGTGCACCGCGTATTGGCCACCCAGGACGCCGAGATGCGGTGCATATCCGCTGGACCGGTCTTTGCCGAGGTTCTCCGGCACCAGGTGCCGATTTCCCTCCGCAGACCACCGGTGGGCCCGTGGGTGCCCGCGCGCCTACCGGATCGCGGCCGCCACACAAGCCACAACAGAAGCGACCGACCCCGAAGGTCAGCCCTCGGCGTTCCGGGCCTCGATCTGCAACGTCATCTTCTTCAACAGCTTGTTCAGCGTCACCAGCTCCTGCTTGGTCAGGGCAGTGGCGACCTCGTCCTCGACGGAACCCCGCAGCTCCATCGCCTCGCGCCAGAGGCGAAGCCCCTCCCGGGTGGCCTCGACCTCGACGCGGCGGCGGTCGTCGACGCCGGGCATCCGCTTGACCCAGCCCTTCTTCTCCATGCTGTCCAGCCGGCCGGTGACCCCGGCGTTGGAGACCCCCAGCTCCTGGGCGAGCTCGCCGGGCGAGGCGCGACCGGGGGTGTCGCGGATCATCAGCGCGTGCAGGGTCTGGTACTCGAAGTCCTGAAGGCCGACCTTGGCCGCCGCCTCCTTGGTCGCGGCGCGGAACCGCTTGTGGATGGTCCAGACCCGCACGGTCATGGCCTCGACCTCGTCGTCGAAGCCCTTGTCGAGCACCCAGTGGTCTCGCCAGCGTTCCACGTGCAGGTCGGCTCCGTCCTTCACCACGATGGGACTCTACCAGTTATTTCGTTGACGAATATTTCGCTAGCGAATAATGTGCGGTGCATGCGCACCTCGGGGGACCACCCGCTCCGCCACGCGCCGTTCCGCTGGCTCGTCACCGGCACGACGATCAACCTCCTGGGCAGCGGCATCGCCCCCGTGGCGCTCGCGTTCGCGGTCCTCGACCTCGGCGGTGGGGCGTCCCAGCTGGGGCTCGTCGTGGGCCTCTACGCCCTCGCCGACGTGGGCGCGGTGCTCTTCGGCGGCGTCCTCGGTGACCGGCTCCCCCGCACCGTGATGATGGAGGGCTCCGCCGCCGCGGCGGCCGTGGTCCAGGGCGTCGTGGCGCTCTCGCTGATCGGCGGCTGGTCCAGCATCCCCGTGCTGGCCGTCCTGGGCATGGTCAACGGCTGCCTGAGCGCGCTGGGGACGCCCAGCTCGTCCGCGATCACCCAGCAGACGGTCCCGGCCGACCTGTTGCAGCGGGCGATCTCCTGGCGCCGGATCGCCCAGAACGTCGCCATGATCGTCGGCAACGGCGTCGCCGGGCTGCTGGTGGTCTGGGTCGGCAGTGGCTGGGCGCTCGCCTTCGACGCGTTGACGTTCGCCGTCGCGGCCGCCGTCTTCACCCGGATCGACGTACCGCCGGTCGCCGCCGCGGGGACCCGCGAGGGGCTGTGGGGCGACGTGGCGTCCGGGTTCCGCGAGGTCATGAGACACACCTGGCTGTGGCTGCTGATCCTCCAGGCCCTGCTCTACCACCTGTTCTACGGAGGCGCCCAGAGCGTGCTCGGCCCGATCGTCGTCGGCGACGGGCTGGGGCGGCCCGCGTGGGGGTGGGCGCTCTCGGCGATGATGGTCGGCTTCGTCGCCGGTGGGCTGGTGACCCTGCGCTGGCGGCCGCGGCACGCCCTGTTCGTCGGCACCTGCTTCCTCGCGCTGACCGCGGCCTTCCCGCTGGCCATGGCCTGGTCGGACTCGCTCGCGGTGGTGCTCCTGGGTGCCTGGCTGCACGGGTTCGGGCTCGAGATCTTCAGCGTCGGCTGGGACCTGTCGATCCAGGAGCAGGTCGAGCCGGACAAGCTGGCCCGCGTCTACTCCTTCGACATGATCGGCTCGTTCATCGCCCGGCCGATCGGGCTGGTGCTCACCGGCCCGATGGCGGCCCTGGTGGGCGCCAGGGGCTGGCTCACCGTCGTGGGCGCGGTGATCGTGGGCAGCGTGCTGGTCGCGCTGACCTCGGGCGACGTACGCCGGCTCGAGCGGCGCGAGTCACTCGTCGGGGACGAGGTCCTCGCCGCCTGACTCCACGTCCTTGGCGAGGGTGCCGAGGTAGAGCTCGATGACCTTGGGGTCGTTGGCCAGCTCCCGGCCGGTGCCGGTGTGGGCGTCCTTGCCCTGGTCGAGCACGTAGCCGCGGTCGCAGATCTGCAGGCAGCGTCGCGCGTTCTGCTCGACCATGACCACGCAGACGCCGGTCTTGTTGATCCGGCGGGTGCGGATGAACGTCTCGTCCTGGCGGACCGGGGACAGACCGGCGGACGGCTCGTCGAGCAGCAGCACCGACGGCTCCATCATCAGCGCCCGGGCCATGGCCAGCGACTGCCGCTCACCACCGGACAGCGCGCCGGCCGACCGGGTCCGCCGCTCGTGGAGGGCCGGGAAGAGGTCCCACATCGAGCTCAGCCGCTCCCGGACCTTCTTGGGGCGCAGGAAGAGCCCCATCATGAGGTTCTCCTCGACGGTGAGCGAGGGGAAGACGTTGTTGGTCTGCGGGACGAACCCGACGCCCATCTCGACCAGGGTGTTGGCCTTCAGGTTGGTGATGTCCTCGGTGCCGAGGTGGACGCTGCCGGAGCGGATCTTGACCAGGCCGAACATCGCCTTGAGCAGCGTCGACTTGCCGGCGCCGTTGGGACCGATGATGCCGATCATCTCGCCGGGGTAGGCGACCAGCGAGCAGCCGTTGAGGATGTTGACGCCGGGAAGGTAGCCGGCGACGACGTCCTTGGCCTCGATGACTGCGGTCTGCTGCCCCGCCCTCGGCTGGGTGTCGGTGGTCATGACCGGCTCTCCTCCTCGGCCTCGCGCTCTTCTTCGCGCTGGGCGTCCTCCTCGGCGACTTCCTTCTCGAGCTGCTCGAGCGTGGCGTCGGTGAGCAGGGCGTCGTCGCCCAGGTCGGTGTCGTGGTGGGCACCTAGGTACGCGTCGATGACGGCCTGGTTGGACATCACCGTGTCGGCCGGGCCCTCCGCGACGATCCGGCCCTCGGCCATCACGACGACCCAGTCGGAGATGTGGCGTACGACGTGCATGTCGTGCTCGACGAAGAGCACCGTCATGCCCTCGTCGCGCAGTGACTGGATGTGGCCGAGCAGCGACTGGGTGAGGGCGGGGTTCACACCGGCCATCGGCTCGTCGAGCATGATCATCTTGGGGTCGCTCATCAGCGCGCGGGCCATCTCGAGCAGCTTGCGCTGGCCGCCGGAGAGCGAGCCGGCGTAGTCATCGCGCTTCTCCAGCAGCTTGAACCGCTCGAGGAGCTCGATGGCCTTGGCCTCGACCTCCTTCTCCTGCGCGCCCCAGAACGGCTTGAACAGGCACTTGGCGAGGTTCTCGCCGGCCTGGTTCTGGGCGCCCAGCATCATGTTGGCCATCACCGTCATCCGGCTCAGCGCCTTGGTGAGCTGGAAGGTGCGGACCATCCCCGACTTGGCCACCCGCGAGGCGGAGGTGCGGTCGAGCGTGGCGCCGTCGAAGCTCCAGTGTGCGCCGGACCCGGCCGACGTCGGCCGGTCGAAGCCGGTGATCAGGTTGAAGAACGTCGTCTTGCCGGCGCCGTTCGGGCCGATCAGCGCGGTGATGATGCCGCGCTGCACCTCGAGGTGGTCGACGTCGACGGCGATGATGCCGCCGAAGTTGCGCACGATGTTGTCGACCTTGAGGATCGAGTCCGGCTTCGGCGAGCCCGGCTCGGCCGCGACGCTCGACATCAGCTCGCGTCGGGCAGCGGGATCGGCCAGCCCGCGGGCGGTCGTCGTCTCAGACATTGAACCGTAGCTCCCTCTTGTCGCCCAGGATGCCTTGCGGTCTGAAGATCACCAGCAGCATCAGCGCGACGCCCACGAGGATGAACGCGAACTGGCTGGTCTGCTGGCCGTTCATGATGTTGATGTACTTGTCCGACGACAGGTAGGTGTTGGCGATCCCGATGATCCCGATGCGCCCGACGAAGAAGATCAGCGACCCGAGCACCGGCCCCCAGATGGTGGCCGCGCCGCCGAGCAGCAGGGCGGTGTAGCAGAAGAACGTGATGTTGCGGCCCATCGCGTCGGGCTGCACCGAGCCCGGCAGGACGTACATCATCCCGCCGATCGCGCCGAACAGGCCGCCGATCACCAGCGCCTGCATCTTGATGGCAAAGACGTTCTTGCCGAGGCTGCGCATCGCGTCCTCGTCCTCGCGCACGCCCTTGAGCGCGCGGCCCCACGGGCTGCGAGTGAGCCCGACCACGATCAGCAGGCTGATGCCGACGAGGACCCAGGTCACGACCGTGAACCACCAGCCGTCGACGCCGGTGTCCTGCTGGTTGACCGGCACCAGGAAGAAGGTCAGCAGGGCGGTCAGGAGGATCAGCACGACCAGCGCGACGGTCCTCGTCACACTCTCGAGGGCGATCTTGCCGCGCGCGATCCGGATCGCCGTCCAGATCAGGCCGACGACCAGGACCCAGCCCACCAGCCGCACCCACGTCGCACCGTTGGCCACGTCGGTGTAGTTGAACTCGAGGAGCGTGGTGTTCCCGCTGCCGAAGAAGGACAGGTTCGAGAACGGCGAGCGGTACTTGCTGCCGGCGATGCCCTGGGCGCCACCGGTGAGGTTGAACAGCCGCTCGTAGCCCACCGATCTGCCCACGTATCTGACGATCTCGGCGGCCGAGATCGTGACGATCGCGAGGTAGTCACCGCGCAGCTTCAGGGTCGGTACGCCGAGCACCAGCGCGAACACGAAGGCGATCGCGAGCCCGACGATGACGGCCACGACCAGCGGCCAGCCCTGGGTGATCGAGATCGCCATGCCGTAGGCACCGAGCAGCATGAAGGCGGACTGGCCGATGTTGAGCAGGCCGGTGTAGCCGAAGTGGATGTTGAGGCCGATGACCGCGATCGCCACCGCGGCGGTCGTGGGGTCGACGGCGACCTGCATCATGTTCCGCAGGATTGCCTGGATGTCGTCCATCGCTGCGTCCTGTCCCTTCTAGCCGACCCGCTGAGCCCGGCCGAGCAGGCCTTGCGGCCGCACCAGCAGGAGCAGGATGAGGATGAGCAGCGCAGCTGCGTACTTGAAGTCGCCGGGGATCACCAGTGGTGAGAGCTCGACGACGAGCCCGATGATGAGAGCACCGACCAGGGCGCCGAACGCCGTGCCGAGACCGCCCAGCGTCACCGCCGCGAACAGCAGCAGCAGGATCTGGAGGCCGGTGTCCCACTTGATCCCGTTGACGACGAGCGCGTAGAGGAGGCCGGAGAGACCCGCCAGGGCCATCGCGACGGTCCACACCAGCCGGATCACCTTGTCGGTGTCGATGCCCGAGGCCTGCGCGAGCGCCGGGTTGTCGGAGACCGCCCGGGTCGCGCGGCCCACTCGGGTCCGCAGGAGCGCGAAGCCGACCAGTGCGAGGAACACCGCCGAGATCGCCATGGCCGCGAGCGAGCGGTCGGTGATCGTGATCGGTCCGAAGGTGCGGACCGTGGCCTGCTCCACCACCACCCGCTTGGTATCCGCCCCCGCGAAGAACTGGAAGGAGTACTGCATCGCGAGGGACAGGCCGATCGTCACGATCATCATCTGGGTGAGGCCCAGCCCTCTGCGTCTGAGTGGTTGCCACAGGACCCGGTCCTGGAACCACCCCGTGAAGCCGCAGATGATCATGACCCCGAGCCCGCCGATCCAGAGGTTCCACCCGAGCAGGTTGACCAGGCCGTAGCCCACCATGCCGCCCAGGGTCACCTGCTCGGCGTGGGCGAAGTTCGACAGCCCGGTCGTGCCGTAGATCAGGCTCAGGCCGACGCTGGCCAGCGCCAGCAGCAGGCCGAGCCGGATGCCGTTGACGCTGGACTGCAGGAACTCGTCCCACTTGCTGGTGGAGGTGCTGAACCCCTTGGCCCGCACGGCCAGCGTCGGGCCGTAGCTCTTGCCGAGCTGGACGTTGTCGACCTTGATGCTGCCATCGGGGCCGCGCAGGCTCGCCTCCGACGGCGGACGCAGCTCGCTGCCCTTCGGCAGGGTGTCGGGGTCGACGCCCACCAGGTAGTCGCCGGCCTCGGTGACCTCGAAGGCGAACCTGCCGTCCTCGGCGGTCGTCTGGGTCTCGGTGGTCCCGTCGGGCTTGGTCAGGATGACGTCGACGCCCGAGATCGGCTCGGCGCGGCTGCCCATGGTGCCGGCGATGCACGCGGTCTCGTCGGCCTTGGGCACGCACAGCGTGAGCGCCTCGGCCGGGCCGCCCGAGAAGAACAGGAGGAGCGGCGCGACCAGCATCAGCAACCCGAGGTAGGCCGCGGTCCTGGCGATCCCCCCGCGCTCAGGAAGGCTGGTTCGAGACAACAATGGGTCCTCCTCCCACGCACCCGGCTGGATGCTGCCCGGCAGTCTATGGGTGGGGACTGCCGATTGCGCCACCCCTGCGACCGCGGGTCGTCCTACGGCTTGGGTATGCCAGGGCCGTGCTCGACGACTCCGTCCGCGACCTGTCGCATCGAGAGGCGGAGGTCCATCGCGGTCTTCTGGATCCAGCGGAACGCCTCGGGCTCGGACAGGCTCAGCTGCTGCATCAGCAGGCTCTTGGCGCGCTCGACCGCCTTGCGGGTCTCCAGCCGCTCGGTCAGGTCGGCCACCTCGGCCTCGAGGGTGCTGAGCTCGGAGAACCGGCTGGTCGCCAGCTCGATCGCGGGGACCAGCTGCTCCTTGGTGAACGGCTTGACCAGGTAGGCCATCGCGCCCGCGTCCCGGGCCCGCTCCACGAGGTCGCGTTGGCTGAACGCCGTCAGGATGACCACCGGTGCGATCCGCTGGCCGGCGATCTGCTCAGCGGCGGCGATCCCGTCGAGGACCGGCATCTTGACGTCGAGGATCACCAGGTCGGGCCGGAGCTGCCCGGCCAGGTCGACCGCGGTCGCCCCGTCGCCGGCCTGCCCCACGACGTCGTACCCCTCCTCGGCGAGCATCTCCGCGAGGTCCATGCGGATGAGGACCTCGTCCTCGGCCACCACGACCCGCTTCGTGGCCCCGTCCGCCGCCTGGTTCACGGGCGACAGGCTAACCGCCGGATGCGACCGCCTCCGCCGCCTCCTCCTGGGTGGACGACGCGATCCGCGCGAGGTACTGCTCGACCTCGGCCCGCTCGACGCGGAGCCGGGAACACTCCGTGGCCGCCGCCCGGGCGTTGCGCACCGCCTGGTCGTTGCTGGCCACGGGCCACCGGCGCAGCGTCGCGAGTGAGATCACTCGTCAAACTGTAGTGGATTACTCGACTTTTCCCAAGGCGAGTCCATGAAGCCGCTCCCGGTAACCTCTGAGGCCGTCGCCCCGATAGACCAACCGGCAGAGTCAATGAGCTCAAACCTCATCCAGTGTGGGTTCGAATCCCACTCGGGGCACCCACTCGGCTAGTCGGCCTGGATCCGCCGGTACGCCGGCGCCACGCCGTCGACCGCGTCACCCATGCGATGCACGCGCAGGGCGTTGGTCGAGCCCGGGATCCCCGGGGGCGAGCCGGCGATGATCACGACGAGGTCGCCCTTCTCGACCCGCCCGATCTTGAGCAGCTGCTCGTCGACCTGGGCGACCATCTCGTCGGTGTGCTCGACCTTCTGGGTCTTGAAGGTCTCGACCCCCCACGACAGGGAGAGCTGGGAGCGGGTCTGGGCCTCGGGGGTGAACGCGAGGACCGGGACCGGGCCGCGGAAGCGGGACATCCGGCGGGCGGAGTCGCCGGACTGGGTGAACGCGACGACGTACTTGGCGCCCACCCGCTCGGCCACCTCGCCGGCGGCCTTGGCGATGATCCCCGACTTGGTGTGCGGGTCCCACGGGAGCACGCGGAGGGTGCCGACCTCCTGCTGCTCCATCGCGTGCGCCTCGGTGGCCCCGATGATCCGCGCCATGGTCTCGACGGTGACGACGGGGTACTCCCCCACGCCGGTCTCGCCGGAGAGCATCACCGCGTCGGCGCCGTCGAGGATCGCGTTGGCGACGTCGGAAACCTCCGCGCGGGTCGGCGACGGGCTCGAGATCATCGACTCGAGCATCTGGGTGGCGACGATGACCGGCTTGGCGTTGAGGCGAGCCTTGTCGATGATCGTCTTCTGGAGGAACGGCACCTCCTCCGGAGCGCACTCCACCCCGAGGTCGCCGCGGGCGACCATGAAGCCGTCGAAGGCCGAGACCACCTCGTCGAGGTTCTCGATGGCCTGCGGCTTCTCGATCTTGGCGATCACGGGGAGGATGATGTTCTCCTCGCGCATGACCTTGCGCACGTCCTCGACGTCGGCCGCGCTCCGCACGAAGCTGAGCGCGATGTAGTCCACCGTCAGGTGCAGCGCGAACCGCAGGTCCTCGACGTCCTTCTCCGACAGCGCCGGGACCGACACCATCACGCCGGGCAGGTTGATGCCCTTGTGGTCACTGACCTTGCCGCCGACCACGACCTCGCACACCACGTCGGTGCCGTCGCGGACCTCGGTGACCTTCAGCCTGACCTTCCCGTCGTCGATGAGGATCGGGTCGCCGGCCGCGACGTCGCCGGCCAGACCCTTGTACGTCGTACCGCAGATCTCGGCGTTGCCGTCGACCTCACGGGTGGTGATGGTCCAGGTCATCCCCGGGGTGAGCGTGACCGGGCCGCCCGAGAAGGTCTCCAGCCGGATCTTGGGCCCCTGCAGGTCGGCGAGGATGCCGACCCCGTGCCCGCTGGCGTCGGAGGCCTCGCGGACCAGGCGATAGGTCTCGGCGTGGTCCTCGTGCGTGCCGTGGCTCATGTTCAGCCGCGCGACGTCCATGCCGGCGGCGACGAGCTCCTTGATCCGCTCCGCGCTCGACGTGGCCGGACCCAGCGTGCACACGATCTTGGCTCTTCTCACGTGCCCACACCCTACCTAGGATTGGATCGTTCCAACAATGACCATCACGCGTCGCGAGCGCAGCGAGCGTCGTCGCGGCCCGGGGAACGAAGCTCACGAGGGTAGACAGTCAGACGACGAGAGGACGCTCGGTGGGCTTGATCGGGTAGGGCAGCGTCGTCGAGCCGGTGAGGTGGGCGTCGACGGCGGACGCGGCGGCCCGGCCCTCCGCGATGGCCCACACGATCAGCGACTGGCCCCGCCCGGCGTCACCGGCGACGAAGACGCCCGGCACCGAGGTCTGGTACGACGCGTCGCGCACGATGTTGCCGCGCTCGTCGAGATCGACCCCGAGCTGCTCGACCAGGCCTCCCCCGGATCCAGCAGAGCTCTCGGGGCCGAGGAAGCCCATCGCGAGCAGCACCAGCTGCGCCGGGATCTCGCGCTCGGAGCCCTCGACCTCCTGGAACCTGCCGTCCTCGAGGACGACCTCGACCAGCCGCAGCCCGGACACCTGGCCGGACCCGTCGTCCAGGAGCTCCTTGGTCGAGACCGAGTAGACCCGGCCGCCCAGCCCCCGGTCGGTCTGCTCCTCGTGCGCGGAGGAGACCCGGAAGACCATCGGGTAGGTCGGCCACGGCTGGCCGGCCGGCCTGGCCTCGGGCGGCTCGGGCAGGATCTCGAGCTGGGTGATGGACCTGGCCCCCTGCCGGACCGCCGTGCCGAGGCAGTCGGCGCCGGTGTCGCCGCCGCCGATGATCACGACGTCCTTGCCCTCGGCGGTGATCTGGCCCTCGACCTCCTCGCCGAGCGATGCGCGGTTGGACTGCGGAAGGTACTCCATCGCCTGGTGGATCCCGCCGAGCTCGCGGCCGGTGACCGGGAGGTCCCGGGGCTCGGTCGCGCCGATCGCCAGGACGACCGCGTCGTACCGTTCGCGCAGCGACTCGGCCGTGAGGTCCTCCCCGACGGTGACTCCGGTGCGGAAGACCGTGCCCTCGCGGCGCATCTGGTCCAGCCGCCGGTCGAGCTGCTTCTTCTCCATCTTGAACTCGGGGATCCCGTAGCGCAGCAGCCCGCCGATCCGGTCGGCGCGCTCGTAGACCGCGACGGTGTGGCCGGCCCGGGTCAGCTGCTGGGCCGCAGCCAGCCCGGCCGGGCCGGAGCCGATCACCGCGACGGTCCGGCCGGAGAGCCACTCGGGCGGCTGGGGCCGCACGAAGCCGCTCTCCCAGGCCTTGTCGATGATCGAGACCTCGACGTTCTTGATCGTCACGGGGTCCTGGTTGATGCCCAGCACGCAGGCGGTCTCGCAGGGCGCCGGGCAGAGCCGGCCGGTGAACTCCGGGAAGTTGTTGGTGGCGTGCAGCCGCTCGATCGCGCCTTCCCAGTCGTCGCGCCAGACCAGGTCGTTCCACTCGGGGATGATGTTGCCCAGCGGGCAGCCCTGGTGGCAGAACGGGATGCCGCAGTCCATGCAGCGGCCGGCCTGGGTCGAGATGATCGGCAGCAGAGCCCGGCCCATCCCGTCGGGGTAGACCTCGTCCCAGTCCTGCACCCGCTGGTCGACGGGACGGCGGGTCGCGACCTCGCGGCCGTTGTTGAGGAAACCTCGGGGGTCAGCCATGCAGACTCTCCATCATCGCGGTGGTGACCTCGCTCTCGGAGAGGCCTGCGGCCTCCGCCTTCGCCTTGGCCTCGAGGACGACGCGGTAGTCGGTCGGCATCACCTCGGTGAAGCGCGTCAGCGACGTCGGCCAGTCCGCCAGCAGCCCGGCCGCCACCTCCGAGCCCGTCTCGTCGAGGTGGTCGCGCACGAGCTGCTGAAGCTCGGTGGCGGCCTCACCCGCCACGGGGCCGAGCTCGACGAGCTCGGTGTTGACGCGGTGCTCCTCCAGGTCCAGCACCCAGGCCACGCCGCCGGACATGCCGGCGGCGAAGTTGCGGCCGGTCGGGCCCAGGACGACCACCCGTCCGCCGGTCATGTACTCGCAGCCGTGGTCGCCCACGCCCTCGGTGACCGCCCACGCGCCGGAGTTGCGCACGCAGAACCGCTCCCCCACGCCGCCGCGGATGTGGATCCGGCCCGAGGTGGCGCCGTAGGCGATGACGTTGCCGGCGATGATCTGCTCGTCGGCCCGGAAGGTCGCCACGCGGTCGGGGCGTACGACGATCCGCCCGCCGGAGAGCCCCTTGGCGAGGTAGTCGTTGGCGTCGCCCTCGAGGCGCAGGGTGATCCCGCGCGGCAGGAACGCGCCGAACGACTGGCCGGCCGATCCGGTGAAGGTCAGGTCGATGGTGCCCTCGGGCAGCCCGTCGCCGCCGTACTTCTTGGTCACCTCGTGGCCGAGGATGGTGCCGACGGTGCGGTTGACGTTGCGGATCGCGACCTGGGCGCGGACCGGCTCGCCCCTCTCGATCGCCGGCCGGCACAGCGGCACCAGCTCGGTGACGTCGAGCGACTTCTCCAGGCCGTGCTCCTGCGGCTTGGTCCGGTGGAGGTCCTGGCCCGGGAACGCGTCCCGGTCCGGCTCGTGGAGGATCGGGGTCAGGTCGAGCCCGGCCGCCTTCCAGTGGTTGACGGCCTCGACGGTGTCGAGCGAACCGACCCGGCCGATCGCCTCGTCCAGCGACCGGAAGCCGAGCTCGGCGAGGTACTCGCGGACCTCCTGTGCCACGAACTCGAAGAAGTTGACGACGTGCTCGGCCTTGCCGGTGTAGCGCTCGCGGAGCACGGGGTTCTGGGTGGCCACGCCGACCGGGCAGGTGTCGAGGTGGCAGACGCGCATCATGATGCAGCCCGAGACGACGAGCGGCGCGGTGGCGAAGCCGAACTCCTCGGCGCCGAGCAGGGCCGCGACCACGACGTCGCGGCCGGTCTTGAGCTGGCCGTCGGTCTGCACGACGATCCGGTCGCGCAGCCCGTTGAGCAGCAAGGTCTGCTGGGTCTCGGCAAGGCCGAGCTCCCACGGACCGCCGGCGTGCTTGAGCGACGTCAGCGGCGAGGCGCCGGTCCCGCCGTCGTGGCCGGAGATGAGCACCACGTCCGCGTGCGCCTTGGACACGCCCGCGGCCACGGTGCCGACGCCGACCTCGGCCACCAGCTTCACGTGCACCCGCGCCTGCGGGTTGGAGTTCTTGAGGTCGTGGATCAGCTGGGCGAGGTCCTCGATCGAGTAGATGTCGTGGTGTGGTGGAGGGCTGATCAGCCCCACGCCGGGCGTGGAGTAACGGGTCCTGGCCACCCATGGGTAGACCTTGTGGCCCGGCAGCTGGCCGCCCTCACCGGGCTTCGCGCCCTGCGCCATCTTGATCTGGAGGTCGTCGGCGTTGGTGAGGTACTCCGCGGTGACGCCGAACCGGCCCGACGCCACCTGCTTTATCGACGAGCGCCGCTCGGGGTCGTAGAGGCGGTCGGCGTCCTCGCCGCCCTCGCCGGTGTTGGACTTCGCGCCCAGCCGGTTCATCGCGATCGCGAGGGTCTCGTGCGCCTCGCGCGAGATCGAGCCGTAGGACATCGCGCCGGTCGAGAACCGCTTGACGATCTCGGAGACCGGCTCGACCTCCTCGATCGGGACCGGGGTGCGACCGGTGAGCTCGGCGCCCTTGAACCGGAACAGCCCGCGCAGCGTCATCAGCCGTTCCGACTGCTCGTCGACCCGCGCCGTGTACTGCTTGAAGATGTCGTAGCGGCCGGTGCGGGTCGAGTGCTGCAGCCGGAAGACGGTCTCGGGGTCGAACAGGTGCGGCTCGCCCTCGCGGCGCCATTGGTACTCGCCGCCGATCGCCAGCTCGCGGTGCGAGGGCGAGATGCCCCCGCGGGGGTAGGCCGTCGCGTGCCGCCGCGCGACCTCCTCGGCGATCACGTCGAGTCCGACCCCGCCGAGCTTGGAGGTCGTGCCGGCGAAGTACTTGTCGACCAGCGACTGCGACAGGCCGACCGCCTCGAAGATCTGCGCGCCCGTGTAGGACGCCACCGTGGAGACGCCCATCTTGGACATCACCTTGAGCACGCCCTTGCCCAGCGCCTTGATGAGGTTCCGGACCGCCACCTCGGGCTGGGTCTTGACGTAGTAGCCCTCGCGGGCGAGGTCCTCGACCGACTCCATGGCGAGGTAGGGGTTGACCGCGGCCGCGCCGTAGCCGATGAGCAGCGCGACGTGGTGCACCTCGCGGACGTCGCCGGCCTCGACCAGCAGCCCGACCTGGGTCCGGGTCTTCTCGCGGACCAGGTGGTGGTGGATCGCGCCGGTGAGCAGCAGCGACGGGATCGGCGCCAGCTCCTGGGTGGAGTGCCGGTCGGACAGCACGATCACCCGGGCGCCGTCGGAGATCGCCTGGCTGACCTCGGCGCAGATCTCGTCGAGCCGGGCGGCCATCGCGGCACCGCCCCCCTCGACGGCGTACAGCCCGCGCACGACGTGGGTCTGGAAGCCGGACATGTCGCCGTCGAGGTTGATGTGCCGGATCTTGGCGAGGTCGTCGTTGGAGAAGACCGGGAACGGCAGGACGACCTGCCGGCACGACGCCGGCTGCGGCTCGAGCAGGTTCGACTCGGGGCCGATGGTCCCCGACAGCGAGGTGACCAGCTCCTCGCGGATCGCGTCCAGCGGCGGGTTGGTCACCTGCGCGAACAGCTGCGCGAAGTAGTCGAAGAGCAGCCGGGGCTTGTCGCTCAGGGCCGCGATCGGCGTGTCGGTGCCCATCGACCCGAGCGGCTCGGTCCCGGTGTTGGCCATCGGCGTGAGCAGGACCCGGAGCTCCTCCTCGGTGTAGCCGAAGATCTGCTGGCGGCGGGTGACCGACGCGTGGGTGTGCACGACGTGCTCGCGGTCGGGCACGTCGTCGAGGTGGATGAGCCCGGCGTGCAGCCACTCCGCGTAGGGGTGCTCGCTCGCCAGCGCGGACTTGATCTCGTCGTCCTCGATGATCCGGTGCTCGCCGGTGTCGACCAGGAACATCCGGCCCGGCTGCAGCCGGCCCTTGCGGACGATGGAGGCCGGGTCGAGGTCGAGGACACCGACCTCGGAGGCCAGCACGACCAGACCGTCGTCGGTGACCCAGTAGCGCGACGGGCGGAGCCCGTTGCGGTCGAGGACCGCGCCGACCTGGTCGCCGTCGGTGAACACCACGCACGCAGGGCCGTCCCACGGCTCCATCAGCGAGGCGTGGAACTGGTAGAACGCGCGGCGCTGCGGGTCCATCTCGCCCTTCTCGGGCCGAGCGTTCTCCCACGCCTCGGGAACCATCATCAGCACCGCGTGGGGCAGCGACCGGCCGCCCATGTGCAGCAGCTCCAGCACCTCGTCGAACGACGCCGAGTCGGACGCGCCCGGAGTGCAGATCGGGTAGAGCCGCTCGAGGTCGCCGGGGATCAGGTCCGAGGACAGCAGCGCCTCGCGGGCACGCATCCAGTTGCGGTTGCCCATCACGGTGTTGATCTCGCCGTTGTGGGCGATGAACCGGAACGGGTGCGAGAGCGGCCAGCTCGGGAAGGTGTTGGTCGAGAACCGCGAGTGCACGACGGCGAGCGCCGTGGCCATCCGCTCGTCGCGCAGGTCGGGGAAGACCTCGTCGAGCTGCGCCGGGGTGAGCATGCCCTTGTAGACCAGGGTCCGCGACGAGAGCGAGGGGAAGTAGACGTCGGTCTCCTTCTCTGCCCGCCGGCGCAGGCAGAACGCCAGCCGCTCGAGCGCCATGCCGGTCAGCCGCGGCCCGGAGGCGGTCACGAACAGCTGGGCGAACTGCGGCAGCACGCCGCGCGCGGTCTTGCCCAGCGAGTCGGGGACGACCGGAACCTCGCGCCAGCCGACCACGTCGAGCCCCTCCTCGGCCGCGATCTCCTCGATCCGGCGGCGGGTCTTGGCGACCTGCTCGTCGTCGCCGGGGAGGAACGCGGTGCCGACGGCGTAGGAGCGGGGCGGCGGCAGCGCGAAGCCCGCCTCGGCCGCCACCGCGCGCAGGAACGCGTCGGGGACCTGGACCAGGATGCCCGCGCCGTCGCCGGAGTTGGGCTCGGCGCCGGCCGCTCCGCGGTGGTCGAGGTTGAGCAGCGCCGTCAGCGCCTTGCGCACGATGTCGTGGCTGGCCTCACCGGTCAGGGTCGCGACGAACGCCACGCCACAGGCGTCGTGCTCCTGGCGCGGGTCGTAGAGGCCCTGGGGCGGCGGGAACGAGTGCGGGTAGGGCACAGGTCCTACTCCCGTCGTCGAAGTCTGCGTGGAGTGCTACGTCCGGTCGTGCGAGCGATGCGGGCGCAGGGGACGACATTGGCCCTAGCGGCGACTGAGCCTATCAAGCAGGTCAGCCGGCGCCGGGTGGCGTTTCCGGGTCGTGGGCACCTCCGGCCTCCGCGTCGGGCGCCGCGGCCGGGGCCGTCTCACCCTCCGGGGTGGGCGCGGGGCGGTCCTCGCGGTGCCCGTCGACGTACGGCGACTCCTCCTGGCCCGGCCAGAGCCGCGCGCTGACCACGAAGTAGGTCGCCGCGAGGACGAACAGCACGATCGAGGTCCAGACGTTGAACCGCAGCCCGTAGACGTTGTCCAGCTCGACGGTGTCGATACGCAGCATCTCGATCCAGCCGCGGCCGAGCGTGTAGGCCATGACGTAGAGGGCGAGCATCCGCCCGTGTCCGAACTTGAACCGGCGGTCCAGGGCGATCAGCACGAAGAACGCGCCCAGGTCCCAGATGCACTCGTAGAGGAAGGTCGGATGGAAGGTGGCGTCGTCCTCGTATCCCGGCGGTCGGTGTGCGGGGTCGATCCGGAGCGCCCACGGGAGGTCGGTCGGCTTGCCGAACAGCTCCTGGTTGAACCAGTTGCCCCACCGGCCGATCGCCTGGGCCACCAGGAGCCCGGGCGCCAGGGCGTCGACCATCGGCGCGATCCGGATGCCCTTGCGGTAGGCGCAGATCATCGCGCCGACGGCGCCGAGGAAGATCGAGCCCCACACGCCCAGCCCGCCGCGCCAGACGTAGAGGATCTGCCAGGCGTCCCCGCTGGCGCCGAAGTAGCGCTCGTGGTCGGTCGCCACGTGGTAGAGCCGGCCGCCGATCAGGCCGAACGGCACCGCCCAGACCGCCATGTCCTGGACGTCGCCGTACCGGCCCCCGCGGGCGACCCAGCGCCGCTCGCCGATCCAGATCGCGGCGACGATGCCGAGGATGATCGCGAGCGCGTAGCCGCGGATCGGCAACGGGCCGAGGTGCCAGACGCCCTGCGACGGGCTCGGGATCGAGAGGGTCGTCATGGCTTCCCCAAGAGGGTGTGGATGTCCTGGGCGAACTGCTGCGGGGAGGTGTCCTGGCTCCAGTAGATCGGGGCCTCGTCGTCGCTGTCGATCCCGGTGACCTGGGTGCTGTGCGCGTTGGTGTCGTAGCCCCCGGTCGGGAGGCGGTCGCCCATGCCCACCGCCATCGACCTGGCCACCGCGGCGATCGTCTCGATGTCCGCGGGCGGGTCGGTGAGACCGATGAAGTCCTTGTCGATGTGGTCGAGCCAGCGGCGTACCACCGACGGGGTGTCGCGCGCCGGGTCTGTCGAGACGAAGACGACGTCCACCTGGTCGCGGTCCTTGTCGTCGAGGCGGTTCATGGCGGCGGCCAGGTTGGTCATCACGATGCCGCAGGTGTCGGGGCAGTTGGTGTAGCCGAAGAAGACCAGGGTGAGCCGCTTGTCGGTGTCCGCGGTCAGCGAGTAGGGGCTGCCATCGGTGTCCTCCAGCGCCGTCCCGTCGACCTTGAACGGCGGGTCGAGGACCTTGCCGTGCAGGTCGCCGGCCTTGACCTCGGCGCTGTTGCACGCGCTCAGGCAGAGCGCGAGCGCCGCGACGGCGACGAGGGCTCGCGGGCTACGCACGGCGTACGCCCTCCGCGAGGTCCTCGGTGAGGGTGGTGAGCGCGCGCAACCCGGCGGCGAGGTCGTCGGGGTGGTCGAGCAGGGCGCGGACGAAGGCCGACCCGACGATCACCCCGTCGGCGTAGGAGGCCACCTCGGCGGCCTGGTCGCCGTTGCTGACGCCCAGGCCCACGCCGACCGCGAGGTCGTGGTGCTGCCGCGCGATGGCGGCCTTGGTCCGGGCGACGAGCGGGCCGGCCAGCTCGCTGGTCGTTGCGCGAGCACCGGTCACCCCCATCACCGCGGTCGCGTAGACGAAGCCGCGGCAGGCGGCGGTGGTCATCGCGATCCGCTCGTCGGTGGACGACGGCGCCACCAGGTAGACCTTGTCCAGGCCGTGTGCGTCGGCGGCGGCCGGCCACAGCGGGTCGGCGTCCGGCGTGACGTCGGGCGTGATCAGCCCCGCTCCCCCGGCCGCGGCCAGGTCGCGGGCGAACCTGTCGACGCCGTACCGCTCGACGGGGTTCCAGTAGGTCATGACGACCGTGGGGGTGCCGGTGGCGGCCACCGCCTCGACGGTCCTGAGCACGTCGGTGGTGCGGACGCCGCGGTCGAGCGCCTGCTGGGCGGCGGCCTGGATGGTGGGGCCGTCCATCACCGGGTCGCTGTAGGGCAGCCCGACCTCGATCACGTCGCAGCCGGCCTCGACCATGGCGCGCAGGGCGTCGATCCCGCCCCCGACGTCGGGGAAGCCGGCGGGCAGATAGCCGGCGAGCGCGGCGCGGCCGTCCGCGCGGGCCTTCTCGAAGGCCGTCGACGTGCCCCTGGTGGACTCGGTCATGCCAGGTCGAACCACTTCCGCGCGGTCTCCATGTCCTTGTCACCGCGGCCGGACAGGTTGACCAGCACCAACCCGCCGGGACCGAGGTCGCGGGCGACGTCGATGGCACCGGCCAGCGCGTGCGCCGACTCGATGGCGCAGATGATCCCCTCGGTGCGGGCCAGCAGCGCCAGGGCGTCCATGGCCTGCGCGTCGGTCACCGGGAGGTAGTCGGCCCGGCCGCTCTTGGCCAGGTGGGCGTGCTGCGGACCCACGCCGGGGTAGTCGAGGCCGGCGGAGATCGAGTGGGACTCGACGGTCTGGCCGTCCTCGTCCTGCAACACGAAGGTGCGGGCGCCGTGCAGCACCCCGCTGTCGCCGGCCGTGATCGTCGCGGCGTGGCGGCCGGTGTCGACCCCCTCGCCGCCCGGCTCGTAGCCGTAGATGCGCACGTCCGGGTCGCCCAGGAACGCCGTGAACAACCCGATCGCGTTGGACCCGCCACCGACGCAGGCGGCGATCGCGTCCGGCAGCCGACCGGTCAGCTCGAGGCACTGGGCGCGCGCCTCGTCCCCGATGCCCCGCGTGAAGTCGCGGACCATGCTGGGGAAGGGGTGCGGGCCGGCGGCGGTGCCGAAGAGGTAGGCCGTGTGGTCGACGGTGCTGACCCAGTCACGCAGCGCCTCGTTGATGGCGTCCTTGAGCGTCGCGCTGCCGGAGTCGACCGGCACCACCGTCGCGCCGAGCAGCTCCATCCGGGCCACGTTGAGGGCCTGCCGCCTGGTGTCGACCGAGCCCATGTAGACGGTGCAGTCGAGCCCGAAGTAGGCGGCCGCGGTGGCGCTGGCCACGCCGTGCTGGCCGGCGCCGGTCTCGGCGATCACCCGGTGCTTGCCCATCCGCCGGGTGAGCAGCGCCTGGCCGAGCACGTTGCGGATCTTGTGGGCGCCGGTGTGGTTGAGGTCCTCGCGCTTGAGCAGGATCCGCGCGCCGGCCTGCTCGGAGAGCTTGGTGGCGTCGTACAGCAGGCTCGGGGTGCCGGCGTACTCCCGCAGCATCCGCTCGAACTCCGCGGTGAACTCCGGGTCCGCCATCGCGTCCTGCCAGGCGACCGTGAGCTCGTCGAGCGCGGCCATCAGCGCCTCGGGCATCATCCGCCCGCCGAAGCGGCCGAACGTGCCGTCGCCGGCGAAGGCCTGTGCGGTCATCGGCCGACCTCGCGCTGCTTGAGGGAGGGGTGCGAGCCGGCGGCGACCAGGTCGGCCACGGCCTCGCGGGGGTTGTCGCCCCGGACCAGCGTCTCGCCGACGAGGACGACGTCGGCGCCCTGCTTGGCGTACTCGAACACGTCGTGCGGGCCGCGCACGCCGGACTCGGCGACGCGGACGACGCCGTCGGGGATGCGCGGCGCGAGGCGGGCGAAGGTGTCGCGGTCGACCTCGAGCGTCTTGAGGTTGCGCGCGTTGACGCCGAGCAGCGTGGCGCCGGCGTCGAGGGCGCGCTCGACCTCCTCCTCGTCGTGCACCTCGACCAGCGGGGTGAGGCCGATCGAGACGGCACGCTCGAGCAGGCCGACCAGCTCGGGCTGCTCGAGGGCGGCCACGATCAGCAGCGCGAGGTCGGCGCCG
>NZ_DASUFR010000218.1:0-6980 GCF_036274455.1 Nocardioides sp. | reverse complement strand
TTCCGCGACCCGAGCGGCAACGTGCTCGGTGTCTTCCAGCCGTCCGACGGTTAACCGTCACTGATCAGTGGTTGTCAGTGGGTGGGCAGCCGCGCGCCTACCGGATCGCGTCTCGCCGTCAAGGCTCGCGATTGGCGCCCGATTCGTGAGCTCTCCTGACGCTTCCGTGGGTGGGTGGCTGCCCACGCCGGGCAGCGGTGACCTTTCAACCGGTCTGACTCGCCCAGGGGTTCACCGACCACCGGCGTCTCGACGTGTCCCGCCGACTGCCGAGGTGGCGGTGGGTGATCAACCACCCTGGGCCAGGCTGCGGTTGATTGCTCACCGCTGCCCTGGCCCGCGCATGGCAGGGTTCAAGGCGGCCACGCCTCAGGGGACGCTGCGGCGACGAGCGCGCGGCGGGCGGCGCGGCCGAGGGCGAGCAGCGCGTCGCGCCGGGCCCCCATCTCGAGCGCGGTGATCGCACCGCCGTCGTCCTCCATCGCCAGGTCGACGATCTCCAGCGCCTGCAGCCCGCGCGCGGCGAGCTCGGCACAGCGTGGTGGCACCCCCGGCGGGGCCGCCACCCGGGGCCGGTGCCGCAGGTTCATCAGCCGGTCGGCCACCTCCGGCCGCCAGCGCGCTACGTCGAGGGCGGCGAGCGCGTCCGCCGCCTCCGGGAGGGCCGAGCGCAGGGAGCGGTCCGCCTCGCCGACGTCGGGCAGCTGTCGGCGTTCGGCACCCATGACCGACCAGGTCACGGCGGCGCCCACCCGGTCCGGCACCAGCCCGTGCAGGGCGAAGCCCGCGGCGTCCAGCGCCACCACCGCCTCGCCGGCCTCGAGGGCCAGCGCGTTGAACGCGCCGGGGCCGCCCAGGCCGACCGGGTCGCCCTCGGTCGGCAGGGCCGCGCCGAGCCCGTCTGCGCCGGCGGCGCGCAGCCGGCCCAGCCCGGAGACCAGCGGCTCCGGCTGCTCGTCCGGGAAGGCCACGAGGTGGGTCGCGTCGTGCTCGAGGACCGCGTCCATCAGGTGGTCGGCGACGACGTGACCCCGCAGCCAGGCAGTGCCCCACCACGCCAGCCGCACCGCGGCGGGCAGGGGAGCGGGGGAGTCGTTCACGGCGGGCGAGGCTACTCCGGCCCACGCTCCCCGCGGTCGTAGGGTTGCGGCCATGGCCGCCGTCCTCGAGTTCGCCGGAGTGACGGTGCGCAAGGGGCGGACGACCATCCTCGAGGACGTCGACTGGACCGTCGAGGAGGACGAGCGCTGGGTGATCCTCGGCCCCAACGGCGCGGGCAAGACCACGCTCCTCCAGGTCGCCTCCGCGCAGATCCACCCGACGACGGGTGTGGCCGGCATCCTCGAGGAGGTGCTCGGGACGGTCGACGTCTTCGAGCTCCGGCCCCGGATCGGCCTGACCAGCGCCGCCCTGGCCGAGCGGATCCCGCGCGACGAGGCGGTGCGCGACGTCGTCGTCTCGGCGTCGTACGGCATCGTCGGCCGCTGGCGGGAGGAGTACGACGAGCTAGACCACGACCGGGCGCTGGTGCTGCTCGAGGAGCTCGGCGTCAAGCACCTCGCGGACCGGACCTTCGGCACCCTCAGCGAGGGGGAGCGCAAGCGGGTGCAGATCGCCCGGTCGCTGATGACCGACCCGGAGCTGCTGCTGCTCGACGAGCCCGCGGCCGGGCTCGACCTCGGTGGCCGGGAGGACCTCGTGTCGACGCTGAGCGTGCTTGCCAACGACCCCGACTCCCCGGCCACCGTGCTGGTGAGCCACCACGTCGAGGAGATCCCGCCCGGCTTCTCCCACGCGCTGCTCCTGCGGGAGGGCAAGGTCGTCGCCGCCGGGCTGCTCGACGAGGTGCTGACCGAGCAGAACCTGTCCACCACGTTCGCGATGCCGCTGGTCCTCCAGCACGCGGCCGGCCGCTGGTCTGCACGGCGCCGCCAGCGGCGCACGGGCATCCACTAGGGTTCCCGGCCATGGACTGGCTAGGCGACCACGCCGCTGGCCTCTGGCTGGCGGTGGCGATCCTGCTCGGGATCGCCGAGATGTTCAGCCTCGACCTGATCCTGGGCATGCTCGCTCTCGGCGCCCTGGTCGGGATGGTGACGGCGCTGCTCGGCGCCGGCCTCGCGGTGTCCGCCATCGCGGCGGCCGTCGCGTCGGTCGCCTGCCTCGCCGTGGTGCGCCCGCCGCTGATCAAGAAGCTGCACAGCGGCCCCGAGCTGTCCCTCGGCCACGGCAAGCTGGTCGGCCAGCAGGGTGTGGTCACCGAGCGGATCACGGGGCTCGAAGCGGGCCGGATCAAGCTGGCCGGAGAGATCTGGACGGCGAGGCCCTACGACGACACGCTCTCCATCGAACCGGGCCAGACGGTCGAGGTCCTGGAGATCCGAGGAGCCACGGCGTACGTCCATCCTCTACCAAGCATCGAGTCCTGAGTCGGACCACGTCCTTGTCGGGAAGAGCTGAAGGAGTCTTTACATGGGTGCCTTGATCGTGCTGATCCTGCTCGTCCTGCTGTTCCTCTTCGTCGTCACGCTGCTCGCCAAGACGGTGCGGATCGTGCCGCAGGCGCGCGCCGGGATCGTCGAGCGGTTCGGGAAGTACAAGCAGACGCTGCCCGCCGGCCTCAACATCGTCGTGCCGTTCGTCGACAAGGTCCGCTACCTGATCGACCTGCGCGAGCAGGTCGTGAGCTTCCCGCCACAGCCGGTGATCACCGAGGACAACCTCGTGGTCTCGATCGACACCGTGATCTACTTCCAGGTCACCGACCCGATCGCGGCGACCTACGAGATCGCCAACTACATCCAGGCGGTCGAGCAGCTCACCATGACCACCTTGCGCAACATCGTCGGTGGCATGGACCTCGAGCAGACGTTGACCAGCCGTGAGGAGATCAACCACGGGCTGCGGGGAGTCCTCGACGAGGCCACCGGCAAGTGGGGGATCCGCGTCAACCGCGTCGAGATCAAGGGCATCGACCCGCCGCCCTCGATCAAGGACGCGATGGAGAAGCAGATGCGCGCCGACCGCGACAAGCGGGCGCTGATCCTCTCGGCCGAAGGTCAGCGGCAGTCCGCGATCCTCACCGCCGAGGGCAACAAGCAGTCCGCGATCCTGAACGCCGAGGGTGACCGCGAGTCCCAGATCCTGCGGGCCCAGGCCGACCGCGAGTCCGCGATCCTGCGGGCCCAGGGTGAGGGGCAGGCCATCCAGACCGTCTTCCAGGCGATCCACGACGGCCAGCCCGACCAGTCGCTGCTGGCCTACCAGTACCTCCAGATGATGCCGAAGATCGCCGAGGGCGACGCCAACAAGGTGTGGGTCATCCCCTCGGAGATCACCAAGGCGCTGGAGGGGCTGGGCTCCTCGATCCACGAGATCGCCGGCATCCCCAAGCACGCCGAGGGCCCGCGCAAGCGCGTCGACATGGGACCGACGGAGCCGCAGCTCCCGAAGGGTTCGGGGGCCGACTCGGACGTCAGCGAGGCCAACGAGGCGGTCCGGCAGGCGATCGCGGAGGCGGAGAGCGCCGCCAACCCGGGCTCGAGCGCCTCGCTGTCGGCCGCCGAGGACGCCGCTGCCGCACCGCCTCCGCCGCCGACCGCACCGCCGGCCGAGCCGGACGACGCGCCCCCTGCGCCCCCGGCGCCGCCGGCGAGCTGACCGCCTCGTAGCGTTCGGGGGGTGTCGCCGCTCGAAGCCATCGCGATCGGGCTGGCCGGGCTGGCGGCGGGAACGATCAACACCGTGGTGGGATCGGGGACGCTGATCACGTTCCCGACCCTCCTCGCGTTCGGCGTACCCCCGGTCACCGCGAACGTCTCCAACACCATCGGGCTGGTGCCGGGCTCGGTCTCGGGCGTGGTCGGCTACCGCAGGGAGCTCGTGGGGCAGCGGCCCCGGGTCCTGCGGATCGGGTTCGCGTCCCTGATCGGCGGCGTCATCGGCGGCGTGCTCCTGCTGGTGCTGCCGGCCGACGCGTTCTCGGCGATCGTGCCGGCGCTGGTGGGCTTGGGCATCCTGCTCGTGGTCCTCCAGCCGCGGATCACGCGGTGGACCGCGGCCCGGCACGACGCCATGGGCAAGGCGCCGCGCAACCCGGTGCTCGGCGCGTGGTGGGTCTGGCCGGCGGTGCTGCTGGCGGGGGTCTACGGCGGCTACTTCGGTGCCGCGCAGGGCGTGCTGCTCATGGGGATCATGGGCGTCGGCATCCCGGAGGACCTGCAGCGGCTCAACGCGCTCAAGAACGTCCTCGCCGCGATCGTCAACGCCGTCGCGGGCCTGCTGTTCGCGGTGGTGGCCGACGTCGACTGGGTGATCGTGCTGCTGATCGGCGTCGGCTCGGTCATCGGCGGGCAGCTGGGCGCAACCGTGGGCCGGCGGCTGCCGTCCCCGGTGCTGCGGGGCACGATCGTCGTGGTGGGCCTGGTGGCCCTCACCGTGTTCCTCGTCGGCTGACCCTGACTCGCGTGCGGCGGCGTGCGGAAGACTGAGGGCATGGAGCTGTACGACGTGATGCGGACGACCGCGGCGATCCGCGAGTTCACCGACGACCCGCTCCCAGACGACGTCCTGGCGCGGATCCTCGACAACGCGCGGTTCGCGCCCAGCGGGGGCAACCGGCAGGGTGCCCACCTCGTGCTCGTCACCGACCGTGCGACCCGGGAGGCGCTGGCGGAGCTCAACAAGCCCGCGGTGCGCCGCTATGCCGCCCAGCAGAAGGCCGGCGAGACGCCGTGGAACCCGCTGGCCCCGCCCGGCCCGTCGGCGGAGGAGATCGCCGCGACGGAGGTGCCGGCGTACTTCATCACCCCGGTGCTCACCGCGGCCGTCGTCGTGGTGGTGTGCGTCGACCTCGGCATGGTCGCCGCCACGGACCAGCACCTCGACCGCGTTGGCGTGGTGAGCGGCGCCTCGGTCTACCCGCTGGTCTGGAACATGCTGCTCGCCGCCCGCCAGGAGGGGTTCGGCGGCACCTTCACCACGATGGCGGTCGCCGAGGAGCCGGCCGTCAAGGAGCTGCTCGGCATCCCCGACAACTACGCCGTCGCCGCGGTCGTCCCGCTCGGCAAGCCGGTCAGGCAGCCGCACATGCTGCGCCGGCAGCCGGTCGAGGAGTTCGTGACGCGGGAGCGCTTCGACGGGGAGCCGTTCGTCGGGTGAACACCACAGAGGTTCTCGAGCTGATGCAGCGGGTGGCCGAGGAGGTCATCAACCCCCGGTTCCGGTCGCTGGGTGACCACCAGATCGACGAGAAGAACCCCGGCGACCTCGTCACCGTGGCCGACCGCGAGGCCGAGGAACGGCTGACCGACGCCCTCTCCAGCGCCTACCCGGACGCACTGGTCCTCGGCGAGGAGGCCACGGCGACCGACGACACCCTGCTCCCGCGGTTCCGCGACGCCGACCACGCCTTCACCATCGACCCGGTCGACGGGACCAAGAACTTCGTCTCCGGCTCCCGCAACCACGCGGTGATGGCCGCCGAGCTGCGCGCCGGTGAGGTCCTGCGGAGCTGGATCTGGCAGCCGCAGCTGGGGCAGGCCTACGTCGCCGAGCGCGGTGGGGGCGCCTGGCGCAACGGCGAGCGGCTGGTCCGCCCACCGGTCGGCGCCCAGCCGCGCGGCGTGACCTCCCGGCGGCGCTGGATCGGCCGGGCGCTCGACGGCCTGCCGCCGCTCGAGCTGACCTGGGTGTGCTGCGGCGTCGACTACCCCAAGTTGGTCGAGGGCGAGGCCGACTACCTCGTCTACCGCGGCACCCAGCCCTGGGACCACTCACCGGGCTCGCTGATCCTCGAGGAGTCCGGCGCATTCCTCGGCACCTTCGAGGGCGGCCTCTACCGCCCGCAGGACGACCCGCCTGCGGGCATCATCGCCGCCGCTGACCGGGCGACGTACGACCGGGTGCAGGCGCACGTGGCCGAGCTCGGGTGACCGGGTCAGGGGTGGCGGTCAGCCAGCAACCTGGACGGGGTCGAGGGGGTGGGGTCAGATTGCCTGCGAACCGCTACCACGCGATCGTGCCAAGACGCGGGGTCAGAGGAGCGAACGCGACGGCGGGTCGACCCAAGCGGTCATCCACGTGTTGAGGGCCTCGTACGCCGCCTGGCGGGGCTGCTCGCGGGAGAGGACGACGTCGTGACGGGCGCCCTCGATGGCGATGTAGGTGACGTGCGGGCCGTACGACGTGGCCCAGCGCCGGATCTGGGCGACGTCGAGGACGATGTCGGTGCCGTGGACGTCCTCGGTCATCTGCGTGGGGAAGGTCGAGCGGCCCGAGGACAGCACCAGGACCGGGAAGGGGAGCTCGAGGCCGCGGTGCATCCTGGCGTGGCCCTCCCGGATGGCGCGCAGCCAGCCGGCGTAGACGGTGAAGGAGTCGATCGGCTTCCAGAGCAGCTCGAAGTCCCACTCGCCGTCGTAGTCGCGGTGGAGGCTGCGGGTGTAGAAGCCGGGGACGTGCCGCTTGATCTCGCGCATCGGCTGCCAGGCGCCGACCTGGCGCAGGATCGGGGTGCCGACCACCCGGGTCAGCGTCTTCCCCTGGAGGTCCAGCCACGGTGAGTTCATGACCGCGCCGACGAGCTCGTCCGGGCGCTGGTCGTGCGCCCAGAGCCCGCCGACCAGGCCGCCGGTGGAGTGCGCCGACAGGACCAGCTCGGTGTGCCCGTCGCGCCGGGTGACCCGCCGCCAGGCCTCGTCGATCTCGGGGTAGTAGGCGCGCAGGTCGGTGACGTAGTTGGGGGTCTGGTGCGGCCGCAGCGACCGGCCGTGCTTGCGCAGGTCGAGGGCGTAGAAGTCGTAGCCGCGCTCGGTCCACCAGTCGGCGTACCCGGTCTGGAAGAAGTAGTCGGCGAAGCCGTGCAGGTGCAGCACGGCCTTGGTGGTCTGCGCCGTGGACGTCCGCTTGACCAGCGTCGCGACGACCTCGCCCTCGTCGTCCGGCTCGAGCTCCAGGGTCTCGGCGAGGTAGGGCTCGCC
>NZ_DASUFR010000217.1:0-3899 GCF_036274455.1 Nocardioides sp. | reverse complement strand
GCCGGCGGTGAGGAGGCCACCCAGAGCGCGACGGTCGCGGTGACCGCGGCGACGAGCAGCCCGAGGGCCCGGACGGGCCGTGGCAGGTGCATGTCGTCCTCCCGAGACGTGGGGATGTGTGGCGTCCGACGCTAGGCAGTGGCGACGACCGCGGCGGGCCGGGCCTGGTGGGGCTGTGGAGAGGGGCCGGGGCGGGCCTGGCTGTGGAGACCTGGTGGTCGTTCCGAGGCACGGGGCACCGCGCGGGACGGGGTTGTGGCGCCCGCCGGTGCGCGGGAGGATCGCTCGACCGAGCCCGACCAGCCCGACCACTGCCACGAAACATCCACGGACGAGCGAAGGACACCGGGTGGCCACTCCGATCGACCCGACGGCGGCGGCGTTCCTGCTCGCCGAGAACCGCAGCATGCCGATGCACGTCGGCGGCCTCCAGCTCTTCGAGAAGCCCGAGGGTGCGGGCCGCGACTACACCCGGCAGATGTTCGAGGAGATGCGCGACGTCGAGGAGATCCGGCCGCTCTACCTCAAGCACCCCTACCGCTCCATCAGGACCGGCGGACAGCTGTTCTGGAAGGAGGACGACCAGTTCGACATCGAGCACCACCTCCGCCACAGCGCACTCCCGAAGCCGGGACGCGTCCGCGAGCTCCTCGAGCTGTGTGGGCGGCTGCACTCGACCCGGCTCGCGTGGGAGCGGCCGCTGTGGGAGACCCATGTGATCGAGGGGCTCCGCGACGGGCGGGTCGCGATGTACTCCAAGCTCCACCACGCCCTCGTGGACGGCGTCTCGGCGATGCGGCTGCTGCAGAGCGTCCTCAGCACCGACCCCGACGAGCGCAACATGCCGGCACCCTGGGGTGCGACCGCCGGCTCACGGCGAAGCTCGAAGGCGAAGGAGCCGGTCAACCTCTCCGAGCTCCCGATGACGGCACTTCGCGGCGCGCTCGGCGTCACAGCCGAGGCGGCCGGCATGCCCTCCGCCCTGGTCAAGACGTTGACCAAGAGCTTCCGCAACGAGACCAGCGCGCTCTCGCTGTACGCCCCGCGCACCCTGTTCAATCAGAGCATCACCGGGTCGCGGCGGTTCGCCGCTCAGGACTGGCCGGTGGAGCGGCTGCGCGCCATCGGCAAGGCCACCGGTACGACGCTCAACGACGTCGTGCTCGCCATGTGCAGCGGCGCGGTCCGCACCTACCTGCTGGAGCTCGACGCCCTCCCCGAGGCCCCACTGGTGGCGATGGTCCCGATCGGCCTCAACGCCAAGCAGTCCCACGTCGCCTCGGCCGACGGCGGCAACGCCGTCGGCGCAGTCATGTGCCAGCTCGCCACCGACCGCAACGACCCCGCCACCCGCCTGAAGTCGATCCACGCGAGCATGAAGGACGGCAAGCAGGCCCTCGAGGGGATGACCCAGGTCCAGATCCTGGCCATGAGCGCCATCGGCCAGGCCCCGGCGATCCTCACCCCGCTCCTGCGGATGCAAGGTTTCGTCCGGCCGCCGTACAACCTGATCATCAGCAACGTCCCCGGACCGAGGACGGCGCACTACTGGAACGGCGCCAAGATGGTCGGCACCTACCCGCTCTCGATCCCCATCAACGGCATGGCGCTCAACATCACCTGCACGTCGTACGACGGCAAGATGGCCTTCGGTCTCACCGGTTGCCGGCGCACCGTGCCGCACCTCCAGCGGCTGCTCACCTACCTCGACGACGAGGTCAAAGCGCTGGAGAAGGCTGCCGGCGTGTGAACCCGGGGACGCGATGGCCCGTTTGAGTCATGACGACACGTCCCATGAGGTGGATCCTCGCGGGCAAGGAGGTTCCCCCATGACCCAGCAGACCCATGTCCCCAGCCGCCGCACCGTCCTCGCCGGCGCCCTCGGCGTCAGCGCCCTCGGCGGTGTCGCCCTCTCGGCCGACAGCGCCACCGCCGCACTCGGCGACCCTGCCATCCCCAGCGACCCCGACGTCGGGTTCTTCCTGAGCATCCCCGGAGTCGCAGGCGAGGCGACGCTGAAAGGGTTCGAGGGCCAGATCGAGCTCCTCACCTGGGCCTGGGGCGTCGACGCCACCTTCTCGACCGGCAGCGGCGGCGGGGGTGGCTCCGGCAAGGCCACACCGCGCGAGGTGATCGCGCTGGCCGAGTCCGGCATCCAGTCGCCACCACTGCTGCTCGACACCAACACCGGCCGCCATCGGCAGTCCGCCCTGATCAGCTGCGTGCGGAGTCTCAAGAAGCCGTTCACGTTCATGACGCTGGAGTTCGAGGAGGTACAGCTGTCGAGCTACGCCGTGACACCGGACCCGACCAACGGGCACCCGCTCGACCTCATCCACCTGGTCTTCACCAGGGTCACCTACACCGTCATTCCGCAGAGGCCCGACGGCTCCGCCGGCACGCCGGTGAGCACAAGCTTCGACTACGGGCGCAACACCGGGAGCTGACCGGTCCGGCTCACTCGAGGTACATCCGGGTCATGATCGCGTCGAAGGCCCGGTCCGGCAGGGCGCGCCGCGCCGTCATCACGGTGCTCGCGCCCTTGCCGGTCGAGTAGCGCGACCTCGGCCGTCGCGCCGTCGCTGCCTTGACGATGGTCCTGGCCACGACCTCGGGGCCGCTGGACATCCGCGGGTTGTCGACGCTCGCCATCGCCTTGGCGGCCTTGGCCGCGCTGGCGGCGTACGCGCCGTCCTTGCTCCGCTCGACCAGCGAGGTACGCGCGATCTCGTTCCACTCCGTCACGATGCCGGCCGGGTGGACGATGACGACATCGATCCCGAACGGCCGCAGCTCGACCCGCAGGCTGTCGCTGAACCCGTCCACCGCGAACTTGGTGGCGTGGTACCACGCCCCGAACGGCTCGTAGATCACTGCCCCGATGGAGGAGATGTTGATGATCCGGCCGTAGTGGTGCTCGCGCATGGACGGCGTGACGAGCTGGACCAGCCGCGCCAGGCCGAACAGGTTCACCTCGAACTGACGCCGCGCCTCCTCCAGCGGCACGTCCTCGACCGCGCCGTAGGACCCGTAGCCCGCGTTGTTGACCAGGACGTCGATCCGCCCCTGCTCGGCGATGATCCGCTGGATCCCGACGACCATCGAGTCGTCGGCGGTGACGTCCATCGCGAAGGTGTGGACGCCCTCGGCCTCCAGGCCGGCCATCCGGTCGACCCGGCGGGCCACGGCGTACGTCGTGAAGCCGGCCCTGAGCAGCCCCAGCGCGGTCTGCTCGCCGATGCCGCTCGAACCGCCGGTCACGAGCGCGACCTTGCCATCGCCCTTCCCGCTCATGACCCCATCCTTCACGCTCGTGAGCCCCGGTCGCCAGCGGCGGCCTGCGCTGGTCGAGCCTGTCGAGACCTCTGCAGGGAAGGCACCCGCGCCAGTCCCAGCCCCAGGTCACCGGGCTTCGAGGCTCGGCGCCAGGGCGCCTCGCACCTCAGCCACCGTCGTGGCCCACCGCCGGTCGAGCCCGTCGAGACCTCCGCGGCGAAGGCACCTGCTGGCGCGTCGGTGGCTGAGGTGTGAGGCCGTTCACGGCTGAGCCTCGAAGCCTCCGCAGCGAAGGCACCTGCTGACACACCGCCAGTCGAGCCCGTCGAGACCTCCGCAGCGAAGGCACCCGCGTAGGTCCCAGCACCGGGTCACCTGGCTTCGAGGCTCGGCGCTGGGGCGCCTCGCACCTCAGCCACCGTGAGGCACCTGCCGGGGGCACCGCTGGTCGAGCCTGTCGAGACCTCCGCAGGGAAGGCACCTGCCGGGGCACCGCTGGTCGAGCTTGTCGAGACCTCCGCAGCCCGCGCTGGAACCTCGGTGCGAGCGGGAGCAGATTGCTGCGGGGATCTCGACAAGCTCGATCAGCGGGGGGGTGCGTAAGGTCTGCGCGTGGCCGAGGT
>NZ_DASUFR010000216.1:0-8312 GCF_036274455.1 Nocardioides sp. | reverse complement strand
CCGCACTCGTCGAGCTCCGGGTCCTCGAGGGGCCCAACCTCTACTTCCCGCGGGCGGCGGTGAAGCTGACCCTGGACATCACCCACCTCGCCACCGCGTCCGACGAGACCGCGGCCCGGCTGGCCCGCCGGATCGGGCTGCGCAACGCACGTCCCGGTGCCGCCGAGAGCGGGTTCCGGGCCCGGTTCGCCGCCCGCGCGGTGGGCCGCCTGGTGCGCGCCGTGGCCGCCGAGTCGGGCACCACCCGCCTCGCCGTCCGGGTCCGGCCCACCGCCGATCCGCACGTGCTGGTCGTCGCCTACCCGTGGCTGCACCGCGAGCGTGCCCAGGAGATGGGCCGCGCGGTTGCCGGCGTCATCGACGCGCTGCCGGTCGCCGACGTCGAGGCGGCGGTCGAGGAGGCCGCCGCGCGCGTGCGCGCCAGCCAGCCCGGCGCCCGCCCGCCCACGCTGACCCCGTCGGTGCCGGTCGTCGCCGTCACCGGCACCAACGGCAAGACCACGACCAGCCGGATGATCGCCCACCTCGCCCGCACCTCCGGCAAGCTCGTCGGCTGGTCGAACACCGACGGCATCTACGTCGACGGCGAGCTCGTCGAGGCCGGCGACTACTCGGGCCCCAGCGGCGCCGGCCGGGTGCTGGCGCACGACGGCGTGCAGCTCGCGGTCACCGAGACCGCCCGCGGCGGCATCCTGCTCAAGGGCATCGGCCTGACCCGCAACGACGTCTCCGTGGTCACCAACGTCTCCGCCGACCACCTCGGCCTGCAGGGCATCGACACGCTCGACCAGCTGGCCGAGGTGAAGGGCGTCGTGCCGCACATCACCCGCAAGGACGGCTGGGCGGTCCTCAACGGCGACGACCCGCGCGTCTTCGCGATGAGGAACACCATCAAGGCGCAGTCGTGGGTGTTCTCCCGCGACCCGGACTCGCCGGCCATCCGCGAGGTGCTCTCGACCGGCGGCCGGGCCACGACGGTCATCGACGGCTGGATCTCGGTGCTGACCCCGAACGCCGACCCCGACCCGCTGGTCGAGCTCGTGGACGTACCCATGACGCTGGCCGGACTGTCCCGCTTCAACGTCGAGAACACCCTGGCCGCGGCCTCGGCCGCCCTGGCGATCGGCCTCTCGCGGGCCGAGGTCGTCAAGGGGCTGGAGTCGTTCCGGCCGGACGCCGAGCACAACCCGGGACGGATGAACTTCTTCTCGCTCCCGGCCCCCGGCGGCCAGAGCATCTCGGTCGTCATGGACCTCGCCCACAACGAGGCCGGGCTCGAGGCGCTGCTGGAGATCATGAACGGCGTCCGCCGGCCGGGGTGCAGGCTCCTCCTCGGCCTCGGCGCCGTCGGCGATCGCACCGACGAGCTGATCGGCATGCTCGGGGAGATCGGGGCCCGCGACAGCGACGTGGTCGCGATCGGCCACAAGAAGCGCTACCTCCGCGGCCGCACCACCGAGGAGCTCGAGGGGCTGATGCGCGCCGGTGCCGAGCGGGTCGGCGTCACCGACGTGCCGGCCTACGGCACCGAGGTCGACTGCCTGGCCGCGCTCGTGGCCCGGGCCGCACCCGGCGACGTGGTCGGGCTGATGTGCCACGCCGAGCGGCAGGAGGTCTACGACTGGATCGCCGGGCACGGCGGCACGCCGGACAGCCCCGAGACGCTGCGGGACAAGGTGCGCGCCGTCACGAAGCCGGAATTGGACCAGATGACCAGTTCCGGATCGGCTCTCTGATCAGGCCACGTCAGGACCTAGGTTGGGGGCATGACGACAGAGTCCTTCCACAAGGTCCCCACCCGCCTCGACGTCGAGGCGACCGTGCCCGGGTTCTACAAGGCGATGGCCCACCTCGACACCGCGGCGATCCGCGAGGCCGACCGGGCCGGCATCCCGATGGGGCTGCGCGACCTGCTCCGGCTCCGCGCCAGCCAGATCAACGGCTGCGCCTACTGCGTCGACATGCACACCCACGACGCGGCCGAGAACGGCGAGAGCCAGCAGCGGATCCACGCGGTGAGCATCTGGGCGGAGTCGCCGTTCTTCACCGAGAAGGAGCGGGCCGCGTTCGCCTTCACCGAGACCGTGACGCGGGTCGCGGACACCCACGTCCCGGCCTCCGACTACGACGCCGTCGCGGCCCACTGGTCCGACGAGGAGGTGGGCGCGCTCCTCGGCCTGATCGTCACGATCAACGCGTGGAACGGTCTCGCCGTCGCGTCGCGCGCCTGGGAGCCGAAGCTCGAAGGCTAGGCCTCGGCCGGCACCGGCTCGGCCGGCACGTAGTCCGGGTCGGCGGCGGGGGTGTCAGAGGTGACGCCCGCGCCGGCCTGGGCCTGCGGCGCCCAGTTCTCGAGCTCGGACATCACCGCGGCGTGCTTGTCGACGCAGATGACCACCAGGTCGCCCTTGTTGGCCCGCGACATGGCGTGCCGGACCGCCTCGATCTCGTCGAGCACCTCCTCGACCTGCTTGCAGCGGGCGACGCCCTCGTCCATGGCCGCGCGTACGCCGGCAGTCACCAGCCGCGCCACGTCGCCGCGCTCGCGGCCGCGGGTGTTGGCGTCCTCGCGCACGATGACCACGTCGAAGTGCTGGGCGGCGATGTGCCCGAGCTCGCGCATGTCCTCGTCGCGGCGGTCGCCGGCGGTGGCGATGATGCCGATCCGGGACGGCCGGGCGAGCTCGTGGGAGGACTCCAGCGACTCGCCGATGCGGTCCACGAAGTCGCCGAGCATCTTCATGCCGGGCGCGTTGTGGCAGTAGTCGACGATGACGTTGACGCCGTTGACCTCGACCTCGTTGAGGCGACCCGGGGCCAGGTAGTAGTTGGTCGAGAACGAGCGCAGCCCCTGCCGGATGTCGTGCAGGGGCGCGCCGGCTGCGAACGCGGCGGCCGCGGCGGCCAGGGCGTTCTGCACGTTCATCCGGGCCCGGCCGGCGAACGTGGCGGGCAGCAGGTGCGTCCAGGCCAGCTGCATCTCGCGGGGCCCGTGCTTGACCACGATCATCTCGCCGCGCTCCGACGGGTTGAGCACCAGCGCCTTGCCGCCGCGTCGGCAGTGCGCGTCGATCATGTCGCGGGCCTCCGAGCCCGGCTCGTCCATCGAGAACCACACGACCTGGCCCGAGCACCGCCGTCGCATCTCGCGGACCAGCGGGTCGTCGGCGTTGAGCACGGCGTGCCCGTCACGGGGGACCGCCTCGACCAGCACCGCCTTGACGTCGGCGAGCTGCTCGACGGTGTCGATGCCGCGCAGCCCGAGGTGGTCGGGCTGCACGTTGAGCACGACCGCGACGTCGTTGCGCTCATAGCCGAGCCCCTCGCGCAGGATGCCGCCGCGGGCCACCTCGAAGACCGCGAAGTCGACGCGCGGGTTCTGCAGCACCATCCGCGCGGAGCGGGGCCCGGAGGCGTCGGCGCGGATCACCAGCCGCTCGTCGATGACCACGCCGTCGGTCGAGGTCATGCCGACCTTGCGGCCCATGCCCTTGAAGATGTGGCCGATCATCCGCGAGGTCGTCGTCTTGCCGTTGGTCCCGGTCACCGCCACGATCGGGATCCGCGACTGCGACCCGGGCGGGAACAGCATGTCGACGACCGGCTTGGCGATGAACTGCGGCTCGCCGATCGTCGGGTGGGTGTGCATCCGGAAGCCGGGCGCGGCGTTCACCTCGCAGATCGCTCCGCCGGCCTCGCGCACCGGCTCGGTGATGTCGGGGCAGATGAAGTCGATGCCGGCGATGTCGAGCCCGACCATCCGGGCGGCCTCCTCGGCGATCTCGACGTTCTCCGGGTGCGCCTCGAAGGTCCGGTCGATGGAGATGCCGCCGGTGGACATGTTGCCGGTCAGCGCGAGCTTGACCATCTGGCCCTCGGGCGGCACGTCGGTCATCTCGTAGCCCTGCTCGCGGACCAGCTCGACCGCGGCCTCGTCGACCTTGATCCGGGTCAGCACCTTCTCGTGGCCGACGCCGCGGCGCGGGTCGGCGTTCGCGGTGTCGACGAGCTGCTCGATCGTGGAGGTGCCGTCACCGGTGACCGACGCGGGCACCCGCTCGGCGATCGCGGCGACCCGTCCGTCGATGATCAGGCAGCGGTAGTCCTTGCCGGTCACGAACGACTCGACGAGGATCACGCCGCGCCGGGACTGCTCCTTGGCGACCGGTACGGCGGCCCGCACCTCGTCCTCGTCCTGGAGGTCGAGACAGACCCCGCGGCCGTGGTTGCCGTCGAGCGGCTTGACCACGACCGGGTAGCCGATCCGGGTGGCGGCCCGCACCGCCTGGTCCTCGGTGCGGACGGTCTCCTGCTTCGGGACCGGCAGCCCGGCGGCGCTCAGCAGCCGGGTGGTGAGGTCCTTGTCGGAGGCGATGTCGACCGCGATGGCGGAGGTGGCCGACGTCATGGTGGCGCGGATCCGCTTGGCGTGGACGCCCTGGCCGAGCTGGACCAGGGAGTACTGGTTGAGCCGGATCCACGGGATGTCGCGCGACACCGCCTCGTCGAGGATCGCCTGGGTCGAGGGGCCGAACGCCGTCCGCTCGGCGCGCAGGATGAACTCCTCGCGCTCCTTGTCCCAGTCGAACTCCGGGTCCGGCTGCACGAGGTGGTTGACGAGCCGGACGGCGAGCCGGGCGGCCGCCAGCCCGACCTGTTCGTCCTGGTAGCCGAAGACCACGTTGTAGTGGCCGGGCCGGCCCTTGACCTGGCGGGTCTTGCCCCGCCGGATGTCGTGGCCGACGACCTGCTGCAGGGCCAGCGCGGCGTGCTCGGCGACATGGCCGAGCCAGGTGCCCTCGTTGAGCCGCTCGACGAAGCCGCCACGGCGCCCCCGCGAGCAGGAGTGCTCGCGCAGCCCGGGCAGCATCTCGAGGAGGTGGTCGGTGAACCCCGGGATGGCGTTGGTCGGGAACTTCTCGAGCGACCCGAGGTCCACGACGAGGTGGATCGCCTTCTCATAGGACCACACGTTCGCGCCGCGGTAGACCCGGGTCTCGAGGATCGTGAGGTCGGGGGTGGGCCGCTCCGTCATGCGTCGTCTCCGTCCTGGTGCGGGTCGGGGTGCGCCCGGGCCTCGTGCCTGCGGGTCTCCTGCTTGCGCCTGCGCCGCAGCCGGCGGCGCAGCACGCTCGGGGAGGCGTCCCCGGCCGCGATGTCACGCGCCATCTGGCGCAGGTCGTGGCCGGCCTCCTCGATCTCCGCCGCCTCGAGCGGGTCGACGGCGGTCTCGAACGGCAGCAGCGCACGTGCCACGAGGTCGAACCGGGCACCCTGCGGCAGCACGTGCAGCACCACGCCACTGGCGAGCAGGGGAGCGGAGCGCTTGGCGTCGAAGGCGTTGGTGGTGATGTTGCTGGGGTCGAGGATCGTGACCGCGCCGCGGCCGACCACGGTGAGCACGTCGTCCTGGACGACGGCCGCGGTGTCCTCGTCGACGCCCATGCCCAGCAGCTGCGGGGACTGGGCGACGATCATGAGGAGCCGGCCGTAGCGGTTGCGCTGCTCGAAGTGCTGGTCGACGACCGTGCTGGGCAGCAGCCCGAGCCCCGCGGCCATCTGGGTCATCCGCTGCTTCGGGGTGGCCCCGCCGACCCCGAAGGCCAGCATGTGGCTGGACTGGATGGACGCCCCGGCCGACGTACCGGCCACGACGGCGCCGCGCTGGTGGGCCGCAACGATGGCGTCGCCGAGCGGCGTACCGCACACGATCGAGCTGAGCTTGAGCTGGTTGCCGCCGGTCATGAAGATCCCGGTGGCCTTCTCGAGCACCTCGACGAGGTCGGGGTCGTGGGACTGCTCCCGGCTCTCGGAGCGCACGACCGACACCTCGGCCGCCCCTTCGGCGCGGAACAGCGCGTCGTAGAGGTCGACGATCTCGTCCCCGAGGCTCGACGCGATCGGGATCACCGCGATCCGCGCGTCCGGGCCGCCGGCGGCCGTCACGAACTGGTTGAGGATCCGTCGCTTGCGGAGCTTGTCCTCCGCACCGCCGATGATCATCAGTGGTCCGCGGGACATGGGGTCACCCTAGGACGTGCTGCCCACCGACCGTGCCAGACTCTCGCCGTGAGGACCCTGGTGGTGATGCGCCACTCCAAGGCGGAGCAGTCCGGGCCGAGCGACTTCGAGCGCGAGCTCAGCGACCGAGGGGTGGTCGACGCGACCGAGGCCGGGCAGTGGCTGGCCAACCGCGGGATCGAGCCCGACCAGGCACTGGTGTCCACCGCAGTGCGCGCCCAGCAGACCTGGGAGGCGGTCAACGAGGGCGGCGGCTGGGACCTGGAGGGCACCGTCGACGACACGCTCTACGAGGCCGGCACCGAGAGCGCCCTCGATCTCGTCCGGGAGACCGACCCGGCCGTCCAGACCCTCGTGGTCGTCGGCCACAACCCCACCATGGCCTCGCTGGCCACCCTGCTCGACGACGGCGAGGGCGACGACGAGGCCGGCAACGAGGTGGCCGTCGGCTTCCCGGCCAGCGCGCTGGCGGTGTTCTCCTACGACGGCGACTGGGCCGACCTCGACGAGGCGTCGGCGAGCGTGGTGGCGTTCCACGTGGGGCGGGGCTAGCGGGTGCTCACACCGGCGGCGCCGGCGTGATGATCCCTTCCTCGGCATCCGCGGCCTCGACCTCCTCGCGGGAGATGCCGAGGAGGTAGAGGATCGTGTCGAGGTAGGGCACGTTCACGGCGGTGTCCGCCGCGTCGCGGACGACCGGCTTGGCGTTGTAGGCGATGCCCAGTCCGGCCGCGTTGAGCATGTCGAGGTCGTTGGCGCCGTCGCCGATGGCGATCACGGCGGCCTCGGGGAGCCCGAGCTCGGCGGCGAACTCGCGCAGCGCGCGGGCCTTGCCGGCCCGGTCGACGACGTCGCCGACGATCTCGCCGGTCAGCCGGCCGTCGACGACCTCGAGCTCGTTGGCCCTCGAGAAGTGGATCCCGAGGTCGGCGGCGAGCCGCTCGGTGATCTGGCTGAACCCGCCCGAGACCAGGGCGAACCGGTAGCCGAGCCGGCGCAGGATCCGCACGAGAGTGCGTGCCCCCGGCGTGAGCACGATGGCGTCGTAGACCGCGTCGAACGCCGCCACGTCCACCCCCGCGAGCAGCTTCACCCGCTCCCGGAGCGACTCCTCGAAGTCGAGGTCACCGCGCATCGCCGCCTCGGTCACCTCGGCGACCTCGTTGCCGTAGCCGGCGTGCTCGGCGAGCATCTCGATGACCTCGCCCTGGATGAGGGTGGAGTCGACGTCCATCACGATCAGCCGCATCCCGCGGCGCTGCAGGTTGGCCGGCTGGACGGCGATGTCGACGCCCTGCCGGGCAGCCTCGGCCGCCAGCGTCGAGCGCAGGGACTCGGTGCCGACGCCGGAGACGTGCAGGTCGATCGCGGTGACGGGGTAGCGCGCCATCCGCTCGATGCGGTCGATGTTGGCGCCACTGTCGGCGATGCGGCCGGCCACGGCCGCCATCTGCCCGGCCTTGAGCGGCGAGCCGATGATGGTGACGTGCGAGCGGCCGCCGCGGCGGGACCGGTTGTCACCCGTCCCCCGCTCGATCTCGACACTCATGTCGAGGTCCTTGGCGGTGGCCTCCACGGCGTCGCGCAGCCGCTTCCAGTCGCGCGGGATGGTGACGAGCACGCCGAGGATCAACCGGCGCCGCAGCAGGATCTGCTCGATGTCGACCACCTCGACGCCCGCCCGGGAGAGCGTGGCGAAGATCGTCGAGGTGACGCCGGGCCGGTCCTTGCCGGTGAGCGTGATCAGCAGCGTCTCCGGTCGCGGCCCCCGTTGGTCGTTCATCGCCCCTGACGGTAGCGCCGGGCGTGGCGTGTCGGTGGCGGGTCCTAGCGTCGTGGACATGAGACATCACCACCACTCCATCGACTACGTCGAGCTCTACGTCGACGACGTCCCCGCGGCCAAGGCGTTCTACGGCTCGGCCTTCGGCTGGCGGTTCAACGACTACGGCGAGGCCTACGCCGGCATCCAGGCCCCGGACGGGGACGGCGAGGTCGGCGGGATCACCACCGGCGACCAGCGCGGTGCCGGTGCGCCGCTGGTCCTGATGATCTCCGACGACCTCGACGGCAGCGTCCGGGCGGTCAGGGACGCCGGCGGCGAGGTCACCGAGGGGCCCTACGACTATCCCGGCGGCCGCCGCTTCCACTTCCGCGACCCGAGCGGCAACGTGCTCGGTGTCTTCCAGCCGTCCGACGGTTAACCGTCACTGATCAGTGGTTGTCAGTGGGTGGGCAGCCGCGCGCCTACCGGATCGCGTCTCGCCGTCAAGGCTCGCGATTGGCGCCCG
>NZ_DASUFR010000215.1:0-24537 GCF_036274455.1 Nocardioides sp. | reverse complement strand
ACAGGGCCCGACTCGACCGGCAGAAGTCCGGAATCAACGCGAGAGCAGGGTCAACACGTGCAGCAGCGCGAACACCACCGGCAGCCCGAACACGACGAGCATGGCCCACGCGGTCATCCGGTGGAACGGCTTGGTGGCGTCGAGCTTGCCCGCGAAGTCGAGGAGCGCCCCGTCCGGCACGTGGTGGGTGAGCCCCATCCGGACCGCGTCGGGAGGCAGGTGGCCGCCCGGGAACCACGACGGAGGCGTGTTCTCATCGCCGTAGTCCTCGTCGTAGTCGAAGTCGTCTTCGACCGGTGGCATGACCTGACCCTACGTCCACCCTGCGCGAACAGACTGCAAACACGGTGGGAGAGGGCATCACCAGCCCGTAGCATGGATGAGCACCAACGCCGACCAGGAAGGCCTGCCCACCCGGGCACACATGTCTGATACCAGCTCCGATGTGGGTACGACGATCCCGCCGACGGCCAAGCACACTGTCGTGGTCCCCAACAGCATCAACATGGTCAGCCTGCTCGGGCCCGGCGATGAGCACCTCGGTCTCATCGAGCAGGCCTTCGAGGCCGACATCCACGTCCGTGGCAACCGGATCACCCTCGACGGGCAGCCCGCCGAGATCGCGCTGGCCGAGCGGCTGCTCGACGAGCTCGTCGCGATCATCCGCACCGGCCAAGGGGTGACCCCCGAGACGGTCGAGCGCGTGCTCGCGATGCTGCGCGCCGAGACGACCGAGCGGCCCGCCGACGTCCTCAGCCTCAACATCCTGAGCAACCGCGGCCGCTCGATCCGGCCCAAGACGCTGAACCAGAAGCGGTACGTCGACTCGATCGACAAGCACACGATCACCTTCGGCATCGGCCCGGCCGGCACCGGCAAGACCTATCTGGCGATGGCCAAGGCGGTCCAGGCGCTGCAGTCCAAGAACGTCAACCGGATCATCCTCAGCCGCCCGGCCGTCGAGGCGGGGGAGCGGCTCGGCTTCCTGCCCGGCACGCTCACCGAGAAGATCGACCCCTACCTGCGGCCGCTCTACGACGCGCTGCACGACATGGTCGACCCCGAGTCGATCCCGAAGCTGCTCGCGGCCGGCACCATCGAGGTCGCGCCGCTGGCCTTCCTCCGCGGCCGGTCGCTCAACGACTCGTTCATCGTCCTCGACGAGGCGCAGAACACCACGCCCGAGCAGATGAAGATGTTCCTGACCCGGCTGGGCTTCGGCTCCAAGATCGTGGTCACCGGCGACGTGACCCAGGTCGACCTGCCCAGCGGCACCCACTCGGGGCTGCGCGTGGTCGAGGGGATCCTCGACGACGTCGAGGACATCAGCTTCTGCCGGCTGACGTCGCACGACGTCGTCCGGCACCGGCTGGTCGGCAAGATCGTGGCGGCCTACGACGAGTTCGACGCCGCCCAGCAGACCCGCCAGCAGACCCGCGAGCAGCGCGGCCCCCGCCCGACAGGACGCTGATGAGCATCGAGGTGCTCAACGAGTCCGGTCAGACCCTCGACGCGGACCGGCTGGTGGGGCTGAGCCGGTTCGTGCTGGAGCGGATGCGCGTCCACCCGCTGGCCGAGCTGTGCATCAAGGCCGTCGACGAGGACACGATGGCCGGGCTCAACGAGAAGTGGATGGAGGGCGAGGGCCCGACCGACGTGCTCGCCTTCCCCATGGACGAGCTGCGGCCCGGGCTGGTCAACGAGGAGCCGGAGGAAGGCATCCTGGGTGACCTGATGCTCTGCCCCTCGGTCGCGGAGCGGCAGGCGGCCACCGCCGGCCACTCGACCGACGCCGAGCTCGAGCTCCTGACCGTGCACGGGATCCTGCACCTGCTCGGCTACGACCACGCCGAGCCCGAGGAGCACGCAGAGATGTTCGGCCTGCAGGACGAGCTGCTGGCCGCCTGGCGAAGTCGCTGAGCAGCTGAGCCCTCGATGATCGTCGTCCTCGCTGCCGTGCTGGTGGTGCTGGCCGGTCTCTTCTCGGCCGCCGACGCCGCCCTCACGTCGTTCTCGCGCGCCCGCGCCGAGGAGCTGCAGGGTGAGGGCCAGGCCGGCGCCAAACGGCTGGTCACGATGCTGGCCGACCCCGCGCCCTACCTCAACACCGCGATCCTGCTGCGCCTCCTCTGCGAGGTCTCGGCCATCGTCATCGTGACCCACGAGCTGGTCCGGGCCTACAACGGTGACTGGCTGCCCGCGTCGCTGACCACGATCGGTGTGATGCTGGTCGTGTCGTTCGTCGTCATCGGCGTGGCGCCCCGCACCCTCGGCCGGCAGCACAACGAGCGGGTCGCGCTCTGGTCGGCCGCACCACTGGGCCTCGTGACGACGGTCCTCGGCCCGATCCCGCGGCTGCTGATCCTGCTCGGCAACGCGCTCACCCCCGGCAAGGGGTTCCGCGAGGGGCCGTTCTCGACCGAGACCGAGCTGCGCGAGCTCGTCGACATCGCCGAGGCGTCGGCGCTGATCGAGGCGGGCGAGCGCAAGATGATCCACTCGGTCTTCGAGCTCGGCGACACCACGGTCCGCGAGGTGATGGTGCCGCGCAACGACGTGATCTACATCGAGCGGCACAAGAACCTGCGGCAGACCATGTCGCTGTTCCTGCGCTCGGGTTTCTCCCGGGTGCCGGTGATCGACGACAACCTCGACCACGTCGTCGGCATCGCCTACCTCAAGGACATCGTCCGCCGCGATTTCGAGGCGCCTGACGTGGAGTTCACCCAGCGCATCGACGAGATGATGCGGCCGGCGTACTTCGTCCCGGAGTCCAAGCCCATCGACGAGCTGCTCTCGGAGATGCAGACCCGCCGCCAGCACCTCGCGATCGTGGTCGACGAGTACGGCGGCACCGCCGGCCTGGTCACCATCGAGGACCTCCTGGAGGAGATCGTCGGTGAGATCACCGACGAGTACGACCAGGAGGAGATCGAGGTCGAGCAGCTCGAGGACGGGTCGGTCCGGGTCTCGTCCCGCTATCCCGTCGACGACCTCGACGAGCTGTTCGGATTCGACGTCGAGGAGGAGGACGTCGACTCGGTCGGTGGCCTGATGGCCAAGCACCTCGGCCTGGTCCCCATCCCCGGGTCGCAGGTGGTCGCGCACGGGCTCAGGTTCACCGCGGAGGAGACCGCGGGACGCCGCAACAAGATCGGTACCGTCCTCATCACCCGCGTCGAGGCGGAGGACCAGGACGACACCGCACCCGCGAAGGAGGCCGTCGGTGAGTGAGGCTTCGCTCCCCGAGCTCTCCGCCGAGGACCGCAAGCTCGTCACGCTGGCCAGGGCCGCACGAGGCCGGACCGGCGGCCCCGACGGCGCCGCGGTCCGTGACTCGGACGGCCGGACCTACGCCGCAGCCACCGTCTCCCTATCGTCGCTCCAGGTCTCCGCGCTTGGTGTCTGCGTGGCCATGGCGGTCTCGTCGGGCTCGCAGGGGCTCGAGGCCGCCGTCCTGCTCACCGACGGTGACGCCGTCTCCCGGCTCGACCTGCAGGTGCTCCGCGACTTCGCGGGTGAGGGCGTGACCGTGCACGTCGGGGACCCGCGTGGGCTGATCTCGACGACAGCCACAACCTGACGGAGTCGACCCGGTAGTAACGTGCGCTTCGTGACTCCAGGCTCCGCATGGGAGGCGCACGATGCTGCGGTGGCCCGCCTGAAGGCGTCCTACGACGCCATCCCGGCCGGCGCGCCGGTGCGGCTGGCCAAGAAGACCTCCAACCTGTTCCGGCCGCGCGCCCACACCGACACCCCCGGGCTCGACGTGAGCGGCCTCGACGGCGTCATCGAGGTCGACCCGGTCGCCAGGACCGCCGAGGTGCAGGGCATGTGCACCTACGAGCACCTCGTGGACGCGACGCTGCCGCACGGGCTGATCCCCTACGTCGTCCCCCAGCTCAAGACCATCACCCTCGGCGGCGCGGTGAGCGGGCTCGGGATCGAGGCCACCAGCTTCCGCAACGGCCTGCCGCACGAGAGCGTCGAGGAGATGGACATCTTCACCGGCGCCGGTGAGATCGTGACCACTCGGCCCGCCCCCGACGAGCACAGTGAGCTGTTCGACACCTTCCCCAACTCCTACGGCAGCCTCGGCTACACCACGCGGATCCGGATCAAGCTGGAGCAGGTGCCCGACCGGGTCGAGCTGCGCCATGTGCGGTTCGACGACGCCGGGCTGCTGGCCAAGACCGTGGCCGAGATCGTCGAGTCGCGTGAGTACGACGGGCTGCAGGTCGACGGGCTCGACGGCGTGGCCTTCGCGCCGGGGGAGTACTACCTCACCCTGGCCCGCTGGCTGAGCAGCGAGGGGGAGGAACCAGCGCCGATCGGCGCCGGACCGAGTGCGCTCGAGGAGACCAGCGACTACACCGGCCAGCAGATCTACTTCCGGTCGATCCAGCAGCGGCGCACGGACCTGCTCACCATGCACGACTACCTCTGGCGCTGGGACACGGACTGGTTCTGGTGCTCGGGGGCCTTCGGCGTGCACAACCCGGTCGTCCGGCGGCTGTGGCCCAAGCGGTGGCGGCGCAGCGACGTCTACCACCACCTGATCGGCCTCAACCGCCGTACCGGATTCATGGACTGGGTCGACCGCCGCAAGGGCCGCCCTCAGCGCGAGATGGTGGTGCAGGACGTCGAGATCCCGGTCGAGCGGCTGGAGGAGTTCCTCGACTGGTTTGACACCGAGGTCGGCATGCGCCCGGTGTGGCTGTGCCCGCTGGTCAGCCCCGGCACCAGCACCGGCGCCCAGTGGCCGACGTACCCGCTGCACCCCGGGACGACCTACGTCAACGTCGGCTTCTGGGGCACGGTGCACGTCGGCCCAGACGCCCCCGACGCACCGCGCAACCGCGCGATCGAGGCGAAGGTCCAGGAGCTCGGCGGCCACAAGTCGCTCTACTCCGAGGCGTTCTACGACCGCGACACCTTCGACCGGCTCTACGACGGCGCCCACCTGGCGGCCGTCAAGAACCGTTACGACCCCGACGACCGGCTCCTCAGCCTCTACGACAAGGCGGTACGCGACCGATGACATCGACACCCACTGCAGGCAAGCTCTCCATCGCCGACGCGCTCGACTCCCTCCTCAAGGAGCCGTTGCCGGTCCGGTTCACGGCCTACGACGGCAGCGCGACCGGCCCCGCCGACTCGCCCTACGAGATCCAGCTGACCAACGAGCGCGGTCTCAACTACATCCTCACCGCCCCCGGCGACCTGGGCTTCGGCCGCGCCTACGTCGCCGGCGACCTCGAGATCAAGGGCGTCCACCCGGGCGACCCCTACGAGGCGTTCAAGCTGATCCAGGGCAAGCTCGCCTTCCGCCGGCCCGGCCCGGCCGACGTGGTCAAGGTCCTCCGGAGCCTCGGGATCCAGCACCTGCGCCCGGTCGCTCCGCCGCCCGAGGAGTCGCCGTCCCGGCTCCGGCGCACCTTCGAGGGGCTGCGCCACTCGCTGGGCCGCGACGCCGAGGCGATCCACCACCACTACGACGTCTCCAACCGCTTCTACGAGCTGGTCCTCGGTCCGTCGATGACCTACACCTGCGCGGTGTTCCCGCGCGAGGACGCGACGCTGGAGGAGGCACAGGCCACCAAGTACGAGCTGGTGGCCCGCAAGCTCGACCTGAAGTCGGGACAGCGGCTGCTCGACCTCGGCTGCGGCTGGGGCGGGATGGTGCGGCACGCGGCGCGCGAGTACGGCGTACACACCATCGGCGTCACCCTCTCCCGCGAGCAGGCGTCGTGGGCGCAGGAGAAGATCAAGGAGGAAGGGCTCGACCACCTGGCCGAGGTGCGCTTCCTCGACTACCGGCTGGTCGAGGAGACCGGCTTCGACGCGATCTCCTCGATCGGGCTCACCGAGCACATCGGCGTGAAGAACTACCCGTCCTACTTCGGGTTCATCCGCGACCACCTTCGTCCGCAGGGCCGGCTCCTCAACCACTGCATCACCCGGCCGCACAACCGCCGCCAGGCGACCGGCGAGTTCCTCGACCGCTACGTCTTCCCCGACGGCGAGCTCACCGGCAGCGGCAGGATCATCACCGAGGTCCAGAACGTCGGCCTCGAGGTGCAGCACGAGGAGAACATCCGGATCCACTACGCCAAGACGCTCGCGGGCTGGTGTCGCAACCTCGCCGAGAACTGGGACGAGTGTGTCGCCGAGGTCGGCGAGGGCATCGCGCGGGTCTGGGGCCTCTACATGGCCGGCTCGCGGATCGGCTTCGAGCGCAACGAGATCCAGCTCCACCACGTGCTGGCCACCAAGACCACGGACGAAGGAGTCTCGGGCTACCCGCTGCGCCACGAGTTCGGCGTCTGAAGACCGGGCGCTGGGACGCCACCACCCGCTGGTCGAGCCTGTCGAGACCACCGCAGCAGCGGCACCTGGGCGAGCCCCAGCGCCGGCCGCGGACATCTCGACAAGCTCGATGAGCGGTGGGGAGAGTCCGGTGCCGAGGTTGCGGCCACTAGCGTTGACCAGGTGAGCACCCGGGCAGCGCAGTACCCCGCGCGCGTGGAGTCGCGCGAGGAGCTCTCGGCGCACCTGGTGCGGCTGACCCTGGCCGTCGACCCGCGGTTCACCTCGACCGGCATCCCCGACGAGTGGGTCGGGCTGGTGGTGCCCGGTCAGTTCCAGAGCCGCTACTACACGGTCCGCGCCCATGTCGGGGGGCGGCTGGTGCTCGACGTGGTGGTGCACGAGGTCGGGCTGGTGACCGAGTGGGTGGTCCGCGACGACTGCGTGGGCTCCACGGTGACCGTCTCGGAGCCCAAGGGTTCCTACGCGCTCCCGGACCGAGCCCGGTGGCAGCTGCTGGTCGGCGACCTGACCGGGCTGCCGGCGATGGCGCGGATCGCCGAGACCAGCTCGTTGCCGACCCGGATCTGGGCCGAAGTGCCCGACCACCTGCCGTCCTACCTGCCGTCGAGCGCCGACGTGACCTGGCTCGACACACCTGCGGACGGGTCCTCGCGCCTCGCCGAGGTGGTGGAGTCGATCGAGTGGCCGCCCGGAGACGGCTACTTCTGGATGGCGGGGGAGTCCGCGCAGATGCGCGCGATCCGCAAGCACCTCATGCGCGAGCGGAGGCTGCCGGCCTCGGCGTACGACGTGATGGGCTACTGGCGCGCCTCGACCGGCCGGCAGCCGCGCGCGGTCGACCCGGGGCCGATCTGGCGCGAGGGCAAGGCACGGGGGCTGAGCGACGAGGAGATCTGGGCCAGGTACGACGAGGCGCGGTCGTGAGCGACTTCAGGAGCGGGTTCGCGTCCTTCGTCGGCCGGCCCAACGCCGGCAAGTCGACGCTCACCAACGCGCTGGTGGGCACCAAGGTGGCCATCACCTCCGACAAGCCGCAGACCACCCGCACGGTCGTGCGCGGCATCGTGCACCGGCCCGATGCCCAGCTGGTCCTGGTCGACACTCCCGGGCTGCACCGCCCCCGGACCCTGCTCGGAGAGCGGCTGAACGACCTGGTCCGCACGACCTGGGCAGAGGTCGACGTCGTGGCGGTGTGCTTCCCGAGCGATGAGAAGATCGGGCCGGGCGACCGTTTCATCGTCGGCGAGCTGACCAAGGTGCGTCGGACGACCAAGGTCGCGGTGGCCACCAAGACCGACCTCGCCTCGCCCGAGCGGATCGGGCAGCACCTGCTCGACATCGCCGCACTGGGTGAGGAGACCGGCACGGAGTGGGCCGAGATCGTCCCGGTCTCCGCGGTCGCCCACGACCAGGTCGACCTGCTGGCCGACCTCCTCGTGGGACTGCTGCCGGAGGGGCCGCCGCTCTACCCCGACGGGGAGCTGACCGACGCGCCCGAGGAGCTGCTCGTGGCCGACCTGATCCGCGAGGCGGCACTGGACGGCGTGCGCGACGAGCTGCCGCACTCGATCGCCGTGGTGGTCGAGGAGATGGGGCTGCGCCCGGACCGACCGGAGGACAAGCCGCTGCTCGACGTGCACGCGAACCTCTACGTCGAGCGCGACTCCCAGAAAGGCATCGTCATCGGTCGCAAGGGCGCCCGGCTCAAGCAGGTCGGCACGCAGGCCCGGAAGTCGATCGAGGCGATGCTCGGGACGCCGGTCTACCTCGACCTGCACGTGAAGATCGCCAAGGACTGGCAGCGCGACCCGCGCCAGCTCAGGAAGCTGGGGTTCTGATGGAGATGCCCGCGCCGGTGGCCGCCTGGCACGCGATCGCCGAGTCCCGCGACCCCGCGGGCCTCGCCGACCTGCTGGCGGACGACGTCGCGTTCAGATCGCCCGCGGTGCACGGCGACCAGGCCGGCAAGGAGCTGACGACGGCCTACCTCTCCGCCGCGATCGTCGTCCTCGGCCCGACGCTGACCTACAAGCGCCAGTGGTACACCGACCGCAACGCGGTCCTGGAGTTCGAGGCCGAGCTCGACGGCCTGACCGTCCACGGCATCGACATGCTCCAGTGGAACGACGAGGGCAAGCTCACCGAGTTCACCGTCATGGTGCGCCCGATCCGCGGCCTGGAGAAGCTGATCGAGAAGATGGCGGCCCAGCTCTTCGGCTAGTCGGGGGTCAGGTCTGGGTCTCCGCTCGTGGCACCGTCAGCGGGCCGGGGGACGGGGAGGCCCGGCGGGCGGGATCCACCCCTCCGCTCGTCCCTCGCTCCGTCTACACGTGGGTGGGAGGGCGGCGGCGCGCGTCAGCGCGTCGCTAAAAGCGCGGCGTGGCGCGGGCAGCGCGAGGTGACCACGCTGGGAGCAGCCGCCCGCGACACGGCGTCGCCTGTCGGCGCGTAGCCCCGGCCCGCCGGCGCCGCGGCCGCCCGACGTGCCACGAACGAAGACCCAGACCCAACCCTTACACCAGCAGCAGGATGCCGATGACCAGGCAGGCCGCGAGGCCGAGGAGGCCGGTGCCGAGGACGATGTAGGTCTGCGCGCGGTCGCGGAACGCGCCCGGGGAGGGGTGCAGCTCCTCGCGCTCGACCTCGGGCATCACCAGGGTCTCGAGGGCGGCGCGGGTCTGCTGGAGCCGCCGGTCGACCTTGGCGGCCACGCTCCCCGCCGGGGCGACCGGGATGCGGGTGGAGCCCGCGGGGGTCACGTCGTCGAGCTGCCGGCCGGCCAGCAGCAGCCGGACGCCTCCCCACACGAGGGCGATGAGGACGAGGGCACCGAGGATCAGCAGCGCAAGCACGTCCTTCACTGTGCCCACACAGCTGGGCCGCACACAAACCCGTATCGACGTGGCCCACGTCACGTGGGTACAACCCACTCGTGGTCGAGCGACGGGTGGGCGTGTCCGGGTGGACCTACCCGCCCTGGCGCGGCGACTTCTACCCGAAGGGGCTCCCCCAGCGCGAGGAGCTGGCCTACGCCGCCTCCCGGCTGACGAGCATCGAGATCAACGGCTCCTTCTACGCGCTGCAGAAGCCGGAGTCCTACCGCAGGTGGCGTGACCAGACCCCGGACGGGTTCGTCTTCGCGGTCAAGGGCAGCCGGTTCATCACCCACATGAAGCGGCTCGGTGACGCCAAGGAGCCGCTCGAGCGGTTCTTCGGCTCCGGCGTCTGGGAGCTCGGGGACCGGCTCGGGCCGATCCTGTGGCAGCTGCCGGCGAGCTTCGAGTACGACGAGGAGCGGTTGGCGACCTTCTTCGACCTGCTCCCCCGCACCAGCCCGGAGGGCGCGAGGGTCAGGCACGCGCTGGAGTTCCGAAGCCCGACCTTCGAGACCCGGCGGGCCTACGACCTGCTGCGCCGCCACGACATCGCCTGCGTCCTCGCCGACACCGCGGGCCGGTGGCCGAAGGTCGACGAGGACACCTCCGACTTCCGCTACGTGCGCCTGCACGGTGACACCGAGCTCTACGCCAGCGGGTACGACGACCGGGCCCTCGACCGCTGGGCCGCCACGATCAAGCGGTGGCCGAAGGACACCTACGTCTACTTCGACAACGACGCGAAGGGCCACGCGCCGCACGACGCGGAGCGGCTCATCGCACGTCTGCGGTAGAGCGGGCAGGCCGGGTGGCGAACACGGTGAGCGCGGCCGGGCCCATCAGCACAGCCACCGCGAGCAGGGCGTCGAGGGTGCCGACCCGGTCGCCCAGCCAGCCCAGCAGGGGCGGGCCGGCCAGGAAGGCGCCGTACCCGATGGTGGCGACCACCGAGACCCGGATCGCCGAGCGGGCCGGGTCGTCGGCGGCGGCGCTGATGCCGGTCGGGAAGCCGAGCGCTGCGCCGCAGCCCCAGACCACGACGCCGAGCGCGATGACGACCGGGTGGCCGCCGAAGACCACCAGGAGGATGCCGGCCGCGGCGGCGGCTGCTGAGGCCCAGAGCACCGGCGCCCGGCCGAACCGGTCGAGGACGACGGGGCCGGCGATCCTGCCGGCCGTCATGGCCGAGACGAAGACGACGTAGCCGGCCACGCCCACCCAGTGTGCGACGTCGTAGCCGTCGATCAGCGCGAGCGACAGCCAGTCGTTGGCCGCACCCTCGGCCATCGCGAACGCCAGCACCATCACGCCGATCGCCAGGGTCCGCGGCTCCAGCCAGGCACTGCGGGCGGACGGTGACGACTCGGGCTTGACCTCCTCGGCCGGTAGGAACGATCGGGTGGCGCGGAACGCGAGCACCACGGCGAGCGCACCGACCACCCCGAAGTGCGCCGGAAGTGGTACCTTCAGCGCCGCCATCGGTACGCCGACCGCGGCACCGGCGATGGAGCCGAGGCTCCAGGCCGCGTGGAACCGCGACATGATCGAGCGGCCGAGCCCGCGCTCGACCTCGGCGCCCTCGACGTTCATCGCGACGTCCCAGACGCTGGTGCCGATGCCGTAGAAGAACAGGCCGACGGCGCAGACCGGGACCAGGCCCAGCGGCCCTGCCCCCAGGCCGACGACGAAGAGCGCGGAGGCACCGCAGATGGTGCCGGCCCGCACGACCGCACCGGCCGAGAACCGATGGACCAGGGACCCCGCGGACGGCAGGGCCAGGATCGAGCCGGACGCGATGGCGAGCAGGAGCAGGCCGAGCGCGCTGTTGGACAGGTCGAGGCCGCCGCGCACGTCGGGGATCCGGGAGACCAGCGAGGCGAACAGGAAGCCGTTGAGCGCGAACGCGAGGACGACCGCGTTCCGGGCCGCGAGGATGGGGTTCGGAGTCAGCGCGACCAGTCCGTCCCGGGTGGTCGAGCCTCCAGCCAGGCCTGGAACCCGGTCAACGACTCGCGGCTCATGGCGAGCTCCACGACGCCGTGCGGGCTCTCGCAGTCGACGACAAGGTGGTCAGGGTAGAGCACGGTGCGCTCGAGCCCCTCGGGCTGGCGCGCACCGACGTAGGACAGCCACGCCCGGTCCCAGCTGCGCTTGGGCCGTGGCGAGAGCGTGAAGATGCGAAACCACTCGAGCTCCTCGCCGGAGTAGCGGCCCAGGCCGAGCAGCCAGCCGCGTCCGGGCTCCTCGTCCGGCCGCGTCCGGTGGCTGAGCTCGAAGGTGCCGCCGTTGCGCGACAGCACGCGCCGGCGCACGACGAGCAGGAAGCCGTAGAGCAGGACCAGGAGCACCACGAGGCCGACCGCGTCGAGCAGGTCCAACCACAGCGGCACGTGGCCCCCTTTCGGTTGCGACCTTGCTGGACCGCCCTTCCGGGCGAGGGGCCCGAGCCTACGACGACGAGCCCGTGTCCCTCTCCACGACCCGGATCCGGGCCTCTGCCATGCGGATCCGGCGCTCGGCCTCGGAGCCGTCCATCCAGTGGCCCGACTTGGCGTCCTCGAGCTGCGCCCGGGCCTCGTCGACGTCCACCTCGGTGGACAGCTCGGCGTGCTCGGACAGGATCGAGACCCGGTCGTTGGCCACGGAGATGAAGCCGCCGTCTGCCACCGCGAACACGGTGTGGCCCTCCTCCGCGGTGATCTCGACGATCGCCTCGGAGAGCACCGAGAGCACCGGGGCGTGGCCGCGGAGGATGCCGATGTCACCCTCCACGGTCCGCGCGATGACCATGGTGGCCTCGCCCGACCAGACCATGCGGTCGGCCGCGACGAGCTCCACGGTGAGTGCGTCTGCCATGTCAGCTCACAGGCTCTTCTGGATCTCGTCCCACTTGCGCTCGACGTCGTCCAGACCGCCGCACATGAAGAACGCCTGCTCGGCCACGTGGTCGTACTCGCCGTCGGCGATCTTGTTGAACGCCTCGATGGTCTCCGACACCGGGACGGTGGAGCCCTCGATGCCGGTGAACTGCTTGGCCACGTAGGTGTTCTGCGAGAGGAACCGCTGGATGCGGCGCGCTCGCGAGACGATGATCTTGTCCTCCTCGGAGAGCTCGTCGACACCGAGGATCGCGATGATGTCCTGGAGCTCCTTGTTGCGCTGGAGGATCTGCTTGATCCGGATCGCGCAGTCGTAGTGCGCCTGGCCGATGTATTCGGCGGACAGGATCCGCGAGGTCGACGTCAGCGGGTCCACGGCCGGGTAGATGCCGAGCGAGGCGATCTCGCGCGACAGCTCGGTGGTCGCGTCGAGGTGCGCGAACGTCGTGGCGGGCGCCGGGTCGGTGTAGTCGTCGGCGGGCACGTAGATCGCCTGCATCGAGGTGATCGAGTGGCCGCGGGTCGAGGTGATCCGCTCCTGCAGGACGCCCATCTCGTCGGCCAGGTTGGGCTGGTAGCCCACCGCCGAGGGCATCCGGCCCAGCAGGGTCGAGACCTCCGAGCCGGCCTGGGTGAACCGGAAGATGTTGTCGATGAACAGCAGCACGTCCTGGTTCTGGACGTCGCGGAAGTACTCCGCCATGGTCAGCGCGGACAGCGCCACGCGGAGCCGGGTGCCCGGGGGCTCGTCCATCTGGCCGAAGACCAGCGCGGTCTGGCCGATGACGCCGGCCTCGGTCATCTCGGCGATGAGGTCGTTGCCCTCACGGGTGCGCTCGCCGACCCCGGCGAACACCGACACACCACCGTGGTCACGGGCGACGCGCGCGATCATCTCCTGGATCAGCACGGTCTTGCCCACGCCCGCGCCACCGAACAGGCCGATCTTGCCGCCCTGGACGTACGGCGTGAGCAGGTCGATGACCTTGATGCCGGTCTCGAACATCTGGGTCTTGGACTCGAGCTGGTCGAAGGCCGGCGCCTTGCGGTGGATCCCCCAGCGCTCCTTGACCTCGAGCTGCTCGCCCTCCTCGAGGTTGAGCGGCTCGCCCAGCATGTTGAACACGTGGCCGAGGGTGACGTCGCCCACGGGAACCGTGATCGGGCCGCCGGTGTCGGTCACCTGCGCGCCGCGCACGAGGCCGTCGGTCGGCTGCAGCGAGATGGCGCGGACCATGCCGTCACCGATGTGCTGCGCGACCTCGAGGGAGAGGGTGCGCGACTCGCCGCCCAGCTCGAGCGGGCACTCGAGCTTGTTGTAGATCTCCGGCATCGTGTCGACCGGGAACTCCACGTCGACGACCGGGCCGATCACCCGGGCGACCCGGCCGGTGGCGCCGCCGCCGGTGGTCTCCTTGGTCTCCTCGACCGTTGCAGTCATTTCCTTCTCCCCTTACTGGGCTTCTGCCTGGGCGTCGGCCAGGGCGTTCACGCCGCCGACGATTTCGCTGATCTCCTGGGTGATGCCGGCCTGGCGGGCCTGGTTGGCCACCCGGGTGAACTTCTTGATGAGCTCGTCGGCGTTGTCGGTCGCCGACTTCATGGCCTTCTGGCGGGCCGCGAGCTCGGAGGCCGCGGCTTGGAGGAGCGCGTAGAAGATCCGGCTCTGGACGTACTGCGGCAGCAGGGCGTCCAGCACGGCCTCGGCCGATGGCTCGAACTCATAGAGCGGCAGCACCTCGTCCTCGGGCGGCTTCTCCTCGCCCTCGACCACCTCGAGCGGCAGCAGTCGGATCGCGGTGGGCTCCTGGGTGAGCATCGACCGGAACCGGGTGTAGACCACGTGCACCTCGTCGACGTCACCCTCCTCACCCTGCTCCTTGACGAAGCTGGCGATGAGGGTGCGGCCGATCTCGGCGGCCACGTCGTAGGACGGCTGGTCGCTGAACCCGGTCCACGACTGCACGACCGGGCGCTGGCGGAACCGGTAGTAGGCCTCGCCCTTGCGCCCGCAGATGTAGGTGTCGATCTCCTTGCCCTCGGCCTTGAGCCGCTCGGCGAGCCGCTCGGCCTCCTTGAGGACGCTCGAGGAGTAGGCGCCGGCCAGGCCCCGGTCGCTGGTGACGATCAGGACCGCGGCCCGCTGGGGGTTCTCCTCCTCCTTGGTCAGCGGGTGGTCGACGTTGGAGAACGTCGCGACCGCGGACACCGCGCGGGTGAGCTCCCGTGCGTACGGCGCGGCGGCCTGGGCCCGCTGCTGCGCCTTGATGATGCGGGAGGCAGCGATGAGCTCCATGGCGCGCGTGATCTTCTTCATCGACTCCGTCGACTTGATCCGCGCGCGGTACTCACGCAGTGAGACCGCCACTACCGCTCACCTCCCGGGCTCATCGTCTGGTTGTTGTGCATCGGCGCGTCAGCCCCGCTTCTGCTTGACGATCTGCTCCTGCTCGAGCTCGTCGTCCTCCATGGCCTCTTCCTTGACCTGCTCGCCCACCTGGATCGAGCCGCCCTCGGAGGTCTCGAACTGCTCGGTGAAGGAGTCGTAGGCCTCGGCGGCCTTCGCCTCGGTCTCGTCGTCGAAGTTGAGCGTGTCGCGGATGCTGCCGAGGATCTCCGAGTGCGAGCGGCGCAGGTAGTCGAGGAACTCCTGCTCGAAGCGCGCGACATCCTCGGTCGGGACCTTGTCGAGCCGGCCGCTGGTGCCGAGCCACAGCGAGACGGTCATCTCGTCGAGCGGGTACGGCGAGTAGGCCGGCTGCTTGAGCAGCGCCATCAGCCGCTGCCCACGGTCGAGCTGGGCCCGCGAGGCCGCGTCGAGGTCGGAGGCGAACATCGCGAAGGCCTCCATCGCGCGGTACTGGGCCAGGTCGACCTTGAGCGACCCGGTGACCGCCTTCATCGCCTTGGTCATCGCCGAGCCACCCACGCGGGACACCGAGATGCCGACGTCGATGGCGGGCCGCTGGTTGGCCGCGAACAGGTCGGACTGCAGGAAGATCTGGCCGTCGGTGATCGAGATGACGTTGGTCGGGATGTAGGCCGAGACGTCGTTGGCCTTGGTCTCGATGATCGGCAGCCCGGTCATCGAGCCCGCACCCATGTCGTCGGACAGCTTCGCGCAGCGCTCCAGCAGGCGGCTGTGCAGGTAGAAGACGTCGCCCGGGTAGGCCTCGCGGCCCGGCGGGCGGCGCAGCAGCAGCGAGACCGCGCGGTAGGCCTCGGCCTGCTTGGTGAGGTCGTCGAAGATGATCAGGACGTGCTTGCCGTCGTACATCCAGTGCTGGCCGATGGCCGAGCCGGTGTAGGGGGCGAGGTACTTGAAGCCGGCGGAGTCCGACGCCGGGGCCGCCACGATCGTGGTGTACTCCAGCGCGCCGGCCTCCTCGAGGGCGCCCCGCACCGAGGCGATCGTCGAGCCCTTCTGGCCGATCGCGACGTAGATGCAGCGGACCTGCTTGACCGGGTCGCCGGACTCCCAGTTCTGCTTCTGGTTGATGATCGTGTCGATCGCGATCGTGGTCTTGCCGGTCGCGCGGTCGCCGATGATGAGCTGGCGCTGGCCACGGCCGATCGGGGTCATCGCGTCGATGGCCTTGATGCCGGTCGCCATCGGCTCGTGCACCGACTTGCGCTGCACCACGGTCGGCGCCTGGAGCTCGAGGGCGCGGCGGTCCTCGGACTCGATCTCACCGAGACCGTCGATCGGGTTGCCGAGCGGGTCGACGACCCGGCCCATGAAGGCGTCGCCGACCGGGACCGACAGGATCTCGCCGGTCCGTCGGACACTCTGGCCCTCCTCGATGCCCTCGAAGTCACCGAGGATGACGACGCCGATCTCACGGGTGTCGAGGTTCAGCGCGATGCCGAGCGTGCCGTCCTCGAACTCGAGCAGCTCGTTGGCCATCGCGGACGGCAGACCGGCCACCCGGGCGATGCCGTCACCGGCCTGGGCGACGGTGCCGACCTCCTCCTTGGCCGCCGCGGACGGCTTGTAGTCGTCGACGTACTTCTGGAGCGCGTCGCGGATCTCCTCCGGGCGGATGGACAGTTCCGTCATCTTCTTGTCCCCTTGATCGGGTTGAGTCCTGTTTGTTGTTGAGTCGGGTGGTCAGCCGGCGATGCGCCGGCGAGCGTCGTCGAGCCGGCTGGCGACCGTGCCCTCGATGACGTCGTCGCCGATCTCGACCCGGAGGCCGCCGATCAGCTCGGGGTCGACGACGATGTGCAGCTGGATGTCCTTGCCGTACTGCTTGCTGAGTGCGGCGGCGAGCCGCTCCTGCTCATCGGCGGAGAGCTCCCGGGCGGTGTGCACCGTGGCCACTGCCTCCTCGAGCGCCGCGGCCGCGAGGTCGAGGTAGTCCTGGAGGGTGACCTCGACCGCACCCCGGTCGCGGGCGACGGCCTGACCCACGAGCACCGCCGTGGCAGGCAGCGTCTTGCCCTCGATGAGGCCGAGCAGCAGTCCGCTGCGGTCCTCTGGGGTGCGCGAGTGGTCGGCCAGGGCGCCGCGCAGCGCCGGGTTGTGCTCGATCAGCTGCTTGACCGAGAACAGCTCGTCTCCGACCTGCTCGCCGTTGGCGCCGGCCGAGCGGACCGTCGCGGTGACCGCCACCTGCTCGAGGGCCTCGGGCAGGTCGTTGGCCGAGATCCACCGGCGGCCGGCGGCCTCTGCGACCAGCGCCAGGGCGGGCTCGTCAAGCGCCTTGCCGAACACGGCCCGGGCCAGCCCCGACCTGGCCTCGGCCTCGACCGAGTTGTCGGTCAGCGCGCGGCGCAGCGCCACGTCCCGGCGTACGACTGCCACGACGCCGAACAGCTGGTTGCCCAGGGCCGCCGCCTCGTCGAGGGTGCGGGTCCGGGCAGCCTGCTGGCTCAGCTCGGCCAGCGCCTCGGCGGAGGCTCCACGCAGCATCAGGCCGACGCTCCGTCCCGCGCGGACTTGCTGTCATCCAGCGTCTCGAGGTCACTGAGGAACCGGTCGACGACGCGAGCGCTGCGGTCGTCGTCCTCGAGGGACTCGCCCACGATCCGGCCGGCCAGTGAGGTCGCCAGCGTGCCGACCTCGGCGCGCAGGCTGGTGAGCGCCGCCTGGCGCTCCGCGGCGATCTGGGCGTGGGCCTGGTCCTTGACGCGCTGCGCCTCGACCTGGGCCTGCTCCTTGGCCTCCGCGATGATGCTGTTGCCCTGCTCGCGGGCCTCGTCGCGCACCCGCGCGGCATCCTTGCGGGCGTCCGCCATCTGCGCCCTGAACTCCGCCTCGGCGTCCCTCGCGCCCTTCTTGGACTCCTCGAGCTCGTCGAACTCCTTGCGGATCGCGTCCTGCCGCGCGGTCATGGCCTTGTTGATCGGCGGGATGACGAAGCGCGCGAGCAGCCAGAACATCAGGATGAACGCCGCCAGCTCGACGAAGAACGTCGCGTTGGGGACCAGGAAGTTGCCCTCCATCGGCGTGACCGCCGTCGGCGAGAGCGTGGTGAGGCCGGACATGGGGGTCACGCCAGGACGAAGACGAACAGCGCCATGAACGCGAGGTTGATGAAGAACATCGCCTCGACCAGACCGACCGTCAGGAAGAAGATGGTCTGCAGTCGTCCCTGCGCCTCCGGCTGCCTGGCCACGCCCTGGATGTACGACGAACCGGCCAGGCCGTCACCGATGCCGGCACCGATGGCGCCACCGGCGAGGGCGAGGCCGCCGCCGACGAAGGCACCGGCCAGCTGAACGGCCGAATTGTCTACTGCCATGGGATCTATCTCCTTGATCTAGCGACCACGGATGTGGCCGCCTTGTGTGACTGACTCGGGTTGCGTCCTGGTCGGTTTGTCAGGAGGCGGGAACGGTTGTTGGCTCGGCCGACGAAGCCTGGTCGGAGGCCTCGGAGACGTCGTCGGTGTCGTGCTGGTCGTGCTCCTCGCCGTGCTCCTCGTGGCCGGCACCGGCCATCGCGAAGTAGAGGACGGTCAGGAGCGCGAAGATGAAGGCCTGGATCGCTCCGATGAACATGTCGAAGAGCTTCCAGACGATGTTGAAGACGAAGCCGATCACACCGCCGACGGGGATGTCCGAGACCGACCAGCCGATGAGCGCGCCGATCAGGGCCAACATGATCCCGCCGGCGAAGATGTTGCCGAACAGACGAAGGGCCAGCGTGACCGGCTTGATGAGCTCCTCGAGGATGTTCAGCGGCAGCATCACCGGGAACGGCTCCACGAAGTGCTTGAAGTAGCCGCGGACCCCCTTGAGCCGGATGCCGTAGACCCAGACGCTGACCATCGTCACCGCGGCGAGGGCGTAGGTGAGGTTGACGTCCGCGGTGGGGGCCGGGAGCAGGTGCAGGTCCTCGTTGAGCTTGGTCGGGATGAGCTCGAGCCAGTTGGCGAACAGCACGAAGAAGAAGATCGAGATCGCCAGCGGTGCGGCGTAGGGATGCACCCGACCGAGGTTGTCCTCGACCTGGGAGTTGACCTCCTTGACCACGGTCTCCCAGATCAGCTGCATCTTGGTGGGGACGTGGTCCTCGGAGTGCTTGGTCAGCGCGCGCCGGGCGACGAGGCCGAGACCGACCACGGCGATGATCGCGACGATCGTCGAGACGATCGTGTCGATGTGGAACGTCATGCCCCACAGCTCGGCCGTCTTGTGGTGCCCGATCTCGATGTCGGTCATCGGCACCAGCAGGCTGTTCACGAGTGGTTCATCTCCTTCAGCTCCTGGAGCAGGGGCAGGCCGGTCATCACCAGAGCGATGAGGCGGAAGATCGCGAGGCCGAGCAGCAGCGCCACGCCCTCGGGCCACAAGAGCACCGCGATGCCCACCGCGAACACCGTGAGCACACCGAGCCGGACGATGGTCGAGCGCATGATGGCGCCCCGGCTCGGCTCGCGGCCCGAGGTGATCAGGCGCAGCAGCCAGTACTCCGTGACGAGGTGGTTGACCAGGCCCAGAGCGACCCCGATGGCCAGCGCGGTGCCGAGCCGCCACTCGCCCATCGGCCCGGCGATCCAGAACACCGCCACGGCCAGGACGACGGCCAGGAGGATGATCTTGCGCTGGTCGCGGAGCAGCCTCAGCACCGAGGCGCGCTCGGGACGCTCTGCCGCGGGGCGGGTGTCGGGGGAGGTCATGGGGTCACATCCCGGTGGGGCTCAGGGCTGCATGGCCGAGCGGACGCGCAGCCAGAAGCCGACGCCGGCAGCGGCGATGCCCAGGAAGACGCCGACCATGGTGAACACCGGAGTCGTGTCCGCGGCGCTGTCGATGAGGAGGCCGAGCACCGTGCCGACCACGACCGCACCGACGAGCAGGCCACCCAGACCGATGAGGTCCCGGCCGCGGAGGCCGGCGTCACCGGGAGGGTCGGTGCTGGGCTCGGGCATCGACCGAACCTAACACGGCGCACCCCTCCCCTGAGGCGGGGAAGCGGGGCAGTCGTCATCGTCGGCGGCCGTCCTGGTCGGGGGTCAATCTGAGTGCATCCTGAGTGCTTGTGAAAACTAGCACAAAGTCCGCAGGGGCCTGAACCCGGGGGTCTGCCCCACCTTCTCAGCCAACTTTGTCCGCAGGCAACCGCGGGCGGTGCAGCCTGGGCAGCAGGAAGGTCAGGATCACCGTCACCAGCGTCATGCCGAGGACCACCGCCACCACCCAGATCCCGCTGTAGAGGCTGGCGAGCACGGTGCCGAAGGAGACCAGCGCGGCCCACATCCACATGATCAGGACCGCCCGGCGCTGGCTGTGCCCGATCTCCAGCAGCCGGTGGTGGAGGTGCTGCTTGTCGGGCGAGAACGGCGAGCGGCCGGCGCGCGTGCGGCGTACGACGGCCAGCAGCAGGTCGGCCAGGGGAACGACCAGCAGCGAGATCGGCAGCAGCACCGGCAGCAAGGTCGGGAGCAGGCTGGCGGTCGCGCCGCCGCCACCCTTGACCAGCTGGTCGGGGGTGAACTGCCCCGACAGCGTCACCGCGCTGGCCGAGAGGACCAGGCCGAGCAGCATCGACCCGCTGTCGCCCATGAACAGGCGGGCCGGGTGGAAGTTGTGCACCAGGAAGCCGGCGCAGACCCCCGCCAGCGCCACGCTGAGGAAGGCCGCGGTGTTCGCGCGGTCGAGGCCGTTGAGCCGCGTCACGCTGTAGCAGAAGACGAAGAACGCCAGGGCGGCCACGCCGACCACCCCGGCGGCGAGGCCGTCGAGGCCGTCGACCATGTTGACCGCGTTGATGGTGGCGACCACGAGGAGCCCGGTCAGCAGGGCGCCCTGGGCCGGGTCGAGCGAGTACTGGTTGCCCTTCACGTCGGAGAAGAAGATGAACTGGATGTTGAACGCGATCAGGAAGCCGGCCGCCAGGACCTGGCCGCCCAGCTTCGTGAGGGCATCGAGCTCGAACAGGTCGTCCAGCACGCCGACCGCGCAGATGAGTGCTCCCGCGATCAGCACGATCCCCGCGTCGTGGAACACCAGCGGCGAGCTGCCGGAGAGGAACGGGAGCTCGCGGCCGACGAGGTAGGCCGCCACCAGGCCGCCCAGCATGGCCAGGCCGCCGAGGTAGGGCACCGGCTCGTCGTGGACGTCGCGGTCCCGGACCCTGGCCACCGCCCCGGACCGCAGCGCGATCTCCCGGGCGATGACCGTGAGCAGGTAGGTCACCGAGGCGGCCACCAGCAGGACGAGGAGGTACTCCCTCACGCGCCGGCGTCTCCGTCGTGCCCGCCGGGTGCGGCGTCCGTGTCCGGGATGGCATTGCCGAGCGGCTCCAGCACCTCGTTGAGCTGCTCGAGGCTGATCGCCCCCAGTCGCAGCACCCGGCCCGGGGTCGTGGTGCAGTCGACGATCGTGGAGGCCGCGCCGCCCGGCGACGTGCCGGCGTCCACGATCACCTCGACCTCGTCGCCCAGCATCTTCTCGGCCGCGTCGGCCTCGGTCGCGGCCGGTTGGCCGGTGAGGTTGGCCGAGCTGACCGCGAGCGGCCCGGTGCGCTCGAGGATCTCGAGGGCGACGTCGTGGTCGGGCATCCGGACCGCCACCGTGCCGCGGGTGTCGCCGAGGTCCCACTGCAGCGAGGCGTGCGCGTGGCAGACGAGCGTGAGGGCACCGGGCCAGAACTCCTCGACCAGCCTGCGGCCCCACGTCGGCACCCGCACGGCCAGGGCGTCGAGCGTCGTCGCCGCCGAGACGAGCACCGGCGGCGGCATGTCCCGCCCCCGGCCCTTGGCCAGCAGCAGGTCCTGGACCGAGTCCTTGTCGAACGCGTCGGCCGCCAGTCCGTAGACCGTGTCGGTCGGCAGCACCACGAGCCCACCACGCTGGATCGCGAGGCTGGCAGCCTCGACCGCGGCCTCGCGCTCCTCGTCGGTGGTGGTCGGGTAGCGCTGCGACACAGGGTCATCGTGCCAGCCGCGCGGTGGTGAACCGCGGACGGCCCGCGAGGTCGTCGTGGTCGCGCACGTCGACCCAGCGTCCGGTGCCGCTCAGCACCGCCGGCACCGACTCGCCCTGGACGTCGGCGTGCTCGACGCCGAGCACTCCCCCGGGCCGGAGCAGCACGGCGGCGCGCACCGCGAGCACGCGGATGGCGTCGAGGCCGTCGGCCCCGGAGAACAGCGCGAGGTGCGGGTCGTGGTCGCGCGCCTCGGGGGCCACCGACTCCCATGCCTCGAGCGGGACGTACGGCGGGTTGCAGACCACGACGTCGACGGTCCCGGCCAGGTCGTCGAAGGCGGTGGCGAAGTCACCCTGGCGCAGGTCGACACCGGTGCCGGCGAGGTTCCGCGCGGCCCAGCGGTAGGCCGCCTCGTCCAGCTCGACGGCGTGCACGCGGGCCTCGGGCACCTCGTCGGTGACCGCCCGGGCGATCGCGCCGGAGCCGGTGCACAGGTCGACCACGACCGGCTCGCTCCTCGACCCGGCCTCCTCGACGGCCCAGCCGGCCAGCAGCTCGGTCTCCGGCCGCGGGGTGAACACCCCTGGGCCCACCTCGAGCCGGACCCGCCGAAACCACGCCTCGCCGGTCAGGTGCTGGAGCGGCTCACGTCCCGCACGGCGCGCGACGAGCGCGTCGTACCGCTCCACCGCCTCGGGCGGGACCTCGTCGACCAGGGGAAGCCGGGACCGCTCGGTGCCGAGCACGTGCGCCAGCAGCTCGGCGGCGTCGTGCTCGGGGCTCGGGATGCCGGCCTCGCGCAGCCGTGCAGCCGCACCCTGCTGCGCGGCCCGGGGGGTCATGACTCCAGCGCGCCCAGGCGGTCGGCGAGGTCCATCTCGACGCACGAGTCGAGGACCGGCTGCAGGTCGCCGTCGAGCACCGCGTCGAGGTTGTAGGCCTTGTAGCCGGTGCGGTGGTCGGAGATGCGGTTCTCAGGAAAGTTGTAGGTGCGGATCCGCTCGGACCGGTCGACGGTGCGGACCTGGCTGCGCCGGGCATCGCTGGCCGCGGCGTCAGCCTCTTCCTGGGCCGCGGCGAGCAGCCGGGCGCGGAGGATGCGCAGCGCCTGCTCCTTGTTCTGCAGCTGGCTCTTCTCGTTCTGGCAGCTGACCACGATGCCGGTCGGCAGGTGGGTGATCCGCACGGCCGAGTCGGTCGTGTTGACGCTCTGGCCGCCCGGGCCGCTGCTCCGGAAGACGTCGATGCGCAGGTCGTTGTCGTTGATCTCGACGTCGACCTGCTCGGCCTCCGGGAGCACCAGGACGCCGGCGGCGCTGGTGTGCACCCGCCCCTGCGACTCGGTGACCGGCACCCGCTGCACCCGATGGACGCCGCCCTCGAACTTGAGCAGGCCGTAGGGCGCCTGGCCCGGCTCGGTCGCGCCCTTGGCCTTCACCGCGAGGGTCACCGACTTGTAGCCGCCGAGGTCGGACTCGGTGGCGTCGAGGACCTCGACCTTCCAGCCCTTGCGCTCGGCGAAGCGGGAGTACATGCGGAACAGGTCGCCGGCGAACAACGCGGACTCCTCGCCGCCCTCGCCGGACTTCACCTCGAGGATCGCATCCTTGTCGTCGGCCGGGTCGCGCGGCACCAGCAGCATCCGCAGCCGCTCCTCGGCGTCGTGGCGGCGCTGGGCGAGGGACTCGACCTCGGCGGCGAAGCTGGGGTCCTCGGCCGCGAGCTCCCGGGCGGCCTCGACGTCCTCACCGAGGGTGTCCCAGTCCTTCTTGGCGGCCAGGATCCGGCTCAGCTCGGCGTACCGCTGGTTGAGCTGCTTGGCCAGCCGCGCGTCGGCGTGCGTCTCCGGCGCGCCGAGCCTCTGCTCCAGCTCGGCGTGCTCCTGGGCCATGGTGTCGACTGCCTCGAACACCGCTCCTCCATCTACTCGTACTACTCGTCGCTGCGCCGGAGAAATCACGAGCGCCGACCCACGCCCCTCTGCAGTGGACACGGGTCGGCGCTGTGCGGAAGCTACTTGTCGGCGTCGGCCTTGTCGGCGCCCTTCTTGGCGGCCTTGGCGTAGCGCGCCTCGAACCGGGCCACACGGCCTCCGGTGTCGAGGATCTTCTGCTTGCCGGTGTAGAACGGGTGGCAGTTGGAGCACACGTCGGCGTGGATGCTGCCGTTGCGCGCCGTGCTGCGCGTGGTGAACGTGTTGCCGCAGGTGCAGGTGACCTCGGTCTCCACGTAGTCCGGGTGGATGTCAGCCTTCATGGTGTCCTCTCTCGTGCCCCGGGTCGCCTTCGCTCGAACGCGAGACGTGAACCGGAGCCAGCGGTCCAGCGTAGTCAACGCCCGGCTCACGCGTCACATTCCCGCGCTGCCCCCATCGCCGTGGCCGACAGTCAGGCGCGCCAAGCGGAGCCGGTTGCAGGGGTCACCGGATATCCGGTGACTGTGACCCATCCGTGGGTGGGCGGCCGCGCGCGTAGCACGCCGCAACCCGCCCTCAAGGATGCCTTCGGCACCGCTGCGCGGCGCCTGCGGCGTCCTTGACCGCGGGTCCCGAGCGGCGCGCTGGGGGGCGCGCAAGGGCGGAGCAAGCTCCGCCCCGCATGCGCGGCCGCCCGGGGCGTGTTCCGGGGACCCGGCTTTGCCGAGGATCTCCGGCACCAGGTGCCGATTCCCCTCCGCAAACCCACCGACCGGTGCTGGTGGTGCCCGCGCCATGCAACGGCGCGGCGAAGCCCGCCGTTGTGCGCCGTATCACCGGATCGCGCGAGGCTCGCGGTCAAGGACGCGCGAAGCGCGCCGCGAAGCGGGCGCCGAAGGCGATCCTTGACGGCGAGACGCGATCCGGTAGGCGCGCGGGCACCCACGGATCCGTCACAATAGCCGGATATCCGGTGACCCATGTGCTGGTCGCCGAAGGCGTCGACGTGGCCGCTCGCGAAGCAGCCGCGGGGGATGCGCTGGAGGCGGCGCTCGTGATCGACCGGTTCCTGCGTTTCGCCGAGCGACAGCGCGAGGGTCGCGGCCGTCGCTAGCGGCTGGTGGCGCCGCGGCGGGCTGGAGAACGCTCGCGGAA
>NZ_DASUFR010000214.1:0-13283 GCF_036274455.1 Nocardioides sp. | reverse complement strand
CCCGGCACCAGGTGCCGACTTCCCTCCGCAAACCCGCCGATGGGGCTGGTGGATGCCCGCGCCCACTCCTGATCGCCTCTTGCCGTCAAGGATCGCCCTCGGCGCCCCTGCCATGCGCGGGCCAGGACAGCGGTGAGCAATCAACCGCAGCCTGGCCCAGGGTGGTTGACCACCCACCGCCACCTCGGCATGTCGGCGGGACACGACGAGACGCCGGTGGTCGGTGAACCCTGGGCGGCTCAGACCGGTTGAAAGGTCACCGCTGCCCGGCGTGGGCAGCCACCCACCCACGGAAGCGTCAGGAGAGCCTGATATCCGGGGACCCCATCCACGACCGGCCAGCCCTATGGCCGAGCCAGGGACGCCGCGAGGCTGACCAGGTGGTTGAGCCGGGCCAGCTCGGACTCGACGAACTCCGGGCCGCCGCGGCGGCCGATGACCACGACGTTGTTGCCGTCGATGCGGGCGCCTGCGTAGAGGTTGACGTCGTCGCCGTCGACCTCGAGGCGCGCGGCCTGCTCGATGTCGACGAACGGCAGGCCCTCCGGGGCCGCGTCGGTGCGGCGGACCACGCCCTTGCTGCGGTGGATCCGCATCGCCCAGTCGGAGCGGAAGGCCACCGGCAGCAGGTCGACCACCTGGTCCAGCGCCTTGTCCGGGTCGGCGGTGAGCTCCTCGACCACCTCGAGGTCGAGGAAGATGTTGCCGCCCGCGGCGTACCGGCTGATCCACATGACCCGGACCCCGTCCAGCGTGTTGCACGCGGAGACCACCGAGTCGGGCATGGCGCCCTCGTTCATCTCCAGGAGGACGTCGTCGACGGCCAGACCGTCGCGCTTCTCGACGATCTCGATCGCCTCGATGTCGCCGCCCGCCTCACCGATCGCGGTCGCCACGCGACCCAGCGACCCCGGCACATCGGGCAGCTCCACTCGCAGCAGGAACGGCATCTCTCGACCCTAGGTGATGGCTGTGACGCACAGGTTTCGGGAGGGTCAGGGGTCGGACGACCCAAGCCACGATCCGAGCTCAGTGCGAGCGTGCGGCCGGCGACTTCCGGGAGCGGTGCTGCCGCGCAGGGCCGCGAAGAAGGTCAGCCCGGCGGCGAGCAGGATCGGGAAGCCGATGGAGAGGATCGCGAGCAGACCGAGCACACCGAGCAGACCGGTCGCCGCCACCAGCACGGGCACCCGCCTCGGGTTGGCCGTGGGCGCTCCGGCCAGGGCCAGCAGCGCACCGACGAGCAGGACGGCCTGCACCCACCACAGGGGTGACTCGTCCCCCTGGGACTCGATCACGCTGCGGTAGACCGCGATCATCGCGCCCGCGACGCCTGCTGCGGCGACGGGCAGCAGGTCGATACCGCGCACCACGGCGAACGCCATGCCCCAGTCTCACACGTCAGTGGCCGTCAGGCGCCGGCGAGCCGCTGGCGGAGCCCGGTCGCGCGCAAGGCCCGGCGGTCGATCGCGGCGCGTACGTCGTCCGGCGAGCCGACCACCACGACGCGCTCGCGGGCGCGGGTGACGGCGGTGTAGAAGAGCTCACGGGTGAGCAGCCGCGACTCCGGCGGGGGGAGGATGACGACGACCTCGTCGGCCTGGGACCCCTGGCTCTTGTGGATGGTCAGCGCGTGCATGGTCTCCACGTCGCCGAGGCGGCTGGTGGCCACGTCGAGCCGCCCGGCGCTGCCGGCGACGGCGGCACGCAGCGCCCGCCCCCGCGCGCCCGCGGGGGGCCGCACGGCCACGCCGACGTCGCCGTTGTAGACGCCGAGCCCGTAGTCGTTGGCGGTGACCAGGAGCGGGCGGCCGGCGTACCAGGTCGCGTAGATGGGCTCACCCGTCTCCTCGGCGAGCCAGCGCTCGACCTGGGCGTTCCAGTGGCGCACGCCGTAGGGGCCCTCGCGGTGGGCACAGAGCAGCCGCTGCCGGTCCAGCCGCTCGAGGGCAAGGTCGGCGTCGCCCGCCTCGGCCGCCCGGAGCACGCCGAGGGCCTGCGGGAGGAGCAGCTCGCGCACCCGGCGCCCGGGGTCGTCGACGTGGACCAGCTCGACGTGGTCGTCGCCGGCCTCGAGCAGGTCGACCGCACGGTCGGCGTCACCCGCCCGCACCGCCTCGGCCAGGGCACCGATCGACGCCCCGAACCGGTGCGAGGTCTTCAGCGAGGCCACGCCGACGCGGGTCTTGCGCTCAACGGTGTCGACCAGGTCGGCGAGCACCGCGCCGGCCTCGACCGACGCGAGCTGGAACGGGTCGCCGACCAGGATCAGCCGGCTGCCGGGCCGCACCGCCTCCAGCAACCGGGCCATCATCGTCAGCGACACCATCGAGGTCTCGTCGACCACGACGACGTCGTGGGGCAGCCGGTTGTCGCGGTGGTGCCGGAACCTCGAGGAGGTGTCCGGCCGCGCGCCCAGGAGCCGGTGCAGGGTCACCGCGCGTACGCCGGACAGACGATCACGGTCGGAACCGGGCAGCCCGGCCACCTCGCCCTCCACCGCCTGCTGGAGTCGGGCCGCGGCCTTGCCGGTCGGCGCCGCCAGCGCGATGCGGACGGGCGGGTCGCCGGCGAGCTCGGCCTGCTCGGCGCAGAGTGCCAGCAGCGCGGCGACAGTCGTGGTCTTGCCGGTGCCGGGGCCGCCGGTGAGCACGGTGGTCGCGTGGGTCAGCGCGACCCGTGCGGCCGCGCGCTGCTCGTCGTAGCCGTCCGTCGGGAAGACCCGGTCGAGCGCCGCCGCGAGCCAGGCTTCGTCCGGCCGGGTGGTGCCGGAGGGCCGGTCGACCAGGTCGGTGTGGACCTGCTCCTCCTCGCGCCAGTAGCGGTCGAGGTAGAGCAGCCGCACCCCGTCCTGCTCGAGCAGGTGGAGCACCGGCGGATCCGACGTGACCAGTGGGCTGCCAGCCACCGCGGCGGACCACGACGCGGGGTTGGGCCAGGGCGCGTCGACCTCGTCGGCGGGGACCGTGGCCAGGTCGACGCAGACCGAGCCACCGCGGACCGCGCGCACCACGAACGCCACCGCCAGCGCGACCAGCTCGTCGTCCTCGGCCGCCAGCTGGCACAACCGCTGCGCCACGTGGACGTCCGAGGCGTCGAGCACCCCGGCCTCGTTGAAGCGCCGCAGCAGCCCGTCGGCCGTGATCGCCAGCCGCGGGTCGTGGGGGTCGTCGAACTCGAGGGTGAGCAGCGTCATGAGACACCGTCCAGCAGGTCGGACAGCGCGATCACGAGGGGGACCGGGGGCTGCCACGAGAAGACGCCGGCCGGGTGGCCGTCCTCCTCGGGTGTGTCCGGTCCGCACATCCCGCGCACGTAGAGGTAGAGCACGCCGGCGAGGTGCTGGGCCGGGTCGTAGCCGGGCTGGCGCCAGCGCAGGTAGCGATGGGCGACCACGACGTAGAGGAGCGCCTGGAGAGGGTAGTCGGAGTGGAGCATCGCCTCGACCAGCCGCTCCCGCGAGTAGGCCGCGGCCGTGAGCGGCTGGTCGGCCGGGCCCAGCCAGTTGGTCTTGTAGTCGACCACGACGTAGCGCGGCCCGGGCACGCGCAGCACCACGTCGATGGACCCGGAGAGGTAGCCGCGCAGCGACTGGCTGCCCAGCCCGGGGGTGCGGAGCCGGTCGGCGTAGGGGCGCAGCGGGTCGTCCGCGCCGAGGTGCTGGGCCAGGAGGGCGCCGACGTCGTCGAGCGTGACGTCCACCCCGCGGGTGACGTCGCCACCGGCGAGCGGGATCTCGAAGTCGAGCTCGCACAGCCGGTCGGAGAGGCCCAGCTCGCCGAGTGTCAGCCCGCCGGCCAGCGGGCCGAGCGAGGTCTGGTGGAGCGGCACCAGCGCCGCCGCGAGCTCCTCGGCCGGGGTGTCGACCGGCCACCACACCCGCTGCTCCTGGACATGGCGGAGCAGCTCGGCCTCGAGGTCGGGAGCCGAGGGATCCGCGACCTCCAGAACGCCGTGCACGAGCGAGCCGAACGCCGCTCCCGACGGCAGCGCCGCCATCGGCGAGGGCAGCGTCGCGGGCGAGTCGGCCACCGGCTCCGGAGCCACCTCGGTCTCGTCGGCCAGCTCGTCGGCCAGCTCGTCGTCACGCGCGGACAGCTCGGGCTCGGAGGTCACCCCGCCGGCCTCGTCGGCCGCCCGGATCAGGGCGGAGTAGGACGTACGGCGCCAGTCGACGTCGATCGGCCGGTCGAAGGCCCGCACGCCGAGACCGCGTGGGGCCTTCGGCAGCGGGGGTTCGGGCACGTCGGTGGCCGGCGCGGCCGGCTCGAGGTGCGGACCGCCGGCCGCCTCCCACTTGCGGAAGTGGTCGAGCGCGCTCGCGTCGTCGACCTTCGCCGGGAGCGAGTCGGGCACCGCGGCCTGGCCGAGCACCCGGCCGCGCAGCAGCCGGGACAGCCCGCCGTTGACCTCGTCCCACGACGGCGCCCACCAGGTCACCACCTGCGACTGCGCCCGGGTCAGTGCGACGTAGGTCAGCCGGATGTCGTCGCCGGCCATCTCGGCGCGGCCCTTGGCGGTCACGGCGGCGTACCCGGCCCCGGACGAGCCGCCGATGTCGAGGCACCTGGTCCCGTCGGGCTCGTGGTAGAGGACCGCCTCGCCCATCCGGACGTTCCGGTTGAACGCGAAGGGCAGGTAGACGAGCGGGTACTGCAGCCCCTTGCTCACCCAGACGGTCATGATCTGCACCGCCGCCGCGTCACTGTCGAGGCGCCGGTTGCGCTCCGCAGCCCCCGCGCGCTCCTGGCGCTGGGCGCGCAGCCACTGGAGCATTGCCGGGAGCCCGAGCCCGTCGCGGTGCGCGGTCTCGTGCAGCAGCTGGGTGAGGTGCTCGACGTCGGTCAGGTGGCGCTCGCCGCCGCGCCAGGCCAGCACACGCTCGGCCATCCCGGCGACGTAGGCCGCCTCGAGGACGGCCGCGATCCCGCGGGCCCGGACGTAGTCGGCCCACCGGCGCAGCGTGTCGGAGACGTCGTCGGTGAGCTCGGGGTCGGTGGCGAGCTCGGTGGCGGTCCGGCCGAAGAACATGGTCGCGGCGGCGGCGCGCACGAGGCCGGCCCGGCCCGGCTGCTCGAACGCCTCGAGCAGGCACTGCCAGTCGGCGGCGGCCTGGGAGGCGAAGACGTCGGTGTCGCCGGTGTAGACGGCGGGCACGCCGGCCGCGGCCAGTGCGTCGCGACAGGCGCGCGCGTCGCGGTGGCTCTCGACGATGACCGCGACGTCGCGGGCCCGGATCGGCCGGTCGTCGTAGGTGGCGTCGGAGGCGAGCAGCGCCTTGACGTCGGCGGCGAGGTCGCGGGCGATGAAGGGCCGCAGGTCGTCCATCGGGATCGTGCGGGTGCCGCGCATCCGGAACGACTCCCGCGAGACGACGCGGAGCCGGAACGGGTCGTTGCACGGCGCGCCGGCCAGCCGGTGCTGCGTACGGTGGGCGTCGACGGGCCGCACCACGATGTCCTCGTGGCCGAGCGCGGCACCGTCGAGGACGCGGAGCAGCCGCCGCACGAGCGGCGCGTCGCTGCGGTAGTTGGTGTCGAGCGTGAGCAGCGCGTCGGCGCGCTCGCGGGCGCGGAGGTAGGTCACCACGTCGCCACCGCGGAAGGCGTAGATGGCCTGCTTGGGGTCGCCGATCAGCACCAGCGTCACCTGACCGACGAACGCCCGCTCGATGACCTCCCACTGGACCGGGTCGGTGTCCTGGAACTCGTCGACCATGACGATCGACCAGCGCCGCCGCATCCGGTCGCGAGCGGGTGCGTCGTCGGCCTCGAGGGCGACGGCGAGCCGGGACAGCAGGTCGTCGAAGCCCAGGACGCCGAGCAGCCGCTTGCGCCGCTCCAGCTCGCGGGACACCTCGTCGGCGAAGGCACGGCGTACGCCGGCCGTGCTGTCGGGCGGTGGGTCGACGGGCGTGAGCCGGGTGCGTGGGTTGCCGACCACCTCGTGGGCGAGCTCGAGCGCCTGGGCCCGGGTCAGCTCCGGGTCGCCCTTCACGTCGCCGAACCGCTGGAGGTAGAGGTCGTCGACGACCTCGGCGACCAGGTCGTCGAGGTTCTCGACCAGGGTGACCCCGGCGTCGGTGTCGCCGGCGACGCCGAGCGAGCGGAGCACCAGCTGGCAGAACTGGTGGGTGGTGGCGATCGTGGCGGCATCGAAGCCGGCCAGGGCGTCGCGCAGCCGCAGCCGGCGCTGCTCGCGCTCGGCGTCGGTGCCGGCGACCAGCAGCTCGAGGAGCTCGTCGTCGGCCTTGCGCGGGTCGTCGAGCGCCTCGGCCGCCTTGACCAGCTGGTCGCGGACCCGCTCGCGCAGCTCCTGGCTGGCCGCGCGGCTGAAGGTGATGAGCAGCATCTCGTCGAGCTGGGCCTGGCCCTCGGCGACGTAGCGGGTGACCAGCGCGGCGAGGGCGTAGGTCTTGCCGGTGCCGGCGCTGGCCTCGAGCACGGTCGTGGTCGGCCCGGTGGGGAGCGCGGCGTGCAGGTCGAACGAGCCCGTCGTGGTCGTGGTGGTCACATCGGCCCCCGTTCGCTGGCCAGCAGCGGGAACCAGAGCCGCTCCGCCAGGGCGGGCAGCTCGGTGAGGTCGGCGAGGTCGGCGTGCTCGCCCCAGACGCGCACGTGGGCGGCGTCGGCGTCCTCACCGGGGAACCGGCTTGATCTCCACTTCTTGAGCGCCTCGGGCTTGGGGTCCTGACCCATGAAGGCCGCCGAGGCCCAGGCGAACGACGTCTTGAGCGGCAGCTGGAGCGGGGCCCGGCGTCCTTCGTCGTAGAGGTCGACGAGGCCGGACAGCAGGCCGAGCGGCTCGTCGGTGGGAGGGCCGAGGAGCCGCTGGGCAGCCTGGGTGCCCCGGGGCGCGCGGCCGACCGTCAGCGCGGTCCAGTTGTGGTCGGGGTGGCCGGCTGCCAGGGCCAGCAGCCGGACCCACGACTCGAGCAGGTGCTTGCCGTCGAGCCGGGAGTAGCCGACGGCGACCAGCCGGTCGCCGTAGACCGGGGTGACGGTGCCGGTGAGCCGGCGGCCGCCGGGCAGCTCCACGTCGACGTCGTAGGCCTTCGGCTCGACCTGGCGGTGGGTGAGCGCGGCGACGGCGAGGTTCATCGCGATCTCGCGGACCTCCGTGGCCTTGCGCCACCCGAGCTGTCCCGGCGGGAGGGCGCCGCGGCGCCACTCGATCTCGCGCGCGGTGTCCGGGTGGATGCCGCGCATCATGTCCTCGAGCATCCTCGTCCCCACCCCCCAGGTGTCGAGCTGGTCGATCTCGACGGGCATCGCGTCACTGACGCCGTCGACGTCCCACGGGAGGGTGAGCTCGAGGGCGCGGAAGAACCCCTTGACCGGGTCGCGGAAGAACGTCACCAGGTCGCTCAGCGCGAGCTCGTCGTCGGCCCTGCGAGCGACCGGCTCGGCCAGCGGCCGGCCCAGGAACGGCGGCGGCGCGGGCCGCGGACCGGTGGCGACCGTCGCGGCCCTCAGCATCTGCGGGTCGAAGGTGAACGGTGCGGGCGTGCCGAGCCGGCCAGGCTCGACGTTGCGCAGGTCGAAGCCCTGCAGCGGGTGCTTGACCACGATGTCGTCGCGGACCGGCGCCTCGGTGGTGCGGTCGAGGGCGTCGAGGAGCTCGCCGAGCGGCACGGCGGGGGGACGGTCCTGGCCGCTGTGCGGGTCGGCGCCGGTGTAGGTGACCACCAGCGTCTCGGTGGCCGCCCCGATCGCGTCGAGCAGGAGCTGGCGGTCCTCGGAGCGGACGTCACGCTCACCGGTGACCGGCGTGCGAGCCAGCACGTCGTCGCCGTCGACGGTCCGCTGGCGCGGGAAGACGCCGTCGTCGAGGCCGAGCAGGCAGACCACGCGGTGCGGGACCGACCGCATCGGGACCATGGTGCAGACGGTGAGGCTGCCGGCCCGGAAGTTGGCGCGCGTGGGGCGGCCGGCGAGGTGGTCGGCGAGCATCGCCCGGACGTCGGTCAGCCGCAGCGGGCTCGCGCCGCGCTCTCCCGCGTCGACGGCCACCCGTGCCAGCTCGCGCTGGACCTGGCCGACCTGCCACTGGTCGTTGCGGTCGACCCGGGTCAGCTCCGCCACCCCGCGGGCCAGCCCATCGAGCCACTCGGCCAGCGGCCGGGTGCCGGTCAGCCGGTCGGTGGCGGTGACCAGCCGGTCGACGTACTCGGAGAACCGGCCGGCCAGCTCGACCCGGTTGCTGCCGACATCGTCGAGCGGCAGGGCGGTGCCGAGCCAGGCCCGGGAGTCGTCGGACAGGGCGACGCCGGTGAGGACTCGGTCGAGGCCGAACCGCCAGGTGTTCTGGAGGTAGCGGAGGCCGAAGGGCTGACGGTGGTCGGCGTCGAAGCCCCACCGCACCCCGGACTCGCGGACCCAGTCGGCCATCGTGTCGAGGTCGTCGTCGACGAAGCCGAACCGGCGCCGCACCGGCGGGGTCTGGGCGAAGTCGAGGACCTGGCTGGCGGTGGCACGGCTGCCGGCCAGATCGAGGAGCTGGGCCGCAACGCCGAGGAGCGGGTTGGTCTGGGACAGCGCGCGGTCGGCGAGCTGGACCCGGAGCCGGTGCGCCGGGTGGCCGCCCTCGACGACGTCACCGAGCCCGAACGACGCGGAGATCAGTGGCGCGTAGTTGTCGATGTCGGGGCACATCACGAGGATGTCGCGGGGCTCCAGGGTGGGGTCGTCCTCCAGCAGCCCGAGGAGCACCTCGCGGAGCACCTGGACCTGGCGGGCGGGGCCGTGGCAGCGGTGCACCTGGACCGAGCGGTCGTCGCCCCGCTTGGTGCGGCCGGCAGGGCGCACGGCGTCGTCGCGGAGGTCGTCCTGGAGCCAGCCGAGCAGCGTGGCGGGCAGCCGGTTGGTCGCGACCTCGGTGTCGGTGGCGTCCGGGGCGACGCCCAGCAGGCTGCGCTGGAGCTCGCGCTGGTCGCGGCCGAGAGAGGCGAGCAATGGGTGACGGACCCGACGGTGGCTGTCGTCGTCGTGTCGCGGGGTCGGGCCGCGGAGATCGCTGAGCCGCTGCCAGAGGTCGTCGCTCGGGTGCGGGAGCCACAGGTGCAGGTCGTGGTGGGCGGCCAGCGCGCAGAGGAGGTCGATCTCGGTGACCGGCATGCGGGTGTGGCCGAACAGCGACACCCTCGGTGGCAGGTCGGCCGGCCCGGCGGCGAGCCGCTCCAGCGTGACGGCGTGGCGCTCGGCCGGGACCGGGGTCCCCACGGCGCCGGTCAGCGCCCGCCACAGCGGTGGCTGCCACGCCAGGTCGGCGTCGAGATCGTTGCCGAGGCCGTCGGTGGCGGCTCCGGCCGACCAGTCGACGAGGAGCTCGGGCCGCTGCGCGGCGTACGACGCGAAGAGGCCGGCCAGCCGGCGCGCGACGGCGTACCTCCTCCCGCGGCGGAACACCGCCTCGTCACCGGTGTCGCGATGCCCGAGGTGGAGCGCGAGCGTGGCCGCCCACGGCTCGTCGAGACACTCGTCGAGCACCTGCAGGAGCGGCCAGGCGAGCGCGTCCGGCGCCCACGGGTCATCGTCGCGGGTGCCGGTGAGCTCGGCGATCAGTGAGCGGGGGAACCTGAACTCGACGCCTGCGCAGACTCCGTCACCTCGGTCGTCCGAGCTGCCGAGCCGGTGCGAGAGCCGCTGGCTCAGCCACCGCTCCACCCCCCGCGCGGGCACGAGCACGAGCTCGGTCGCGAACGGGTCGCCCAGCGGCGTCGACAGGAGCTCGCCGAGGGCATCGGCAAGGAGGTCGGTCCGCGGTGCGCGGTGGAGGTGCAGCGTCATCAGCGCGACCTTATGCGCCGGCACCGACGCTTCGGTTGCGTCGGCTCGCCGGGCCGCCCCGCCGCCTCACTGACCCCAGAAGCCCTCGCGGTCGTCGTCGGCCGCCGCGGCGGCGACCACCTCGGCGATGGCCTCGGGCTTGCCGTGGTACCTCCGGAAGCTCCACACCAGCAGCACCAGGGCGATCAGGGCCGAGAGGAACTGGCTGATGCCCGTGGCCTTGCCGCCCGGCAGCCACAGGCTGTCCGAGAGCGGCCACCAGCCGGGAGTGTCGGGGCCCATGAACCACAGCACCCCAGCGGCCGCGATCAGCGCGATCATGGTCGAGGTCGCCACGATCCGCGGCCAGGTCTCGACCGACTTGGCGGCGCCCTTGAGCGCCTCGCGCTTGATCGGCTCGACCCGGCGCTCGGCCCACTCGTACTGCTGGGACAGGATGATCAGCCCGCCGGCGATCATCAGGAGCCCCGGTCCGGGCAGGATCAGCGCGGCGATGCCCGCGACCACCAGCAACCAGCCGACGATCTCGAGACCGATCCGCTTGGCCGCCGCCTTCATGGCCCGAGCCTGCCAGAGGCGGGCAACCCGGTGGCGGAGGTCAGCCGAACTGCTCGAGGTACGCGCGGGCCTCGTGGGTGAGGTGCCCGTGCCTCTCGGCGATCCGGGCCCAGCGCACCGCCATCCGCGCGAACCGCATGGGGTTGTAGACGTCCTCCTCGCGGGAGAACAGCCCGTTGCCGGCATAGGTGACGATGGTGATGTTCGGCTCCTCGAGGTGGGTGCCGTCGCCCGGGTCGGGCATCAGGTTGCGCACCTCGCAGATCAGCCGGGAGGTCGCTACGTCGACGACCTGCCAGGCCAGTGGGAAGCCGGTCATGACCCCACCCGGGAACGTCGTCATGGTGTGCGTCGACCACGCGCGGATCTCCTCACGGCCGCGGAAGGTGCCGAAGGCGTGCTCGACGTACTCCGCGTCCTCGGTGAAGTTGTCGGCGAAGCCGCTCCAGTCGCCGGCGTCGACGTAGCCCTGGACGCGACGGTGGAGCTCGGCGTACGCCTCCTCGATCTCCTGCGCACTGAACCGTCCCTCGGTCACCGGGCCATCAAACCAGAACGTGTTCTAGTCCCGGCCGGGATAGTCCGTGACGAAATGGCTGTGGAGAACGGTGTTCGTACCACCATTTCGTCACGGACTACCGCAGCGGGGTCAGGCGGTACGCCGCGAGACCACCACCGCCGCGAGGGCCACCGCGGTCGTCAGCGTCATGGCCGCGACGAACGGCGCCAGGTCGGCTGCGGTGCCGACCGCGGTGAAGACCAGGCCGGCCAGCGAGATCGCGGTGGCCGCGCCGACCGCGTCGGCGATCGACATCGCGGCGCTGTTGCCACCCTGCTCGTGCTCGGCCGAGGCGGCCAGGACGACGACGGACAGCCGGGGGTACAGCAGCCCCATCCCCGCGCCGGCCACCACCCAAGCGCCGCCGATCAGCCACGGCGACAGCTCCACCGCGGTCGCGGCGAGCTCGACCGCGACACCCCCGAGCAGCAGCATCGCGCCGATGCGCAGCGCGGCCAGGTGGTCGAGCCGGGCGCCGAGGGAGGCCTGCACCTGCGAGGCCCCGGACCAGCCCAGCGCGCCCACGGTCAGCGCCGCCCCGGAGAGCCACGCGGACAGGTCGTAGCGCTCCTGCAGCAGGTAGGGCAGGTAGATCTCGGTGGCGAAGAACGCCCCCGCGACCCCACCGCGCAGCGCGATGACGGCGGGCAGGCCGCGTCGTACGGCGAGCGTGCCGGCCGGTAGGAGCGGCCGGACCGCGAGCACCGCGACGGCGAGCGCGACCAGCGCGGCGAGCAGGCCGGTCGGCCCGGTGGCGCGGCCGGCCAGGTCGAGCGCGACCACCGCGGCCGCGACGACGGCGGCCAGGGCCAGGCGGCCGCGGGTGGCGACCGCGGACCGCTCGGGGTTGTCGACGAGCTCGCGCAGCCCGGGCAGCAGCATCGCGACGGCGGCCGCCGAAAGGGCGACGACACCGAGGAAGACCCAGCGCCAGCCGACCGTCTCGCTCACTCCCCCGGCGATGGTCGGGCCGATCAAAGACGGGATCACCCATGCGGCGGCGAAGGCGCCGAAGATCCTCGGGTGGTCGACCGGCTCGTAGATCCGCGCCACCACGACGTACAGCGCGACGGTCATCGCCCCCGACCCGAGCCCCTGGAGGAACCGCGCCGCCACGAACAGCTCGATGCCCGGCGCCAGCCCGGCGAGCAGCAGCCCGGCCGCGAACACCGCGACCGAGGCCAGCAACGGCAGCCGCGGCCCTCTCCGGTCCGACCACAGCCCGCCGGCGACCATGCCGACGACGCTGGCCGCGAGCGTCGCCGAGAAGGCGGCGGAGAACCACGCACGACCGTCGAGGTCCGCGCTGACCGCCGGCATGATCGTGGTCACCGCGAGAGCCTCGAACGCCGCCAGGAAGACCAGGCTGACCATGCCGACGGTCGCGAACCGGTAGCGCGGCGAGAGCAGCGCTGTCGTCGTCGGTGTCGTCACGTCGGCGACATCGGCGACGTCGGGGCTGTCGGTCAAGGTCATGGGCTCAACGGTAGAAGTTGAAGCGAGGTTGAGCTCAAGCGAGTTTCGACGAGGCGGTGGTCACACGTCCGCCCGCCCCGTTCGCCGTCGAGCGAGGTGCAAGTGCTGTCGAAGGTGCCGCTCGAGAGCACGTTCGCCTCGCCCGACGCCGACGTGCGAGGCTTCCGGGGTGACCGAGCAGCCCGTCCCGAAGCGGGGGCGACCCGGGCACGACCAGGCCGCGGTGCTGCGGGCCGCGATCGACCTGTTCAACCGCAAGGGGTACGACGCCACGAGCATCGGCGACGTGGCCGAGGAGCTCGGCGTCACCAAGTCCGCGGTCTACCACCACGTGCCGAGCAAGCAGCATCTGCTGTCCGAGGCGCTCGACGAGGCGCTCGGCGAGCTGGAGGCCGCGGTGGACTCCGCGGCGCGGGCCGACGGGTCGGCCTACGACCGGCTGCGCGGGCTGGTGCGGCGCAGCGTCGAGGTGCTCGTCGACCACCAGCCGGCGGTGACGCTCCTCCTGCGCGTGCACGGCAACAGCGACACCGAGAAGGCCGCGCTCGAGCGCCGGCGCCGGATCGACACCCGGCTGGCCGCCCTGGTCGGCCGGGCGGCCGAGGAGGGCGCGCTGCGCGCGGACCTCGACCCGGACCTGGTCAGCCGGCTGCTCTTCGGGATGGTGAACTCGCTCGTGGAGTGGTACCGCCCGTCCGGGCCGGTCGACGTCGAGCAGCTGGCGGACGCGGTGACCGCGATCGCGTTCGACGGGCTCCGCGGCTGAGCCTGGATCCACCGATTCCCGCCTGCTGCGCGCCACCATTCGGGCACGCTGGCGGCGTTGGCGTCGCTCGATGGGCGGCCAAGCACGTCGTCGCTCCGCCGCCTTGCCATCGCACCCGACTGGTGACGCTCGCGAC
>NZ_DASUFR010000213.1:0-33899 GCF_036274455.1 Nocardioides sp. | reverse complement strand
CCGTGCGACGCGCTTGCGGATCCGGTCCGAGACCTCGATGACGTGCTGGGACCGCTGCGACTTCTTGTTCTTGATGTAGTGCGCTTCGTCGACGACCATCCCGCGGAACCCGTGGTTCCCGATCCAGTCGACGTGCCGGTCCAGCACCTCGTAGTTGACGACCACGATGTCGGCGAACCCGTCGATCGACTCCCCGTCGCCGTGGATCACGGTCACCGGCCGCTTGGGGGTCCACAGCGCCGCCTCACGTGCCCAGTTGGTCTTCACCACGTTGGGGACGACGCATAGCAGCGGGTAGGCGTTCGCGACCTGCGCGGCGAGCAGCGCCTGCGCGGTCTTGCCGAGGCCGGGCTCGTCGGCCAGCAGGTAGGTGCGGTGCCCGTCGGCGGCGGACTGGATCACCTGGGCCTGGTGGTGCATCAGCTCCAGCCCGTCCGGCACCCGGATGTCGAGCGGCTCGGGCAGCGGCATGCAGGCCGCGCCGCCGTTGTACTCGAACGAGCGGAACAGCGGGCCGAGCAGCTCCCAGGTCGCCAGCCGCCGCGCCCGGGGCCGGCGCTCCTCGGCGGCGGAGAAGTCGGGGACCAGGAACGGGTTGGAGAGCTGGCGCTGGACGACGGACTGGGGCACCACGCGCCGCTCGGTGACGAGCAGCTCCTCCTCGTCGGGCTCCGGCTCGTCCTCCTCCTCGATCTCCATCCCGGCCGATGCGATCATCTCGCGGCGCAGCTCCTTGGCGGCGTCGGAGACGGTGGCGTCCTCGGCGAGCAGGCTCAGCAGCGTGGTGTCGGCGGCCGCGGTCTTGGCCAGGATCGTGGCCACGCCGTCGAGCCGCTTGAGCTGGTCGGCCTTCTTGGCCTCGGTCAGCTCGGTGTCGGCCTTGATCCGGGCCCGCTCCTCGCGGACCAGGAGCGCGACGACCTGGAACTTGGTCCGTGCCGACGGCGACACCGGACCGCGCTGGGAGCGCGCCTCGACCTCGCGGACGGCCCGGGCGAGCACCGGGATGATGCCCTCGTTGTCGCCGTGCCGGCGTCCGCTGCGCTGGTTGCCCTGGGTCCGGCTGTTGCCGGACTGGCGCTGGCCCCGTCTGGCCAAGGAGCTCCCTTTCCACTGCCACGGGCCGGTTTCGGCCGTGGCACTGCTAGCGCCGTACCCCGTCGGGATCGGGTGCGGCGACTCTCCGCCGTGTGGAGGGACCTGGCTCGGCCCCCCGAAGCGATGCGGCGCCTGATCGGCGCCTGTCCCGGCCGTGCGACGGCCGGTTTCCTGAGGCCAATATACCCCGACCTCGAGGCGGTTGTCCCGTTGGATCACACTCAGGCGTTCGCGGCCGCCACCTCGGCGTCCGGCTCGCGGACCGCGTCCCGCCGGCCTGGGACGAACGCGGTGATCGCGACACCGGCGAACGCCGCGAGCGCGCCGAGCGCGAAGCACCACTTGAACGCGGACTCGGTCGGGAACGGGAAGCCCCCGACGACCTCGGTCGAGCTGGTGAGGACCGTGGCCATCACCGCCGCCGCCAACGTGGTGCCGACCGAACGCATCAGCGCGTTGACGCCGACCGCCGAGGCGGCCTCGGTCAGGGGGACCGCATCGAGGATCAGCGTGGGCATCGCGGCATAGCCGATGCCGACCCCGGCCGAGGCGATGATGCAGGCGAGCATCAGCTCCCACGACGAACCCATGAGGAAGAAGCCGACGAGGTAGCCGCTTCCGAGCACGGCCGCGCCGATCATCAGGGTGCGCTTGGCGCCGAGCAGCACCATCAGCCGCGCCGAGACCGGTGCGAAGACCAGCATCATCAGGCCGGACGGCGCCATCCAGAGACCGGCCGCGAGGATCGTCTGGCCGAGTCCGTAGCCGGTGACCGCGGGGATCTGCAGCAGCTGCGGTACGACGATGGCCTGCGCCATCATCCCGAAGCCGATCGCGACCGCGGCGAGGTTGGTCATCAGCACCGGGAGCCGCGCGGTGGTCCGCAGGTCGACGAGGGGCTCGCGGGTCCGCATCTGGTAGCGGCCCCAGACGACGAGCACGAGGAGCCCGGCGCCCATGGCGCCCAGGGTGCGGGGGTCGCCCCAGCCCCAGTCGGTGGCCTTGGAGACGCCGACCAGGAAGCCGACCAGGCCGACCGCCAGCCCGACCGCACCCAGCATGTCGAACCGCCCGGGGGCCGCATCTGCGACGTGGGGCACCAGGAACCACGCGGACGCGACCACCAGTGCGGCCAGCGCCGCGGCCACCCAGAACAGCGCGTGCCAGTTCCAGGTCTGGGCGACGAAGGCCGACAGCGGCAGACCGATGGCACCGCCGACCCCGAGCGTGGCGCTCATGGCCGCGATCGCGGTGCCGGTGAGGTGCGGGGGCGTGATCTCGCGCATCAGCGAGATCCCGACCGGGATGAAGCCCATCGCGAGTCCCTGCAGCGCGCGGCCGACCAGCATCGGCGCCAGCGAGTCCGACAGCGCGCAGACGACGGAGGCGACCAGCAGCAGTCCGGCGCTGATGACGAGAACCCGCTGCTTGCCGTAGAGGTCGGCGAGGCGTCCGGCGGTGGGCATCGCGACGGCGCCGGCGAGCAGCGTGATGGTGACGACCCAGGCGGCGTCGGCCCCGGAGGTGTGCAGCAGCTGCGGCAGCTCGCTCTGGATCGGGATGACCAGCGTCTGGGTCAACGAGGCGACGAGGCCGCCGAAGCACAGCACCACCACGGGCAGCGCGGGGTGCTCACGGAGCAGCCGGGTCGGCGCCACGCTCGGATCGTCGGACACGGGGGGAGGTTACATGTAGTTGTTCTGATCAACCAATCGCCCGAGCGTCCCCGATCAACCTGCAACTTTTCGATTGCATGAATGATGATCGTCCACTACCGTGACATGCAATCAATCAGTTGCAGTTAAAGGAGCGCAGCATCCCATGACCGACGACCTGAGCTACACCTTCACCGTCTCGCAGCCACCGGCCGAAGCGTTCGCCGCCATCAACGACCCGCGGGCCTGGTGGTCGGGCGACATCGAGGGCACGACCGACGTACTGGGCGCGGAGTGGAGCTACCGCGTCCCGGACATCCACCTCAGCGTCCACCGCGTCACCGAGCTGGTGCCGCACCGCTCCGTGGCCTGGCTGGTCACCGACGGCTGGCTCTCGTTCGTCGAGGACAAGGAGGAGTGGACCGGGACCACCATCCGGTTCGACCTGACCCCGACCCCGTCCGGCGGGACCGAGGTCCGATTCACCCACCTCGGTCTGCGGCCCCGGGCCGAGTGCTACGGCGTGTGCCGCGTGGCCTGGGGCGAGTACGTCCTCGGCTCGCTCAAGGGGCTCATCGAGTCAGGCGCCGGGCGGCCCGACTCCTACGGCGAGGGCAAGCTCGACGACGCGAAGGAGCGGGCCGCGCAGCTGGATGCCGGTTCAGCGATCGCTTAGGACACCGCACCGCGAGGCGTCGTGCCCCCCTAGCCTCGGGAGCGTGTACGAGGTGGCGCTCACCGTGGCCGCGTGTCTGCGGTCGGGCACCCGCGTCGACGTGGCCTGGGTGGTCGGCTCCGACCTGTCCCCCGCCGACCCCGGCGGCGCCCTGGCGATCACCCCCGGCGGCGGCCGGGTCGGCAGCCTGTACGGCGGAGCACTCGACCAGCAGCTGGTCGAGCGGGCCCAGGCCCTCGGCGACGACCGCGGCCGGCTGGTGACGCTGACGGTCGGTGAGCTGGAAGGGCCGGCGTTCGGGCTCACCGGTGGCGGGACCGCGCTGGCTGTCGTGCTGCCGGCGACCCTCCTGCCCGCCGACATCTGGGAGGCGTTCCTCGACCGCCGGGCGGTGCGCCTCCACCTGGCGCGCGCCGGGGACGAGCTCACCGCGGGCCGGTTCGACCACGAGGAGGCCGATCCCGGGAGCCGGGTGACCGACGACGAGGTCACCACCACCTGGCACCCGGTGCCGACCCTGGTGCTCGCCGGCGGCGGACCCGTGCTGCAGGCCCTCGAGCAGATGGCGCCGCTGCTCGGGTGGCGGGTGCAGCGGGCGTCCGACCCCGACACCGCGCGCGGCCTGGTGGTCGGGCTCGGGCCGCTGGACTCGGTGGTGCTGGCGATGCACGACGTCGAGCTCGCCGGACCGGTCCTGGCCAGCGCGCTCGACGGCGCGGCCAACTACGTGGGGGCCCTGGGCTCGCGGACGATGCAGCAGAGCCGCGAGACCTGGCTGACCGACCGGGGCGTCGGTGGGCTGGAGCGGATCCACACCCCGGCCGGCCTCGACATCGGCGCCGACGGGCCGGCCGAGGTGGCGGTGGCGATCCTGGCCGAGGCGATCCGCGAGCGGTCCGCAGCCGGCCAAGCAAAGGCTTAGGTGCGCTTCGTGAACCACGTCCGCGGCACCTACAGTTGAGGCATGGCTGAGCCCAAGGAGGTCCTGCGCGCGCTCTGGCAGGCCGAGGGTCAGGCGCTCGACGACGACTGCACGCCTGAGAACCAGAAGGCGTGCAAGAACATGAAGGATGTGTCCTTCGACGGGTTCGCGCCGCCCGGCAGCGACCTCGGAGAGGCCTGGCGCGAGAAGCTGAAGCGCGAGGGCAAGCTGAGCGAGCGCAGCCTCCGCGACCTCGTCCTGGGCGACGGCTCCTAGGGCGATGGACCGCCCCGAGTCGGTCGCCGCGCTGACCGAGGCGCTGCGTGGGGTCGGCTACCTCGCCGACCGCGGGCTGGCCACGACGCTGCACGTCGCGCTCCAGCTCGGCCGGCCGGTGCTGCTCGAGGGGGAGGTCGGCGTCGGCAAGACCGAGGTCGCCCGGGCGCTCTCGGAGGTGCTCGACCGCCGGTTGATCCGGCTGCAGTGCTACGAGGGCATCGACGCCCAGCAGGCGCTCTACGAGTGGGACTACGCCCGCCAGCTGCTCCAGATCCGGGCCCTCTCCGAGCACCAGCTCACCGACGAGGGCTCGGTGGATGCGCTCTTCGGACCCAAGTTCCTCGTGGAGCGGCCGCTGCTCGACGCCGTACGCGCGGGCGACCGGGCGGTGCTGCTGGTCGACGAGGTGGACCGGGCCGACGACGAGTTCGAGGCCTTCCTGCTCGAGCTGCTCAGCGACTTCCAGATCACGATCCCCGAGATCGGGCCGGTGCGGGCCGCCAGCCCGCCGCTCGTCGTACTCACCTCGAACCGCACCCGCGAGCTCCACGACGCGCTCAAGCGCCGCTGCCTCTACCACTGGGTCGGCTTCCCGAGCGCCGAGCGCGAGCTCGAGATCGTCCTGGTCCGGGCCCCCGGGGTCTCCGAACAGCTCGCCGCGTCCGTCGTCGAAGCGGTCAACCGGCTTCGTGCCATGGACCTCGCCAAGCCGCCCGGGGTCGCCGAGACCATCGACTGGGTGCAGACCCTGGGCGTGGTCGGCGCCGACGACCTCGACCACGAGGCGGTGCCCGACACGCTCGGCGCGGTGGTCAAGGACCGCGACGACCTCGAGCTGGTCCAGAGCGACCTCGAGCGGATCCGTGGCTGAGCCGAGCCCGACCGAGGGCCCGACGGAAGACCCGACCGACGACAGGGGCGACGCGTACCTCGCGATGCTGGTCGACTTCGCCCGCACGGTGCGCGCCGACGGCGTCGACCTCGGCTCCGGCGACGTGCTCACCTACGCCCGCGCCGTGGCCACCCTGGACCCCACCGACCTCGTGGACCTCTACTGGGCCGGTCGCACCACGCTGGTCGGGCGACGTGACCAGCTGCCGGTCTACCACCGGGCGTTCGAGCGCTACTTCCTCGACGCGAGCGCGCACAACCGGGCCACCGCCCGGTTCACCCCTGACCAGCGCGCCCGCGTCCTGGTCGACCTCGTCGTCCCCGAGACCGACGGGCCCAGCGAGGAGCACGACCAGCAGGTCCGGCTGGGGCTGGCCGCCTCCGGCATGCAGACCGTGCGCCGCAAGGACTTCGCCGCGTGCACCCCCGAGGAGCTGGCCGCCCTGCGCCGGATCATGAGGACGATGCGGCTCACTCCCCCGCGGCGCAGGTCGCGGCGTACCCGCCCGGGCCGCCGTGGGCGGGCCCCCGACGTGCGCCGTACGGTCCGCGAGACCATGCGGCTGCACGGCGAGCCGGCCGAGCTGCACCGCCGGGAGCGCCGGCTCCGGCACCGGCCGCTGGTGCTGATCCTCGACGTCTCGGGGTCGATGGCGGACTACTCGCGCAACCTGGTGCAGTTCGCGCACACCTCGACCCGCACGTCGAGCCGGGTCGAGGTCTTCTGCTTCGGGACCCGGCTGACCCGGATCACCCGCGAGCTCGACCGGCGCCGCCCCGACGAGGCACTCGACCGCGCCGCGGAGGCGGTGCTCGACTGGGACGGCGGCACCCGGATCGGCGAGTCGCTCGACCGGTTCGTCCGCGACCACGCCCGCCACGGCCGGTGCCGCGGCGGGATCGTCGTCATCTGCTCCGACGGGCTCGACCGGGGCGACCCGGACGTGCTCGCGGCCGCGATGGAGCGGCTGTCCCGGCTGTGCCACCGGATCGTGTGGCTCAACCCGCACAAGGGCAGCTCGAAGGAGTTCGTGCCGACGACGCTCGGCATGATCGTGGCCGCGCCGTACGTCGACGAGCTGCTCTCCGGCCACGACCTGGCCAGCCTGGAGGAGTTCGCCGCGACCCTGGCCCGGATGAGGTAGCCCCCGTGCTCTGGAGTGTGACCCTGCAGGCCGCGGGCGACCGCGCGCTGACCCACGAAGAGATCGTCGAGCTCGCGGACGCGGTCGCCCCCGCGCGTGGGGTCGCCTCGGGGATCGGGGAGGCGGCGTACGGCGCGCAGCTGGTCGTCGAGGCCGCCGACCGCGACGAGGCGGAGGCGCTCGGCCGGGCGATCTTCGCCGAGGCGGCCGCGACGGCGGGGCTGCCCGCGTGGCCGGTCACCAGCGTGGGCGCGGTGTCCGAGGCCGAGGACGAGGACTGGGAGCTCGGATGATCCGGCTCGGCTCCCTGGCCGGCTACCCGTTCGAGGGGCCGCGGGTGCTGGCCGGCTTCACCGCGCCGGCGATCCCGGCGGTCTACGCGATCCTCTACCTCCCCGACCCCGCGCGGCAGCAGTACGCCGTCACCTACGTCGGCCACAGCGACGACCTGTCGCAGGAGCCGCTGCCCTTCCGCCACCCGCGCGCGTCGTGCTGGATCGAGCGGGCCGGCAGCAGGTGGAAGGTCTTCATCGCGACCTACGAGGTCCCCGGCGGCCTGGCCTCGCACCGGGAGCTGATCGTCCGCGAGCTGTGCGCGGTCTACCACCCGAGCTGCAACGAGCAGCAGTTCGACCAGGCCTGGGAGGACCACTGGATCGGGAGCTACGACGCCCCGACCACCGCCCCCCTGAGCACCGGACGGCAGCCCGGGGAGTCACGCCACGTTGATTCGGTGGTTCCGCCGGTTGATTCGGTGGTTCCGCCGGTTGATTCGGGGGATCTGCCGGTCGACTCCGGAGATCCGCCGGTCGAGACGGGTGGCAGAAGTCCGGACTGAACCGGCACAACTCCCGACTCAACCGGCACAACTCCCGACTCAACCGGCGGAACTCCCGATTCAACCGGCATATGTCACGAATCAACGTGGCGTGTAGCCCACCATGTCGTGCAGGCGGGAGCGGCGGGTGCCGGACGCGGGTGCGGCGGGCGGGCGCGGTGGCGGGGGCTCGTACGTCGCGCCGGCGACGATCCCCTCGGCCATGCCGTAGAGCAGCGGCAGTGCGCCGGCGACCACGCCGCCCACGCGGTTGATGTTCGAGACGCCCTCGCGGATCGGCTCGGCGTTCTGCTTGATCTCCCACACGACGTCCGCACACTCCTCGAGGTGGCCGGCGACGCGGGTGAGCTGGCCGCCGACGACGTAGAGGTAGAAAGCCAGCCCGGCGATGAGCAGCACGATGTCCACGACGGAGAGCACGACGAGAAGGGTCATGACCGGACCTTCCCGAGGACCCGGCCGAGGAACAGGTGGTGCTCGAGCCCTTCGGCCAGCACCGCCTCGACACCCTTGGCCGTGGTGCCGATGAGCGCGGTGTCGTCGGTGTTGGCCTTCGCCTGCTGCAGCGTCGCCTTCACCTTGACCACGCGCTCCTCGATGGTGCGCACCTCCATCACCAGGATCGTCAGCAGCGCGGCGACCGCGAGCACGACCACGAAGCCACCGATGACCGCACCCCACCACAGGGAGCGCTCGGTGTCGGTCAGCATTCCGGTGAGCAGCACGTCCATGTCAGCCTCCCAGCCGCTTGCGGCCGCGGTTGAGCCCGTCGATGATCACGGTGGCGTGGTCGATGGTGGTGTTCAGCTGGGCCAGCCCGGCGGTGTTGGTCACCGACTGCTGCAGCGAGGAGTCGATGTCGGCCGCCTGGCGACCGATCCGTGCGGCCAGCAGCAGGATCGGTACGACGAGCGCGACGACCACCAGGACGACCGCGATCGCGATGACGTAGCCGACCGTCCACCCGGTCGTGGAGAGGGCGCTCATATCGACTCGCAGAAGTCGCGGACCGGCTTGAGACTGGCGTTGACCGAGGCGAGGCCGTCGGGCACCGGCGCAGTGCGCTCGGCGACCACGCCGACGCCGGCGATGACCCCGTCGAGGGTGCCGGTGACGGCCCTCAGGTGCAGGATCACGCGGATCAGCCCGAGCGCGGCTGCGGCGATGATCAGGGCGGCGATGACCAGTGTCACCACGGCTGCGGCAGGCATCAGCGGTCCCTCCTCATCCCAACAGCTTCCCGACGGACCCGGCGTATCTCACCGCGCCGTGGGCGACGTCGGCCACGGTCGCGTCCGTCGTCGCCAGCGCCTCCGGTACGCCGTCCAGCTCGGCGGCGAGAGCACCGCCGCCGCGCAGGATGTCGTCGGTCGCGCCGCGGATCCGCTCCAACGCCGCCAGCACGCGGTTGAGCAGCGCGACCAGCACCGGCACGATGACGACGAGCAGGACGATGTTGCCGATCCACCACAGGACCATCAGGCGCCTCCTCGGCTCGGGAACTGGCTCGGGTCGTAGGGCATGAAGAACCGTCGGATCACCCGCATCAGCGCGAGCTGGGCCGCGCGCAGCCCGATCGCGAAGCCGCTGGCCTGGCCGCCGCCGAGATCGACGGTCGACTCGCCACGCTCGATGGCGGCGATGCGCTGCTGCATGTTCGTGGCGAACTGCCGCATCAGCACCGAGGTGACGTCGCTGATCATGCCGCGGCCGTACTGCGCCGCCGCGCCAGAGATCTGCAGGTCCTGGTCGACCGCGACCCGGGTCCCTCCCCCGGACCCCGGCGACAGCCTGGCGGTGACGGTCATCTCCGCGCTGCCGCGGTTCTTGGCGTCGCTGCCGGCCGCGTCGATCACGATCCGCCTGGCGTCGTCGTCCCGCTCACGCACGTGGGCCTTGCCGGCGAACTCGAGCTTGACCGGTCCCATCCGCACGCCGACCCGGCCGGCGTACCGGTCCTCGCCGAGGTCGTCGGTGAGCTCGGCGCCGGGCAGGCAGGCCGCGACGCCGGGAACGTCCTCGAAGAACTCCCACACCTTGTCGACGGGTTGCGCGACCTCGAACTCGTTCTTGATCAGCATCGTCGTTCAGGCCTCCTGACCGGTGAGGTAGGCCGCCGGGTCGGCCGCGAACCGGTCGCGGCAGCCCACGCAGCAGAAGTGGTAGGTGGTGCCCTCGTGCTCGTGCGTGTGGGCCGACCAGCCGGACGCGTCGACGGTCACGGTCATCCCGCACACCGGGTCGGTCGCCTCGGTGGTGCCCGCGTCCCGCGGTGCGGCGTCCCCGCCCGCCGCACCGAAGTGGCCGGCGGCCCTGTGCTGCACGAGCTCGGCGAGCACCGAGACCGCGATCTCGCGGTGCGTCGTGTGGCCGAGGTCGATGCCGACCGGCGTGTGCACCCGGTCCAGCTGCTCGCGCGGCACGCCGCGCTCGGCGAGGTACTCCAGCAGGGACAGGCCCCGCTTCTCCGACGCCACGAGGCCGAGGAAGGCCGGGTCGGCCCGCGCCGCGAGCTCGAGCGCCTCCTCGTCGCCGTGGCCCTGCGTCGCGACGACGACCAGGGTGCGCTCGGTGATGTCGCCGGCGCCGAGACCGGGCACGTCGGCGACCCGGGCCTGCCAGCCGAGGCTGGTGGCGAGCTCGGCGAGGAGGTGGACCATCGGCGAGCGGCCGACGACCAGCAGGTCGATGACAGGGACGACTGGTTCGATGAACACCTGGAGGGCCCCCTCGCTCTGGCAGGACATCGGGACGTAGAGCATCCCGTCGGGGAGGGAGGCCGGAGCTGCGGTCGGGTCGGCGTCGGAGTCGGTCGTCCCGAGGAACAGCAGCCGCGCCTCGCCGGACTCGATCACCCGTTGCGCCTCGCGGATCACCACCGGCTCGGCGCAGGCGCCGCCGATGAAGCCGTGCACGACGCCGTCGGCCGTGATCAGGGCGCGGGCGCCGGTCTGCCCCGAGGAGGGCGCCTGCCGCCAGACGATCGTGGCGAGCGCGAACGACTCACCGCGGTCGGCCAGCTCGCGGGCCCGTTCCAGGACCTCCCAGCTCTCCTCGCCCATCGCGCCGTCCTCCGCCCGGCCTCAGTCGCCCTGCTTGACCGGCGGGGCGCCGGAGACATCGCGCTGCTTGGTGATCGCGTCGTAGACGCGGTCGGGAAGCAGCGGCATGTCGATGTTGCGGACCGGGGCGCTGCCGATGGCGTCGATCACGGCGTTGACGAACGCCGCCGGGCCGGCGACCGTCGCGCACTCGCCGACGCCCTTGGCACCGATCGGGTGGTGCGGGCACGGGGTCACCACCTCGTGCAGCTCCCAGCCCGGGGTCTCCCACGCGGTCGGCAGGAGGTAGTCCATGAAGTTCGAGCCTATGCAGTTGCCCTCCTCGTCGAAGGTGATGAACTGCATGTTCGCCATCGCGTAGGCCTCGGTGAGGCCGCCCATGATCTGGCCCTCGACCACCATCGGGTTGATCCGGACGCCGCAGTCGTCCACGGCGACGAAGCGGAGCACGTCCCAGACCCCGGTCTGCGGGTCGACCTCGACGGTGGCGATGTAGCAGGCGAACGGCCAGGTCAGGTTCGGAGGGTCGTAGTAGGCGTTGCCCTCCAGGCCGGGCTCCATGCCGTCGGGCATGTTGCTGTACGCCGCCATGGCGCACTCCTGGATGGTGACGCCCTGCGCGGGGTTGCTGCGCACGTAGAAGCGGCCCAGCTCCCACTCGACGTCCTCCTCCGAGACCTCGAGCAGGTGCGCGGCGAGCTTGCGCGCCTTGGCGCGGACCTTGCGCGCGACCATCGCGACCGCGGCGCCCGCCACCGGTGTGCTCCGCGAGGCGTAGGTGCCCATGCCGAACGGCGCGGTGTCGGTGTCGCCCTCCTCGACCACGATGTCCTCGGCGGGGATGCCGAGCTCGTGGGCCACGATCTGCGCCCAGGTGGTCTCGTGGCCCTGGCCCTGGGTCTTCGCCCCGGTCCGGAGGATGCCCTTGCCGGTCATGTGGATGCGGAGCTCGGCGGAGTCGAACATCTTGATGCCGAGGATGTCGTACTCCCGGCTGTTGCCCGCGCCGAGCGGCTCGGTCATCGTCGAGATGCCGAGGCCGAGCAGCCGGCCGCGCGTGCGGGCCTCCTCCTGCTGGCGGCGGAAGTCGTCGTACCCGATCGCCTCCAGCCCGACCCGGAGGCACTTGGCGTACTGCCCGGAGTCGGTGAGGAAGCCGAACGGCGTGCGGTGCGGGAAGTCGTCGTCGCGGACGAAGTTGACCCGCCGGAACTCGGCCTGGTCGATCCCGAGGTCGGCAGCGGCCGCGTGGACCATGCGCTCCTGGAAGTACATCGCCTCGGTGACCCGGAACGAGCACCGGTAGGCGACGCCACCGGGCGCCTTGTTGGTGTAGACGCCGCGGGCGGTCAGGTGCGCGGCCGGGATGTCGTAGCAGCTGAACGCCGAGTGCATCAGCCCGATCTTGAACTTGCTGGGCTGGGCGTCGCTGAAGAAGGCACCGTGGTCGGACTCGGTGTGCATGCGGACGCCGAGGATCTTGCCGTCCTTGCGCAGCGCCATCTCGCCGTCGAGGTAGATGTCGCGGGCGAAGCCGGTCGAGATCAGGTTGCCGGTACGGTCCTCGATCCACTTGACCGGCCGCTCGGTGAGGATCGAGGCGAGGATCGACATCACGTAGCCGGGGTAGACCGGCACCTTGTTGCCGAAGCCACCGCCGAGGTCCGGGCTGATGATCCGGATCATGTGCTCGGGCAGCTCGGCCACGAGCGCCACCGCGGCGCGGATGATGTGCGGCGCCTGCGTGGTCATGTAGACGGTCAGCTTCTGGGTCGACCGGTCGAAGTCGGCGATCGAGCCGCAGCACTCCAGGGGCGAGGGGTGCGAGCGCGGGTAGTGCAGCTGCAGCTTCGAGACCACGTCGGCCTCGGCGAAGGCGCGGTCGGTGGCCTCCTTGTCGCCGACCTCCCAGGTGAAGCAGGCGTTGTCGGGCTGGTTCTCCTTGTCGTCGCGGATGACCGGCGCGCCCTCGGCCATCGCCTGCGTCGGGTTGACGATCACCGGCAGCGGCTCGTACTCGACCCGGATCGCCTCGCAGCCGTCCTTGGCGATGTAGGGGTCGTCGGCGATGACGCAGGCGACCTCCTGGCCCTGGAACCGGACCTTGTCGGTGGCCAGCACCGCCTGGGTGTCGTAGGAGAGGGTCGGCATCCACGCGAGGTTGCGGGTCGCCATCATGTCGCCGGTCAGAACCAGGCGTACGCCGGGGATCGCGTAGGCCGCGCTGGTGTCGATGGACCTGATGCGCGCGTGCGCGAGCGGGCTGCGCAGGATCTCCATGTGCAGCATGCCGGGCAGCACGATGTCGTCGATGTAGTTGCCCTTGCCGCGGATGAACCGGTTGTCCTCGACGCGCTTCCGGCTCGACCCGAGCCCGCCGATCTTGATCTCGTCGAGCCCCTTCGGCGCCTCCTGGGTGGCGGTCACTGCGGTGCCTCCCCCCGCTGCTTCGCGGCGGCCCAGAGGACCGCCTTGACGATGTTCTGGTAGCCGGTGCAGCGGCACAGGTTGCCGCTCAGCGCGAACCGGACCTCGTCCTCGGTCGGGTCCGGGTTCTCCGCGAGCAGCGCCTTGGAGGCGAGCATCATCCCCGGGGTGCAGAAGCCGCACTGGAGGCCGTGCTCCTGCTTGAACCCCTCCTGCACCGGGTCGAGCTCGCTCGGCGTACCGAGCCCCTCGACAGTGGTGACCGCGTGCCCGTCGGCCTGGACCGCGAGCATCGTGCAGCTCTTCACCGGGCTGCCGTCGACCAGCACGGTGCAGGCGCCGCAGTTGGTCGTGTCGCAGCCGGTGTGGGTGCCGGTGAGCCGGAGCGCCTGCCGGAGCAGGTGCGCCAGCAGCAGCCGGGGCTCGACATCGACGGTGCGCGGCTCGCCGTTGACGGTGACCGTGATCCGGCGTACCGGGACCCCCGCGTCGGGCGTGGCCGTCGTGACCTCGTCGAAGAGACTCGTCATGCTGCCCCCATCTCCTGTCCCGCGCCGTCCTGTCCAGCACCGCCCTGTCCGTCGACCACCCGGGTGAGCAGCCGGGTCACGAAGGTGTGCACCACGTGCCGCTTGTAGTCGGCGCTGCCGCGATGGTCGCTCTGTGGCTGGGCGGCCGCCGCGGCCAGGTCAGCGGCACGCTCGATGCCGGCGGAGTCGAGGGGCCGGCCGACCAGGGAGTCCGCGGCCTCGCGGGCGTCGATCGTCGAGCCGCCGACTCCGGTCAGCCCGATGCCGGCCCGGGCCACCCTCCCGCCGGCCAGGTCGAGGGCGACCGCGACGCCGGCCGTGGCGAAGTCGCCGACGCGACGCTCGAGCTTGAGGTAGCCACCCACCGGCGTGCCCTTGGGGGCCGGGATGACCACCTCGACCGCGACCTCGTCGACGTCGAGGACGTTGCTGAAGGGTCCGGTGACGAAGTCGGTGACCGGAATGGTCCGCCGCCCGCGCGTCCCCTGGGCCACGACGTGGCCGCCCAGCGAGGTGACCACGCTCGCCCAGTCGCCCTGTGGGTCGGCGTGGCACAGCGAGCCGACCAAGGTGCCGCGGGTGCGGACGATCGGGTCGGCGATCAACGGCGCCGCGGCGGCCATGGTCGGCTGCCTGGCCGGCAGCAGCGCGGAGCGCTCGAGGTCGCGGTGCCGGCACAGCGCACCGATCCGGATGCTGCCGTCCGGGTCCTCCACGTGGTGGCCGAGCCCGGGCAGGTTGTTGATGTCGACGAGCAGCTCCGGGCTCGCGAACCGGAGCTTCAGCAGCGGCACCAGGCTCTGGCCGCCCGCCAGCACCTTGGCCTCGCCGTCACCCTCGCGAAGCAGCGCGATCGCCTCGTCGAGGCTGGCCGGCGCTTCGTAGCGGAACCGGGACGGGTACATCTCAGGGCCTCACGTCGGGAAGGTCGGGCGTCGAGTCGGACCGGGCGTCCGGGGTCGGCCGCGGGGGTGCCGGCCGCGAGGCGGGGTCGGGGATCGCCACCGGTGTGCCCTCGACGTCGTCAGGGTCGGGCCGCGGCTGCTGGTGCGGCGGCCACGGGCCCTGGACCGGCTGCCCGGCGATCCCGAGGTACTCCACGAGCTGCGGGAAGGCGAAGACCGTCGGGCTCTTCCCCGTCCGCGGCGCGTCCTTGAACAGCTCGGCAAGGCGCGGGTTCCCCGCGCGGCCCGACTCGTCACCCACTGCAAGCCCCTCTCGAGCCTGTGATGCCGGCCACTCTCGCCTCGCGTCGGACCTGTCACAACAGGTAATCAAGACTTCACTTAGGTCGGTGCGAGGAGTGCCGGGCGGCCCCGGGCCGGAGGGGTTCTGTAGCGACCCATCCGGTTCTGTGCCGAGATCTCGCTACAGAAGCTCAGGGGTCACCGGATATCCGGTGACCCCGCGGCCGGCATTCGGCATCAGCTCCAGAGCGTCACGTGCACCGCCGGGTGGAACCGGCCGTGGGCGACCGCCCGGCCGCGCAGCATCGCCTGGATGGCGCGCGGCGTGGCGACGAAGCGGGTCATCTCCTCCGCCGCGGGCGTGGCCTGCTGGCCGGGCAGCGTGGAGATGTTCCACGAGCCCTGGGCGTTCATCAGCCGGCCGGGGACCCTGGCCAGGCTCTTCGCGGCGAGGTCCGGCGCGACCGTGAACGACAGTGTGAGGCTCAGCCCGCGCCCGCGCTTGGTCTCGTCGAGCGCCGCGGCGTGGCTCTGGAAGATCTGCTGGCGTTCCTCCTGTACGCCGATGCGGCGGATCAGGCCGGGGATCACGCCCGACTCCTCGGCCGCCGACGGGCCGAGCAACCAGGTCTCGTCGCGCAGCTGCTGGACGCTCGGCTCGGTCTGCACGAGCGGGTGGTCAGGGGCGGCGACCGCGATCACCTCGTAGTTGAGGAAGAGCGTGCTGGCGATCGACGAGTCCGACCGGGCCGGCCGCGGCCCGATGGTGGCGTCGACGGTGCGGGTGACGAGCAGCTGGTCGAAGTCTGCGGTCCGGTGCACGCTGAGCTCCACGTCGAGGTCCTTGGCGCGCTCGGCGAAGAGGCTGATCAGCCCCGGGGCGGCATACTCCGCGAACAGCGCGGAGGTGCCGAGCCGAAGCAGCCGGCGGCCGGCACCGGCCTCGCGCACCTCCAGCACGGTGCGGTCCTGGAGGCCGAGCATCTCCACCGCGCGGCTGGCCAGCCGGAGCCCGCCCGGCGTGAACGCCAGCCCGGACGCGGTCCGGTTGAACAGCTGGTCGCCGAGCTCCTTGCGGAGCTGGGCGACGTGGAGCGAGACGGCGGCCTCGGTGACGCCGAGGTCCGCGGCGGCGGCCTTGACCGAGCCGAGGCGCACCACCGTGGCGAAGGCGCGGAGCTGCGTGGGAGTCATCAGACGGTGTCCATCAGACCGTGTCCATCAGGCGGTGTCCATCAGGCGGTGTCCATCAGTAGGGCGGCCTCCCGTTGCCGCGCATCGCCTCCCAGACCCGCGACGGCGTGAGCGGCATGTCGACGTGCCGGACGCCGAACGGCTCGAGCGCGTCGATGACCGCGTTGACGACCGCAGGCGGCGAGCCGACGGTGGCCGACTCGCCGACACCCTTGGCACCGATCGGATGGTGCGGGGCGGGCGTGACCGTCTTGCCGTTCTCCCAGTCCGGGACCTCGAGCGCGGTCGGGATCAGGTAGTCCATCAGCGAGGCGTTGAGGCAGTTGCCCTGCTCGTCGAACGAGACGATCTCCATCAGCGCGATGCCGACCCCGTCGGTGAGCCCGCCCTGGATCTGGCCCTCGACGATCATCTCGTTGATCCGGGTGCCGCAGTCGTCGACCGCGACGAACCGGCGCACCTTCACCGTCGCGGTGCCGGGGTCGACGTCGACCACGCAGATGTAGGCGCCGAACGGGTAGGTCAGGTTGCTCGGGCTGTAGGTGATCTGTGCGTCCAGCCCGCCCTCGAGCCCCTCGGGTAGGTCGCCCGGGCCGTGTGCGCGGCGAGCCACCTGCTGGATCGTCACCCGGGCCTCGGGCACGCCACGCACGCTGAAGACGCCCCGCTCCCAGTCGAGGTCCTCCGGCGCGACCTCGAGCATGTGCGCGGCGAGCAGCCGGGCCTTGTCACGGACCTTGCGGGTGGCAAGCACCGCGGCCGCTCCCGACACCGGGGTGGAGCGGCTGCCGTAGGTGCCGAGGCCGTACGGCGTGTTGTCGGTGTCGCCGTGGACCACATCGATGTCGTCGGGATGGATGCCGATCTCCTCGGCGACGATCTGGGCGAACGTCGTCTCGTGCCCCTGGCCCTGGGTCTGCACCGAGATCCGCACCACGGCCTTGCCGCTGGGGTGGATCCGGACCTCGCAGCCGTCGGCCATCCCGAGCCCCGCCATGTCCATGGTCTCCCGCGGGCCGGCGCCGACGGCCTCGGTGAAGAAGGAGACCCCGATCCCCATCAACTCGCCGGTCGACCGGCGCTCGGACTGCTCGCGCCGGAGCTCGTCGTAGCCGGCGATGCGCAGCGCCTCGCGCATCGCGGCCTCGTAGTCGCCGGAGTCGTAGACCCAGCCGGTCCGGCTCGTGTAGGGGAACTGCTCGGGCCGGATGAAGTTCTGCAGGCGCAGGTCGACCGGGTCGCGGCCGAGCTCGTCGGCGAGCAGGTCGACGAGCCGCTCGACGAGGTAGACCGCCTCAGCGATCCGGAACGAGCAGGCATAGGCCACCCCGCCGGGCGCCTTGTTGGTGTGCACCGCGGTCATCGAGCAGTACGCCGCCTCGAGGTCGTAGCTCCCGGTGAAGACCCCGAAGAAGCCACCGGGGAACCGCATCGGCGCCGCGGTGCCGTTGAACGCGCCGTGGTCGGCGAGCACGTGGCTGCGGACGGCGAGGATCCGGCCGTCCCTGGTGGCGGCGATCTCACCGGTCATCACGTAGTCGCGTGCGAAGGCGCCCGCGGTGAGGTTCTCGGTGCGGTCCTCGGCCCACTTGACCGGCCGGCCGGTGAGCATCGAGCCCACGATCGTGCAGATGTAGGCCGGGTAGATCGGCACCTTGTTGCCGAACCCTCCGCCGATGTCGGGCGAGACGACCCGGATCCGGTGCTCGGGGATGCCGGCGAAGTCGGCGTAGAGTGTCCGGTGCGCGTGCGGCGCCTGCGTGGTGCACCAGAGCGTGAGCTTCTCCTCGATCCGGTCGTAGTCGGCGACCGCCCCGCAGGTCTCGAGCGGTGCCGGGTGGACGCGCGGGAAGACCAGCTCCTGCTCGACCACCACCTCCGCGGTCTCGAAGACCCGCCGGGTGGCCTCGGCGTCACCGGTCTCCCAGTCGAAGCAGTGGTTGTCGGTCTTGCCCTGGACGTCGTCGCGGATCAGCGGCGCGTCGGCGTCGAGCGCGTGGCGGACGTCGACGACCGGCGGCAGGACGTCGTACTCGACGTCGATCAGCTCCAGCGCGTCGCGCGCGGCGTAGCGGTCGTCGGCGACGACGAAGGCCACCTCCTGGCCCTGGAACCGGACCTTGTCGGTGGCCAGCACGGCCTGGACGTCGCCGGAGAGCGTCGGCATCCAGGCCAGCCCGCGCTCGGCGAGCATCGCGCCGGTCACGACCGCGCGGACCTTCGGGTGCGCCTCGGCGGCCGTGGTGTCGACGCGGACGACGCGGGCGTGCGCGACCGGCGAGCGGAGCACCGCGAGGTGCAGCATCCCGGGGAGCTGGATGTCGTCGCAGTAGCGACCCTTGCCCCGCACGAACCGGCGATCCTCCTTGCGGAGCATCCGCCCGTGGCCGCGCACCTCGGTGGTCATGCGGTCTCGTCCTGGTGCTCGGCCGCCCACTGCACGGACCGGACGATGGTGGCGTAGCCGGTGCAACGGCAGATCTGCCCGGAGATCGCCTCCCGGACGGCGTGGTCGGTGGGGTGGGGGTCGCGGTCGAGCAGCGCCCGCGCCGACATCAGCATCCCGGGGGTGCAGAAGCCGCACTGGAGCCCGTGGCACTCGATGAACCCCTGCTGCACGGGATCCAGGACGCCGTCGCGCTCGAGGTCCTCGACGGTGCGCACCTCGTGGCCGTCGGCCATCGCGGCGAGCACGGTGCACGACTTGACCGGCTCACCGTCGTAGAGGACCACGCAGGCGCCGCAGTTGGAGGTGTCGCAGCCCCAGTGGGTGCCGGTCAGGCCGAGCTCGTCGCGGAGGAAGTGGACGAGCAGCAGCCGCGCCTCCACCTCCCGCGTGCACGGCTCGCCGTTCACCGTGATGCTGACCCTCATCCCCCGACCTTCACAGCCCGACCCGCTCCGCGGCCGTCCGGAGGGTACGCCTGGTCAGCTCGTCGGCGAGGTGGCGCTTGTAGTCGGCGGTGCCGCGGCCGTCGGAGACCGGGCGGCAGCTCTCGGCCGCGATGCGACCGGCTGCGGCCCACGCGTCCTCGTCGGGGCGCTGCCCCTGCAGCGCCCGGGAGATCTCCGGGATGCCCGTGGTGTTGGGGCCGACAGCGGCCAGCCCGACGCGCGCGTCGGCGATGACGCCGCCGTCGACCCACACCGCCGCGCCTGCGGCGACCACGGCCCAGTCGCCGGCCCTGCGGTCGACCTTGGCGTAGGCGCTGCCGCCGTTGGGCCGCACCGGGATCCGCACCTCGGTGAGCATCTCGGCCCGGCCGACCGCGGTCTGGTAGGGGCCGATGTGGAAGTCGTCCATCGACACCACCCGCTCGCCGCTGCTGCTGCGGATCACGCACCGCGCGTCGAGGGTGGTGCACACGCTGGACAGGTCCTCGGAGGGGTCGGCCTGGCACAGCGCGCCGCCGAGGGTCCCCCGGTTGCGCACCGGCACGTCCGCGATCACCCGTTCGGCGTCCCGGAAGATGGGGAAGACCGCGTTGAGCTCGTCGCTCTCCAGCAGCTCGCGGTGCCGGGTCATCGCCCCGATCCGGACCTCGTGCGCCCCCACCTCGACGTACGCGAGCTCGTCGTGCAGGTCGTTGATGTCGACGAGGTACTCCGGGTTGGCCAGCCGCAGCTTCATCATCGGCAGCAGGCTGTGTCCCCCCGCGACGATCCTGGCCTCGTCCCCGAGCCGCTCGAGCAGCGTGATCGCCTCGTCGACGCTGGACGCGCGCGCGTACTCGATCGGAGCCGGAACCTGCATCTGCGACCTCCTGCGCGCCCCCGGGGCCTAGCGCGTGGCCATGCTACGAGGCGCGTGGCGGAGGAAGCGGGTGGAAGGCGCGGTTGCACCCGGCACCCGTGCATCCGGCCAGCACGCGGGTGCGATGGGCGAGCATCATGGCGATCCGCGCGTACCGCGGGTCGTGGGCGACCGAGCTGAGCTCCTTGGGGTCGCGGCGCCGGTCGTAGAGCTCGACCCAGCCGTCCTGGTAGCGCAGGTAGGTGTAGCGACGGGTGCGCACCCCGCGGAAGTACCAGCCACGGGCGCCGGTCTCCAGCCGGTGCGGCCCGGCCTGGACGAGGACGCCGCCGGGGTGGGGCACCGCCTGCCCGTCGCCGTGCAGGATCGGCAGCAGCGAGACCCCGTCCTGGGTGACGTCGGCGGTCGCCCCGGCGATGTCGAGCCAGGTCGGTGCCAGGTCGACGAGGGTGACGGTCCGGTCGGACACCGAGCCGGCCCGGATACCGGGACCCCTCACCAGCAGTGGAGTGCGCACCGATGGCTCGTAGCCCAGGATCTTCCCGACGTAGCTGTGCTCGCCGAGCAGGTAGCCGTTGTCGGTGATGAACATCAGGTAGGTGTCGTCGAGCTCGCCGTCGTCCGCGAGCTGCTCGACCACATCGGCCACGGCGCGGTCGACAGCCCGGAGCGCGGCGATCCGGCCGCGGACCAGCCGCTCGACGTACGACGGGTCGATCGGCTGCGCGGTGGCGAGCAGGTGCTGCTTGTCCGAGCGGTCCGGCTCGTTGAAGGCGGGGCTGCGGAAGAGCCGTGCAGCCCGGTGCCGGCTGAGCTCGCGATCACGCTCCACCTGCCGCGGGTTGCTGTCGTAGGACGGCGACGACGGGGGCGGGGCCTTGTGGCAGTAGCTCCCCGCGCAGCGCTTCTTGTCGACGGTGTGCGGGCCGAAGTGGCTCACCCACAGGAAGAACGGCGCGTCGTACCCGGAGAGCCGGTGCAGGTAGGTCGTCGAGAGGTGCGCGATGTAGTCGGTGTAGTAGTGGTCACGACCGGCGACCCGCTCGGGGTCGCCGTCGTTGTACTGCACGAAGTCGACGTAGTCGTTGTAGCCGCGCAGCGACGGGTCGAAGATGGTCCACCCGGGGTCGCGCGGGACGTTCTTGGGCAGCGCGTTCAGGTGCTTGCCCACGAAGGCCGTGTTGTAGCCGGCCGCATGGAGCCACCTGCCGATGGTGTGCTCCGGGTCGAAGGCGGCGTACCCACCCTGCGGAGGGAAGTTCGTCCGGACCCCGTTGTTCTGCGCGAGCTGGCCCGTGAAGAGCTCGGCCCGCGCCGGGCAGCACAGCGGGTGCGGCGTGAGTGCGTCGGTGAACCTCATGCCCTCCCGTCCGAGCAGGGCTCGGGTCTTCGGCAGGTAGCGAAGCTCGTCCCGACGCATGTCATCGGCCGAGATCAGGACCACGTTGGGCCGGTGGTCGCGTGGCGCCCGCACCGGCTTCGGTCCCGACGCTGCACGCGCCGCCGTCGGAGCAGCGTGGACCAGGCCGGCGACGTCTGCCCACTGCGGCGGGTCGACCACCGCGGCGGACGGCGGCGTCCAGACGGCCACCAGAGCGGCGAGCGCGGCGGCGACGCGAGCCGAGACGTTCCAGGTCCTGGACACGGCGGCACCCCCCTCGACCCCTCCTGCTTGCGGCCACGACGGGTCCGCTATCGGGTGTGATGGTCGAGCCCGCCCGCTGGTTCGCGCGTGATGGTGGAGGATTCTGTTGTGGTCGGTGAGGACGAGCTCCGGGAGGCCGAGGTCGCGGTCGAGCAGCCTCCGGCCACCGACGCGGGCCTGGTGTTCATCGGCACGATCCGTACGCCGTGGACCTCCCGGACCGAGACGCCGCGCCAGGGCCGCCCGGACGGCCCGCTCTGCCGGATCGAGGTCTTCGAGCCCTGGGTCGCGGCGCTGGCCGGCCTCGAGGCGTTCGAGCGGGTCGAGGTCCTCTACTGGCTGCACCTCTCCCGCCGTGACCTCGTCCTGCAGAGCCCGCGCGACGACGGCGCGATCCGCGGGACCTTCTCGCTGCGCTCCCCGGTCCGCCCGAACCCCATCGCGACTGCGATCGCCGAGCTCGACCACGTCGATGGCGCGACCGTGTTCGTGCGCGGGCTCGACTGCGTCGACGGGACCCCCCTGCTCGACCTCAAGCCGGACCGGACGCTGTTCGCGCCCTCCGCGCCGCCTCGACCAGGCGACTCCCAGGTCGACAGCGACCGGCCCTGCCCACGGACCTGACCACGGACCTGGCGACACGACCCGACCGCGGACCTGACCAAGGACCCGACCGGGCTCCGGGGACCGCTCAGGGTCATGCCCGATGCGGTTGACCCACCAGCGCACCACGCTTGTTCTCCTCGACCGAACACCGACGAGAGGACGACAGATGCGACGCGCGCTCGGGGCGCTGATCTTGATGACGACGATGGTGACGGCGGCAGCGGTCGCGGTTGTGCCGGCCGTGGCTGACGAGGCCACGCCGGGGCAACGGCCGGCCACCGAGGCACGGTGGCAGCACGCCCTGGACGACATCACGGCGACGGCGGCGGTCGGCGCGCTCGCCGAGGTGCACGACGGACGCCACGTCTGGCGTGGGACCAGCGGGGTCGCCGAGCTCGGGAGGGCGCGTCCGGTGCCCACGCGCGGTCTGTTCCGGGCCGGCAGCATCACCAAGACCTTCGTGGCCACCGTCGTGCTCCAGCTCGTCGACGAGGGCCGGCTGCGTCTCGCGGACCCGGTCGAGAGGTGGCTGCCGGGCGTGGTGCCAGACGGCGGGCGGATCACCGTGCGGGAGCTGCTCGACCAGACCAGCGGCCTGCCGGACGTCGTACCGACCCTGCCGAAGCCGCCGGACCCCGCGTTCTACGACAACCGCTGGCGCACCTGGACGACCGAGGAGCTGGCCCAGCGCGCGCTCGCCCAGCCGACGACCGGCGACCCGGGCGCCGCCTTCCACTACTCCAGCACCAACTACCTCCTGCTCGCCGAGGTCGTCGAGAAGGTGACGGGACGCTCCTACGCCGCCGAGGTCGAGCGCCGGATCATCCGACCCCTGCGGCTGCGCCACACGAGCCTGCCCGGCACGTCGGTCGGCATTCCCGGCCCGCACCCGCACGGCTACGTCCCCGGCCCCGACGGCGCTCTCGTCGACTACACCCGGATGAACCCGTCGGTGTTCGGCGCGGCCGGCGAGCTGATCTCGGACGCCCACGACCTCGACCGCTTCTTCGCCGCGCTACTGGGCGGCCGGCTGCTGCCGCCGGAGCTGCTGGGCCAGATGGAGACGCCCCTGGAGGACTCGCCGTACGGGCTCGGGCTGTTCGTCCGGACGACGACGTGCGGTGTCACCGTCATCGGCCACGACGGCGACGCCCTCGCCTACCAGGCCTGGTCGTATGCGACGACCGACCTGCGGAGGCGGGTCACGGTCGCGATCACTCCGAGCTTCGCCGCTGACAGCGACGAGTTCGTGGACGCGTTCCTGGCCCGGGTCTTCTGCAGCTGAGCCGCAGGCCCACGCGACTCAGGCGGTCTTGCGGTGGAACGTCGCCATCGCGAGGGCGTAGCCGACGGCGAGGATGCCGAGGCACCAGGCGAGCGCGACCCAGATGTCGGCGCTGACCGGCTGCTGGGCGAGCAGGTCGCGGATGGAGTCGACGATGGAGGTCACCGGCTGGTGCTCGGCGAAGGCCGCCACCGGGCCGGGCATCGAGTCGGTCGGCACGAACGCCGAGCTGATGAACGGCAGGAAGATCAGCGGGTAGGAGAAGCCGCTCGCACCGTCCGAGGTCTTCGCGGTCAGGCCGGCGACGACGGCGAGCCAGGTCAGGGCCAGCGTGAAGACGACGAGGATGCCGGCGACCGCGAGCCACGCGAGCACCCCGGCCCCCGACCGGAAGCCCATCAGGAGCGCGACGAGCACGACGGCCACGACCGAGACGAGGTTGGCTACCAGCGAGGTGAGGACGTGTGCCCACAGCACGGACGACCGCGCGATCGGCAGGGACTCGAACCGCTCGAAGATCCCGCCCTGCAGGTCCAGGAAGAGCCGGAACGCGGTGTAGGAGATGCCCGATGCGATCGTGATGAGGAGGATCCCGGGCAGCAGGTAGTCCACGTAGGAGCCCGACCCCGTGTCGATCGCGCCGCCGAAGACGTAGACGAAGAGCAGCAGCATGGCGATGGGCATGACCGCGGTGGTGATGATGGTGTCCGGGCTGCGCACGATGTGGCGCAGGGACCGACCCAGCAGGGTGGTCGTGTCGCTGAAGAAGTGCGTTGTCATGGTGGTTCCCCTAGTTGTCGATGCCGATCGGGCCGGCCGCAGCGGGCTCGCCGCCGCGGTCGCCGACGACGGCGAAGAAGACGTCCTCGAGCGTCGGCTGCTTCTCGACGTACTCGACCTCGGCCGGCGGGAGCAGCTGCCTGAGCTCGGCGAGGGTGCCGTTGACGATGATCCGGCCCTCGTGGAGGATCGCGATCCGGTCGGCCAGCTGTTCGGCCTCGTCGAGGTACTGCGTGGTGAGGAGCACCGTGGTCCCCCGCCCGGCGAGCTCCTTGACGGCCTGCCACACCTCGACCCGCGCCTGCGGATCGAGGCCGGTGGTCGGCTCGTCCAGGAAGATCACCGGCGGGTTCCCACTGAGGCTCATGGCGATGTCGAGACGGCGGCGCATCCCTCCGGAGTACGTCGACACGCGCCGGTCCGCCGCGTCGGCGAGCTGGAACCGGGCCAGCAGGCCGTCGGCGACCCGTCCGGGGTCGGCCAGGTGGCGCAGCCGGGCGACGAGCACGAGGTTCTCCCGCCCGGTGAGGGTCTCGTCCACGGCGGCGAACTGCCCGGTGAGGCTGATCGACTCCCGCACCTGCGCCGCCTCCGTGACGACGTCGAAGCCGTTCACGCTCGCCGACCCGCCACCGGGCTGGAGCAGGGTGGACAGGATCTTGACCAGCGTGGTCTTGCCGGCGCCGTTCGAGCCGAGCAGGGCGACGATGCTGCCGCGCTCGACCTCGAGGTCCACCCCGCGCAGCACGTCCAGCGCCTGGTAGGACTTCTCCAGGCCGTCCACGCGGATGGTCGCGTCGACGGTCACGACTGCTCGCCCCGCTCGGCCTCGTCGACCGCCTGGGTCAGGCGAGCCCGCTCCTTGTCGATCCACTGCCTGCCCGTGTAGGCCTGCGCGAAGGTCTCGGCGAACTCGACCGGGTCCTCGCCGAGGATCGCGCGCACCGGCGTCCGGTCGGCCGCGGCGCGCTCCCAGAGGTCGGCGAGGTCGCCGAACATCTTCACCAGGGTCTCCCCGTCGGTGACCCCGGCGTAGTAGGTGAGGTATCGCTGCACTGCGGTGGCGACGGCGTGGTAGGGCTCGGGCAGGGCCTGGATGCGGGCCTTGTACTGCCGGTACTGCTTCTTGTGCTCGAGCGATCCGGTGACCAGCTCGATCCATTTCGCGGCCATGGTTATCGGCCTCCTTCGCGGAGCTGTTCCAGTCGTTCTGCGAGGAAGCTCCAGGTCCTCCAGAACTCTTCGAGGTAGTCGCGTCCGCGGTCGTTGAGGGAGTAGACCTTGCGTGGCGGCCCCTTCTCGGACGGGACCTTCTCCACGTCCACGAGGCCGCGCTGCTCGACCCGGACGAGCAGGGCGTAGACGGTCCCCTCGGCGATGTCGGAGAAGCCCTTCTCCCGCAGCCAGGCCGTGATCTCGTAGCCGTACGCGGGCCGGCCGGCCAGGATGGCCAGCACGATGCCCTCCAGCGTCCCCTTGAGCATCTCGGTCGCCTGCTTGCCCATGGAGCACGTCCTCTCAGCTACTCGGTGGTGCTGACTAGTGGTACATAGTCTTGTTGACTACCAGTACACAGTAGCGCTAAGTACTCGTACTTAGCAACACCGAATAGCCGATTGTGAGCAGGGCCTCACCCGGGGGCGCGGGATGGGCGGGAGTCAGGTCGCAGGAGTGCGCCGGCGGACGCCGAACAGCGTGTAGACCATGGCCACCACCGCGGTGGCGCAGAGTAGGAGCAGCCCGACGGTGTAGCTGTGGTCGGCCTCGTCGTAGGTCGCGCCCATCACCAGCGGTGGGAAGAAGCCGCCGAGGCCGCCGGCGGCACCGACGATGCCCGCGACACTGCCGACCCGCTCCTTGGGTGCCATCTCCGCGACCCAGGCGAAGACCGCCCCGGTCCCCAGGCCGAGGAACGCCGCGAGCGCCACGAAGGAGAGGCCGGCCGGCACCTCGGGCTCCGGCTGCAGCGACACGACCACGGCCAGCACGGCCGCACCGCCGAAGGCCACCGCCGCGACGGGGCGCGACCCGAGCCGGTCCGAGAGCACGCCGCCGATCGGCCGGGCGACCACCGCGGCGAGCGCGAAGCCCGCCGTCCGCGTGCCGGCCTGGGTCAGGTCGAAGTCGTAGACGTCCTTGAGGTAGGTCGGCAGGTAGGTCGAGAACGCGACGAAGCCGCCGAAGGCAACGGCGTACAGGAAGGACATCTGCCAGGTCACCGCGAGCCTCATCGCCGCGGCCAGCTTGGGGACCACGGGGTTGGTGTTCGGCACCCACGCCGGCGAGTCCTGCATCGTCGTCCAGACCAGGAACGCAACCACCACCAGCGCCGCCGCGACGATCAGGTGTGTGACGCCGTAGCCGAACCAGTCGACGAAGCGCGGGGTGAAGAACGCCGAGAGCGCGGTGCCGCCCATGCCGGCCCCGAACACGCCGGTCGCGAACCCGCGCCGGTCCGCCTGGTACCACGCGTTGACGAACGGGATGCCGACCGCGAACGTCGTGCCGCCGATGCCGAGGAAGAAGCCGAAGAGCAGCAGCAGCCCGAAGGAGTCTCTGTTCCCGGCGAGCGCGACCAGCAGCACGAACGGCGCGGTCGCGAGCAGCAGGACCGTGAACATCAGCCGGCCGCCGAACCGGTCGGTCAGCGCGCCGGACAGGATCCGGCCCAGCGAGCCGACCAGCACCGGCGTCGCCACCAGCAGCGACTTCTGACCGGAGGAGAGGCCGAGGTCCTCGGTGTAGCGGACACCGAGCGGCGCGATCATGTTCCACGCCCAGAAGCTGACCGCGAAGGCCAGGGTCGCCAGGGCGAGGTTCTTCGCCTGGCCGTGGCCCAGGTCCGGCGCCGCGCGGGCGTCGCTCACCTGTTGGTCCGGTCGCGGTCGGTGGTGCCGACCGGGCTCCAGCCCGCGCGGGGCCGCCCGGTGGGCGCCGGGGTCCGCGCGTCGCGGCTCCGGTAGACGATGTAGGGGCGGAAGAGATAGTGCACCGGCGCGGTGAACGCGTGGACGAGCCGGGTGAAGGGCCACGTCGCGAACAGCAGCAGCCCGACCAGCGTGTGCACCTTGAACTGGACGGGCGCCGAGGCCATCGCGTCGACGTCGGGGTTGAGCCGGAAGATCGAGCGGAACCACGGCGAGACGGTCTCGCGGTAGTTGTGCGCCTCCGAGCCGGCGCCCACCGCGACGAGCGTGGTCCAGAGGCCGAAGACGATCGCGCCGACCAGCACCACGTACATCACCTTGTCGTTGACGGTGGTCGCCATGAAGACCGGGCCCGAGGTCCGCCGCCGGACGATGAGGATGACGATGCCGACGAGCGTGCAGAAGCCCGCGAGGCCGCCGATGAGAAGCGCGTTGACGTGGTAGAGGTGCTCGGAGATGCCGGCCTTCTCCGTCCAGCTCTCGGGGATGACCAGCCCGCCGATGTGGCCGATGAGCACCACGAGGATGCCGAAGTGGAACAGCGGCGAACCGATCCGCAGCAGCCGCGACTCGTAGAGCTGCGAGGACCGCGTGGTCCAGCCGAACTTGTCGTAGCGGTAGCGCCAGATCGTCCCGAGCACCAGCGTGGCGATCACCAGGTAGGGCAGCACCCCCCAGAGCAGGGTGTTCATCGACGTCCCGCCATCGGGAGCAGTCGCGGGTCACCGTTGATGAGGTAGGGCTCGAGGCCGACGGACTCGACCGGGGGCCCGCCGACCAGCGCCTGGACGGCGGCCCGGTCCTTGGGCGAGGGGCCCGGTAGCGTCGCGCAGACCGCGGCCACGACCGCGGCGTACGGCGTGCCGTCCTCCTCCAGCCCGATCCGCAGCAGCTCGAGGCTGGGGCGGTACTCCCGCAGCAGCGCCTCGCCCCCCTCAGGGTCGGCTACCGCGGCGTACTCGAGCACCATCGGCAGGTAGTCGGGCAGCTCGCCGGAGGTGTCGACGAGGAAGCCGCTGTCGCGGTAGCGCTGCTTGAAGGCGGCCAGCACCTCGCCACGGCGACGGGTGTCGCCGTCGGTCCAGTAGGACAGGTAGAGCGCGTGGCGGCGCGAGAGGTCGAAGACCTCGACGTACTGCTGCTGGAGCTGCGCCAGTGGCGTGCGCTCGACGTGCTCGAGGAGCTCGTCGAACGAGCCGACCCGCTGCTCGGCGAGCGCCGCCCGGATGAGAGGCACCCGGTCCAGGAGCGGCTGGTCGGGATAGGCGAGCAGGTGGGACGCGGCCTGCCGGACGACCCGCGCCCTCACGACGAGTGCTCCTCGTGCTTCGGTGGGAAGAGGCCCGGCGGCGCGCCGTTGCCGTCCCAGTTGAGGAGGTTGACGCGGCCCCGGAGCTCCTCGCTGCTGGCCGGCTCGTCGGTGGTCTGCCGCTGCCTGAGCGCGTGGAAGGTCTCGACCGCGACCGGCACCGGACGGCCGCTGGCCTCCCCGAAGGAGCCGGAGCCGTACATGCCGGGACCCTCGTCGTAGTCGAGCGAGCAACCGAGCTCCTCCAGGTCGTGGGCCTGCTCGACGTGCGCCTTCGGGATCACGTAGCGCTCGTCGTACTTCGCGATCGCCATCAGCCGATACATCTCGTACATCGACTCCTCGGTCATCCCGACCGACTCGGGGATGGACCCGTCGGGCTCGCGGCCGAGGTTGATGCCGCGCATGTAGGCGCGCATCGCGGCCAGCTTGCGCAGCACGCCGTCGACGACGTCGGTGTCGCCGGCGGTGAACAGCTCGGCGAGGTACTCGACCGGGATCCGCAGGGACTCGATGGCGCCGAAGAGCACGTCGCGGTCCTCGGCGTCGTGGCCCTGCTCGGAGAGCAGGTCGACCACCGGCGAGAGCGGGGGGACGTACCAGACCATCGGCATCGTGCGGTACTCCGGGTGCAGGGGCAGTGCGACGCGGTACTTCTTCGCGAGCGCGTAGACCGGCGACCGGCGCGCGTGCTCGAGCCAGTCCTCCGGGATCCCCTGCTCGCGGGCGGCAGCGACCACCTGCGGGTCCTCGGGATCGAGGAGGAGCTCCATCTGCGCCTCGTAGAGGTCCTTCTCGTCAGTCACCGAGGCGGCCGCGGTGACGGCATCCGCGTCGTAGAGGAAGAGCCCGAGGTAGCGCAGCCGGCCGACGCACGTCTCCGAGCAGACGGTCGGGATGCCGACCTCCACGCGGGGGTAGCAGAACGTGCACTTCTCGGCCTTGCCCGACTTGTGGTTGAAGTAGATCTTCTTGTAGGGGCAGCCGGTGATGCACTGGCGCCAGCCGCGGCAGCGGTCCTGGTCGACGAGCACGATGCCGTCCTCGGAGCGCTTGTAGATCGCGCCCGAGGGGCAGGAGGCCATGCACGACGGGTTGAGGCAGTGCTCGCAGATCCGCGGCAGGTAGAACATGAAGGTCTGCTCGAACTCGAACCTGATCCGGTCCTCGGACTCCTTGCGGACCCGCTGGACGATCGGGTCGAGGTGGCCCAGCTCCGAGGCGCCGGCGAGGTTGTCGTCCCAGTTCGCCGACCAGGTCACCTTGGTGTCCTCACCGGTGATCAGCGACTTGGGCCGGGCGACCGGGAAGTCGTCACCGAGCGGCGCCTCGACCAGCGTCTTGTAGTCGTAGGTCCACGGCTCGTAGTAGTCCTTGAGCTCCGGCTGGACCGGGCTCGCGAAGATCGAGAGCAACCGCCGTAGCCGCCCGCCGGTCCTGAGCTGCAGCCGCCCGCGCCGGTTGAGCTCCCAGCCGCCCTTCCACCGCTCCTGGTCCTCGTGGCGTCGCGGGTAGCCCTGCCCGGGCCGGGTCTCGACGTTGTTGAACCACACGTACTCCGTGCCCGCGCGGTTGGTCCACGCCTGCTTGCAGGTGACCGAGCAGGTCTGGCACCCGATGCACTTGTCGAGGTTCATCACCATGCCCATCTGGGCCATCACGCGCATCAGTCGATTCCTCCCGCCACCGCCGCCGATCGAGCCTGTCGAGATCCCCGCAGCCCAGGCACCCGCCCGACCACCGCCGATCGAGCCTGTCGAGATCCCCGCAGCCCAGGCACCCGCCCGACCGCTCGCGGTTGCGACCCTGCGAGGGCTGCGGTGGTCTCGACAGGCTCGACCTCCTCGCTCCGGTCGCCCAGCTCGCTGCGCTCGCTGCGCGAGCGTCGCTCGGACATCAGTACTGCACCTCCTGCGAGCGCTTGCGGATGGTCGTGACCATGTCGCGCTGGTTGCCGGTGGGACCGAGGTAGTTGAACGTGTAGGACAGCTGGGCGTAGCCGCCGATCAGGTGGGTCGGCTTGACCAGCAGCCGGGTCACGGAGTTGTGGATGCCGCCTCGCCGGCCGGTCGCCTCGGACCTCGGAACGTCGATCGTGCGCTCCTGCGCGTGGTAGACGTAGACGACCCCGCGCGGCATCCGGTGGGTGACGATCGCACGCGCGACCAGCACGCCGTTGACGTTGACGCACTCGACCCAGTCGTTGTCGTGGACCTCGATCGCACCGGCGTCCTGCGGGCTCATCCAGACCGTCGGTCCGCCCCGCGAGAGCGAGAGCATGAACAGGTTGTCCTGGTACTCGGAGTGGATCGACCACTTGGAGTGCGGAGTGAGGTAGCGCACGGTGATCTGCAGCGTCCCGTCCGGCCCGAGCGCGGGCTCGCCGAAGAGCCGCTGCATGTCGAGGGGTGGCCGGTAGGTCGGCAGCGCCTCGCCCAGGTCGGTCATCCAGTCGTGGTCGAGGTAGAAGTGCATCCGGCCGGTCAGGGTGTGGAACGGCTTGAGCCGCTCGATGTTGACGGTGAACGGCGCGTAGCGGCGACCGCCGGTCTCCGAGCCCGACCACTCCGGCGAGGTGATCACCGGCACCGGCGCCGCCTGCGTGTCGGCGAAGCTGATCCGCTTCTCCTCCGACCCCTCGGCCAGGTCGTGCAGGGTCCTGCCGACCCGCTCCTCCAGGGTGCGGAAGCCCTGGAGGGCGAGTGCACCGTTCGTGGTGCCGGAGAAGCGCAGGATCGCCTCGGCGAGGTGCCGGTCGGTCTCGATCGCGGGCCGCCCCGCGCCGGCGCCGCTCGACATCACGCCGTTGGTGCGCGCCAGCGCGGCCACCTGCTCCTCGAGCCGATAGGTGACGTTCTTGACCGTGAAACCGAGCGTGTCGGCGAGCGGCCCGACTGTCGCGAGCTTCTCCGCGACCGCGGTGTAGTCGCGCTCGACCACGGCATAGACCGGCCGGGTGTCGTAGGGATCGCGCGGGGTCTCGCCCGGCGTGTCGTGCTGGAGTGGCACGGCGACCAGGTCGCGCCGGGTTCCGAGGTGGTCCTTGGCGAGCTCCGAGAGCCGCTGCGCGATCGCGTGGAACGCCTCGAAGTCGGTGCGCGCCTCCCACGGTGGGTCGATCGCCGGACTGAAGGCGTGCACGAACGGGTGCATGTCGGTCGAGGACAGGTCGTGCTTCTCGTACCAGGTAGCGGCAGGGAGGACGACGTCGGAGAGCAGCGTCGTCGAGGTCATCCTGAAGTCGGCGGAGACCAGCAGGTCCAGCTTCCCCTCGGGCGGTTCGTCGTGCCACGCGACCTCGCTCGGCCGCGGGGCCTCCGGGTTCTCGGCGCCGAGCACGTTGTGGTGGGTGCCGAGGAGGTTCTTGAGGAAGTACTCGTTGCCCTTCGCAGAAGAACCGAAGAGGTTGGAGCGCCACAGCACGAGCGTGCGCGGCCACGACTCGGGCGCGTCGACGTCGGCGATGGCCGAGGTGAGGGTGCCGTCCTCGAGCGCGCCCGCGACGTACGACGCCACATCGGCAGCCTGTCCGTCGTCCACCGCCGATTGCGCCTGCTCCGCGACGTCGAGGGGGTTGGCGGAGAACTGCGGGTAGAAGGGCATCCAGCCCAGCCGCGCCGACTCGGCGATCACGTCGGCGGTGTGCTTGCCCCTGAGGTGGCCGCGGGCCAGCGGCGAGCCGAGCGAGTCGGCGGAGTAGCCGTCGTTGCGCCACTGGCCGGTGTGCATGTACCAGAACGACGTGCCGGCCATGGTCCGCGGTGGCCGGCTCCAGTCCAGGGCGTTGGCCAGCGAGATCCAGCCGGTGATCGGGCGGCACTTCTCCTGCCCGACGTAGTGCGCCCAGCCGCCGCCGTTGCGGCCCATCGACCCGGTCAGGATCAGCAGCGCCAGGACCGCGCGATAGGTCGCGTCGCCGTGGAACCACTGGCAGATCCCGGCGCCCATGATGATCATCGACCGGCCACCGGACTCCTCGGCGTTGCGCGCGAACTCCCGCGCCACCCGGATGCACTGCTCGGCGGGCACGCTGGTGCGCTCGGCCTGCCAGGCGGGGGTGTAGGGCGTGCTCACGTCGTCGTAGCCGGCCGGCCACTCCCCCGGGAGCCCGTCGCGGGCCACGCCGTACTGCGCCAGCATCAGGTCGAAGACGGTGGTGACCAGGTGACCGCCGACCCGGCGCGCCGGGACGCCGCGCCGGAGCACCGAGCCGGTGCCGTCGGCCTCGACGAACGCCGGCAGCAGCACCTCGGTCGCCTCGCTGCCCTCACCGGCCAGGGTGAGGGTCGGCGACACTCCCTCGAGGTCGAGGTTCCAGCGGCCCTTGCCGGAGTCGGCGTACCGGAAGCCCATGGAGCCGTTCGGCACCACCGGCTGCCCGGTGGCGCCGTCGACGAGGACGGTCTTCCACGTGTCCTCGGGCGCCGTTGCGCCCAGGTCGGCGGAGGTGAGGAACCTGCCCGGGACGAGCCCGCCGGCCTCGTGCTCCTCGAGCCGGACCAGGAACGGCAGGTCGGTGAACTGCTGGGCGTAGTCCACGAAGAAGGGAGTACGCCGGTCGACGAAGAACTCCTTGAGCAGCACGTGCCCCATGGCCATCGCGAGCGCCGCGTCGGTCCCGGCCTGGGCAGGCATCCACTCGTCGGCGAACTTGGTGTTGTCGGCGTAGTCGGGGCTGACCGTCACGACCTTGGTGCCGCGGTAGCGGACCTCGGTCATCCAGTGCGCGTCGGGGGTGCGGGTGACCGGGACGTTGGAGCCCCACATCACCAGGTAGGTCGCGTCCCACCAGTCGCCCGACTCGGGCACGTCGGTCTGGTCGCCGAACACCTGGGGGCTGGCCACCGGCAGGTCGGCGTACCAGTCGTAGAACGAGGTCATGACCCCGCCGATGAGCTGGATGAACCGGGTGCCGACGCAGTGGGAGACGATCGACATCGCGGGGATCGGCGAGAAGCCCGTGCAGCGGTCCGGGCCGTGGGTCTTGATGGTGTGCACGTGTGCGGCCGCGACCATGTCGACGGCGTCGCGCCAGCTGACCCGGACCAGGCCGCCCTTGCCGCGGGCCCGCTGGTAGCGGCGCCGCTTGTCGGGGTCGTTGACGATCTCTGCCCACGCGAGCACCGGGTCGCCGAGCCGGTCCCTCGCCTCGCGGAACATGTCGACCAGCACGCCCCGCGCGTAGGGGTAGCGCACCCGGGTCGGCGAGTAGGTGTACCAGGAGAAGGCGGCGCCGCGCGGGCAGCCGCGGGGCTCGTACTCCGGGCGGTCGGGGCCGACCGACGGGTAGTCGGTCTCCTGGCTCTCCCAGGTGATGATCCCGTCCTTGACGTAGACCTTCCACGAGCACGAGCCGGTGCAGTTCACGCCGTGCGTCGAGCGCACCACCTTGTCGTGGCTCCACCGGTCGCGGTAGAACACGTCGCCAGCGCGGCCCCCCTCCCGGAAGACGGCGCGTCCGTCGTCGGTCTCGTCCCAGCGCGTGAAGAAGCGGCCGGCGCGCAGCAGTGCGTCGCTGCCGGGTCCGTCGATACCGGGCCGGGGATCCTGAGGCACTCCCCCAACCTAGGGAGGTAGGCAACCTGCGTCCATCACCCGTTGTGTGCCAAACCCCGAGCTCGAGCTGCGGGCGCAAGGCCCTCGAGATCGCTCTCCGGCGCGGCCGTCGGGCTCAGTATCTGGTCCCGCG